>NZ_JBFAIV010000002.1:0-467181 GCF_040654875.1 Streptomyces sp. NPDC050610 | reverse complement strand
TGGGCCGGAGTTCCGGGTTCCTTCAGGATTCAGGGCGAGCGGCCCGTAAATATACGGTCCCGGACCCCCGCCCCGGAGAGCCCGACGCCGCACCCAGACGCACCGCACCCAGACGCACCGCACCCCGACGCTCCGGGCTGTGACGAACCGCACCGCGCCCCCTGGCTCAGACGTCGTGCACCGTAAGCCCCTCCGCCTCCACGGCGGCCCGCCGGATCGCCTCCGTCAGTGACCGGCGGTGGCGGGTGAACTCGGCCAGCGGCAGGGCCGCCGAGATCGCCGTGACCGGGCGGCTCCGCGCCCCGCCGGCCGGGCCCGCCGTCGCCCGTACCGGCACCGCGACGCATGCCATGCCCGCCTGCGCCTCCTCGATCTCCACGGCGAAGCCGTCCCGGCGCACGCGCCGCAGTTCGAGGTCGAACCGGTCCGGCGACGTGATCGTGCGCGGCGTCATCCGCCGCATGCCGCGCGCCGCCAGGTACTGGTGCCGCGCGGCCCGTGGCAGCGCCGACAGCAGCACCTTGCCGTGGGCGGTAGCGTGCGCCGTCGTCTCCTGGCCGACCGAGAACACCGCTTCCGTGTCGTGGATCGCCGTCGTCCCGTCGAGCACCGCGATCTCGCCGTCCCGGTACGCGCTGAAGTACGCGTCGGCCCCCGCGACGCGCCGCACCCGCAGCAGCACCTCGTGCAGGCCGTCGTCGATCCGCATCTGCCGCTGGAAGGCGCGGTGCAGCGCCGGAAGGCGGTAGCCGAGGGTGTAACCGGCGGCGGAGCGCGTGAGGTGGCCGCGCGCGGTGAGCGAGCCGAGCAGCGCGTACACGGTCGACAGCCCGCAACCGAGCCGCCGGGCCAGCGCCTTGGCGGTAACCGGCCCGGGGGCCTCGGCGACCGCGTCGAGCAGATCCAGCGCGCGGTCGACGGACTGCGGGCCGGGGGCTGCGGGCGGGGGCGCGGGTACGGACGCGGGCATGGGCGGGTGCTTCCTCCGAGGCGGCTAACCGGCCGCCGCTCTCCCGGCGGACCGACCTCCCAGAATCGCATACGCACCGTGCCGGGCCGGCCCTCCGCGGCAGCGCCGCTACCCCCGCCGGCGGGGGCGAGGCCGGACCCGTACCCCCGGACCCGTACCCCCGGACCCGTACGACCGGACCCGTACGACCGGACCCGTACGACCGGACCCGTACGACCGGACCCGTACGACCGGACCCACGCAACCGCCGGAGGCAGCGGCATCCGGGCTGCCGCGGTGACTCGCCCCCGCCCCTCTCGTTGACCAAGCATGATCAAGCGCATCGCAACAGCCGCCGTCCTCGCAGCCTCCGCCCTCTCGCTGGCGAATGGCGTCGCCTCAGCCGCCCCGGGGCCCGCCGCCCCCATGCCGCCCGTGCCCACTCCCGAGGCGCCGCTGCCCACGGCGCCGATGCCGAAGCCGATGGAGGGGGCCGAGCCGCAGTTCAGTCTCTACCCCGGGGTTTCCAACGGGATCGAGGACGGGGTCGGCGGCGGGCTGAGCAAGGGGACGGCTCAGGCGACCAGGGAACTGCACAAGGGGGGCGGCGAGCTGAGGAGCGGGCTGGCCGAGGGGGGCGGGAAGCTGATCGGCGGGGTGTCGCAGGGGGCCGACAAGGCCCTCGGCGAGCTGAGCAGGGCCATGCCGTAGCCGTCACGGCGACGGTCGCCCGGCGGGGCGCGGAACGGGGCGTCGGAAGTCCCTTCCGCGCCCCGCGGCATGTCTAGGCCCAGAGGTCGGTGACGCGGACGTCGAGCCGCGTCAGCAACTCGCGCAGCAGCGGGACGCTGAGTCCGAGGACTGTGCCGTGGTTGCCGTCGATGCTGTCGACGAACGGGGCGGCGCGGCCGTCGATGGTGAACGCGCCCGCGACGCGCAGCGGTTCGCCGGTGGCGACGTAGGCGGCGATCTCGTCGTCCGTCGGCTCGCCGAAGCGGACGGTGGTGGACGCCGTCGCCGACGTGCGGCGGCCGTTCGCCGTGTCGATCACGCAGTGGCCGCTGCGCAGGATTCCGGCACGGCCGCGCATGGCCTTCCAGCGGGCCGTGGCGTCCTCGGCGTCGGCCGGCTTGCCGTACGCCTGCCCGTCAAGTTCCAGCACCGAGTCGCAGCCGACGACGAGCGCGCCCGCCGCTTCGGGCCGTACGGACACGGCCTCGGCCTTCGCCTCGGCGAGCACCCGGGCCAGTTCGGCGGGGGTCGCCGCGCTGATCGCGTCCTCGTCGACGCCGCTGACGATCACCTCCGGCGCGAACCCGGCCTGCCGCAGCAGCCCGAGCCGGGCGGGGGACTGGGAGGCGAGCACGAGACGGCGCGGGGGGGTGAGATCCATACGGGCCATGGTAGGCGGGGGGAGCGAGCCCGCCGTCGCCCGCCGTCGAAGCGGGCGACCGCCCGATTACGATCGGGGCGGCGCACAGGGGTGGGCGCGGACCGGCGAACTGGGGGATTTGATCGTGGCGTTATTGCGGCTCGCCTGGTGGACCGTGCGGTCCCGTCGGACGGACTTCGTCGGCTCCTTCATCGCGATGGTCTGCGCGCAGGCGCTGGTGACGGCGTGCGCGGTGCTGCTGGAGTCGGGCGCGCGGGCCGGGGCCGCGACAGGCGGGCCGGATGTGGTGGCGTTCGCGGTGCCGTTCGGCTTCATCTCGCTGTTCGTGGCGGCGTTCGCGGTGGCCGGTACGTTCTCGCTGTGCGTGCAGCAGCGGACGCGGGAGATCGCGCTGCTGCGGGCCATCGCCGCGACCCCGCGCCAGGTGCGGCGGATGGTGGCCTACGAGGCGCTCGTGGTCACTGTGGCGGCGCTGCTTCCGGGCTGCGGGCTGGGGGTGCTGCTGGCCGCCGGGCTGCGGGCGGCGCTCGCCGGGCAGGGCATGTTCTCCCCGGGGTTCCGGCTGGACTTCGGGCCGGTGAGCCTGGCCTCGGCGGCGGCCGTCTGCTGGGTGACGGCCGAGGCCGCGGTGTGGAGCAGCGGCAGGCGGGCCGCGCGGGTGCACGCGATGCGCGCGCTGGGCGAGGCGGCCACGCCCCGGCACCGGGCCGGGTGGGTGCGTACGGCCGCCGGGCTGCTGGTGCTCGGTGGCGGCGTGTGGGGGCTGGAGTCCATCGCGGACAGCCCGGGGTCGAGCTCCGACGTCAACGCGGCGTCCGGCATGGTCATGGTCTTCATGGTCGCGGTGGCACTGCTGGCCCCGTGGATCGGGAGGCTGGTCGGCGCGGGTTTCGGCGGGCTGTGCAAGCTGCTGTTCCCCGGCGTCGGCTTCGTGGCCGGCGCGAACCTCGGTACGGGCCACCGGCGGCTGGCGTCGGCGATCATGCCGCTGGCCCTGACGGTCGCGTTCGCGGCGGTCTCGCTGTTCGTGCCGCAGATGAAGTGGCGCGAGCAGCACCGCCAGGACAGCGAGCGGATGGTCGCCGACCACATCGTCACCAGCGGCGACGGACTGCCCGCCGATGCCGCCCGTACGGTGCGCCGGGTGCCGGGGGTGGCCGCCGCGGTGGGCACGACCAGTACGTACGCGAAGGTGCTCACCGGCGAGGACGACGCGCACCGCGGCCCCGGCGGCATCGCGCAGGCCGTCACCGACGGGCCGCTCGGGCGGGTGCTCGACCTCGGCGCGACCGCGCGGGGCGCTGAGGGAGCCGCGGAACTCGGCGCGCACGACGTGGCGTTGAGCGAGGGCCTGGCCCGCGCGGCGGGCGCCCGGACCGGCGACGAGGTGCGCCTCCTCCTGGATGACGACCGCGTCGAGCGGGTACGGGTCGCCTACCGCTACCCGCGAGGCAACGGCTTCGGCGACATCGTGCTCCCGCAACGGCTCGCCGCACGCCACCTCATGGACGGCGAGACCCTCGGGCAGGACACCGTGTACGTACGGTCCGCGCCCGGCCGGGAGCGCGCGGTCGCGGACGGGCTGGCCACGCTGGCCAAGGGGCGGCAGGCGGCGGGGTGGCGGGTGCTCGACCGCGCCGCGTACGCCGCCGAGGCCCGGCACCGGCAGGACGCGTCGATGACCGTGACGTATCTGCTGCTCGCCGTGATCACTGTCTTCACGTCGATCTCCGTGGTCAACACGCTGGTCATGACCACCATGGAGCGCTCCGGCGAGTTCGCGCTGATGCGGCTGGTCGGAGCCACCCGCCGGCAGATCGGCCGGATGATGGCCCTGGAGAACGCCGTCACCGTGCTCGCCGCGCTGCTGCTCGGCTCGGCGGTGGCCGGAGCCGTCCTCGCCGGCTGCGCCCGCGCCCTGACCGGCACCGCGCGCCTGGACCTGTCGCCGTCCGTCACCGCGCTCATCGTGGGCGGCGCGGGGGCGCTGGCGCTCGCGACGGGAGTGATCACGACGCGCATCGCCCTGGCGCAGCGGCCGGCGACGGCGCTCCGCGCGCCGGGGTAGCACCGGGTCGTCGTGTGCGCTGTGCGCCGCGTTCAGGCGCATGGGACGGGGCGGATGGGACGGGCGTACGGGACGGCGTAAGGGACACGACTCCCCGCGCGGAACCGCACAGGGGAACGAGGCGCGCGACGGCGGCGGGGCAGCACCCTGGGGCAGATGTCCGCCGGGCCCTACCCCAGCCGTTCCGGCCCGGTTCGCACCCCCGTCGTCACGCCCGTACGGCATCGGCGCGAGCCGCCCGGGAAACGCGTGGGGGCGGACCCGAGGGGCGTCGCCCTCAAGCCAGCCCGAGGAGGAAGAACAGGATCACCATGCCGACGGCCAGCACGATGCCCGCCCGGTGGAGCATCGCCTGCGCGTCGCGCAGCTCCTGGGGCGGTTCTTCGGGCGGGTCGGACCACAGCATGAAATCAATGGTCCGGGGGGCACCGGCGCGGCGCCTGAGTACGCGTACTCAGGCGCCGCAAGCGGAAGGACTATTTCCCCCTGCCTCCCGCCACCGGAAAGGTGCCCAGGTGACAGGGGGTGCGCGGGTGATTTCTGTGGTGTGTCAGACCGGCCAGTACGTCGTGCGCCACGCGGCCGGTCCCGGGTGCGGGAGCCGTCGGCCGGGGACCGTACGGGCCGGGTCGGCCCACGCGTCGCGGGCCTTCCCGTCCGGCGCGGCGTCCGGCGCCGACGCCGCGCGGGCCTGCACCACCGCGAGGGCGGCGGCCAACTCCTCGGGGGTCGGATTGCCCCGTACTACCTTGATCACTGCGGCCTCCTTACGGTCTTGCGGTGTTCCGGCACGGTGCCACGGCGGTCCGGCCGGCCACCGTTCAGGGGGAAGCCCGCCCCGCGGCGGTACGTCCGCCGCTCGACGGGAAGCCCGCCCTCTACAGCGGGATGTTGCCGTGCTTCTTCGGCGGCAGGGACTCGCGCTTGTCGCGCAGCGCGCGCAGCCCGCGCACGACGTGCCGACGCGTCTCGGACGGCATGATCACGGCGTCCACGTAGCCGCGCTCGGCCGCCACGTACGGATTGAGGAGCGCGTCCTCGTAGCCCGTGATCAGCTCCTGGCGCACCTCCTCCTGCGCCTCGGGCGTCGGGGCCGCGGCGATGGTGCGGCGGTGCAGGATGTTCACCGCGCCCTGCGCGCCCATGACGGCGATCTGCGCGGTCGGCCAGGCCAGGTTGAGGTCCGCGCCCAGGTGCTTGGAGCCCATGACGTCGTACGCGCCGCCGAACGCCTTCCGCGTGATCACCGTGATCAGCGGAACCGTCGCCTCCGCGTAGGCGTAGATCAGCTTCGCGCCGCGCCGGATGATCCCGCCGTACTCCTGGTCGACGCCGGGCAGGAAGCCGGGCACGTCGACGAAGGTCAGCACCGGCACGTTGAAGGCGTCGCAGGTCCGCACGAAGCGCGCGGCCTTCTCCGAGGCGTCGATGTCCAGACAGCCCGCGAACTGCATCGGCTGGTTGGCGACGATGCCCACCGGGTGGCCCTCGACGCGGCCGAAGCCGGTGACGATGTTCGGCGCGAAGAGCGCCTGCGTCTCCAGGAACTCGCCCTCGTCCAGCACGTGCTCGATGGCGGTGTGCATGTCGTAGGGCTGGTTCGCGGAGTCCGGGATGAGGACGTCCAGCTCCCGGTCCTCGTCCGAGGTCTCCAGGTCCGCCTCCTCGGGGAAGGCGGGCGGCGCGGAGAGGTTGTTGGAGGGCAGGTAGGACAGCAGCGCCTTGACGTAGTCGATGGCGTCCTTCTCGTCGCCCGCCATGTGGTGCGCCACGCCCGAGGTCGTGTTGTGCGTACGGGCGCCGCCGAGCTGCTCGAAGGCGACGTCCTCGCCGGTGACCGTCTTGATGACGTCCGGGCCGGTGATGAACATGTGCGAGGTCTGGTCGACCATCACCGTGAAGTCGGTGATCGCGGGGGAGTAGACCGCGCCGCCCGCGCACGGCCCCACGATCAGGCTGATCTGCGGGATCACGCCGGAGCCGTGCACGTTGCGGCGGAAGATCTCGGCGAACAGGCCCAGCGCCGCGACGCCTTCCTGGATGCGGGCGCCGCCGCCGTCGTTGATGCCCACGATGGGGCAGCCGGTCTTCAGCGCGAAGTCCATGACCTTGACGATCTTCTCGCCGTAGACCTCGCCGAGCGAGCCGCCGAAGATGGTGAAGTCCTGCGAGTAGACGCAGACGGTACGGCCGTCGACGGTGCCGTAGCCGGTGACGACGCCGTCCCCGTACGGGCGGTTCTTCTCGATGCCGAAGTTGGTCGAGCGGTGCCGCGCGAACTCGTCCAGCTCGATGAACGAGCCCTCGTCCAGGAGCAGCTCGATGCGCTCGCGCGCCGTCAGCTTGCCCTTCGCGTGCTGCTTCTCCACCGCGCGCGCGGAGCCGGCGTGCGTCGCCTCATCGATGCGGCGACGCAGATCCGCGAGCTTCCCGGCGGTGGTGTGACTGGTTTCGTCCGGTGTGGCGTTTTGCGGCTCGGACATCGCGATGCGGCTCCTGCTCGTCCTGGATGGGCTGACTCGGGCTTTCCGGGGCATTTCGGGGGGACAGGGGGCTGACGGGGCCGGAAAAGGCCGGTCGGGGCCCTTCTGGCTACCGGTTCGTAGCGTATCGGCGCGGCTGCGCTGTGGCAGTGCGTCGTTGGCCACACCGTCCCCTCCTAGGCTGGCCCCCATGACGCCCCCTGACTCCGCCGGCCCCTCCGGCAGCCCCTGGTCCGACCTCGGCCGGCCGCCGCTGAACGCCGCGGCCCTGCGCCGCGCCCTCGTACGGCCCGACGCGCTGTGGACCTCCATCGATGTGGTGCCCGTGACCGGCTCGACCAACACGGACCTGGCCACCCTCGCCGGAGAAGGCGCGGGCCTGGCCCCCGGCGCCGTGCTCGTCGCCGAGGAGCAGTCGGCCGGGCGCGGGCGGCTCGACCGGCGCTGGTCCGCGCCCGCGCGCTCCGGGATCTTCTTCTCCGTGTACCTGGAGCCCGGCGACGAGGTGCCGATGGAGCGGTGGGGGTGGCTGCCGCTGCTCGCCGGAGTGGCGACCGCCACCGCGCTGTCCCGCGCCGCGGGCGTGGACATGGCCCTGAAGTGGCCGAACGATCTGCTGGTGACGGTCCCGGAGGACGCCGACGGGTCTGCGGGCCGCTCTGCCGGGCCTGCTGTCGGCGACTCCGGCGGCTCCGGCGACTTCGGCGACTCCGGAGGCCCCGGCGGCTCTCGCCGGGGGACCGCCGTCTCCGCCGAGCGCAAGACCGGCGGAATCCTCGCCGAACGGGCCGGGGCCGGAGTGGTGCTGGGCATCGGCCTCAACGTCTCGCTGCGCGCGGACGAACTGCCGGTGCCGACGGCCGGTTCGCTGCTGCTCGCGGGCGCGCCGGTGGTGGACCGCGATCCGCTGCTGCGGGCCGTACTGCGGTCGCTGGAGGAGTGGTACGGGCAGTGGCGGGCGACCGGCGGCGACCCGGGGGCCTGCCGGCTCCAGGAGGCGTACACCGCGGGGTGCGCCACGCTCGGCCGGACCGTACGGGCCGAACTGCCCGGCGACCGCGCACTCGTCGGCGAGGCCGTCGCGATCGACGGCGACGGGCGGCTGGTGCTCGCGACCGCGGAGGGCGTGCAGGAGCCCGTGGGGGCGGGGGACATCGTGCATCTGCGGCCGGCGGAAGGCTGAGCGGAGACCGGGCGGCGGGCGGCTCGGGGGAGACCGGGCGGCGGGGGCCGACGCGGTCCCCGCGGCCGCCGCGACTGCCGGGACACCTGCATCTGACGAGGTGACAGGGGTGGAAGAGGCCGAAGGGGCATCGGGGCGCGCGCAGTCCGGAGAGTGAGCTACGGCACACCTGTCGTATCGTTGAGGCGTCCCGCCGCGGTCCCGAGGGGGACCGCGGAGCAGTGCGCGGGACACCGCGGTACAGGCACGGAGCACGGGCGAACAGTGATCGGCAGGGCAGTGCGCACGGATCGGACAGGGGGCGGGCGGTGACCGTCGACGACGCGGATGGCGCCGCCGCCGAGGGGGACGACGACCCTCTTGCCCTGCGCCTGGAACAGCTGATCCTCGGCGCGGAACGGCGCTACACCCCCTTCCAGGCGGCCCGCGCCGCCGGCGTCTCCATGGAACTGGCCTCCCGGTTCTGGCGCGCCATGGGCTTCGCCGACATCGGCCAGGCCAAGGCGCTCACCGAGGCGGACGTCCTGGCGCTGCGCCGGCTGGCGGGCCTGGTGGAGGCGGGACTGCTGAGCGAGCCCATGGCCGTACAGGTCGCCCGGTCCACCGGCCAGACCACGGCCCGGCTGGCGGACTGGCAGATCGACTCCTTCCTGGAGGGCCTGACAGAGCCCCAGGAGCCGGGCATGACGCGGACGGAGATGACCTACCCGCTCATCGAACTGCTCCTCCCGGAGCTCGAAGAATTCCTCGTCTATGTGTGGCGGCGGCAGTTGGCCGCCGCCACCGGCCGTGTGGTGCAGGCCCAGGACGACGCGGAGATGGTCGACCGGCGCCTCGCGGTCGGCTTCGCGGACCTCGTCGGCTTCACCCGGCTGACCAGGCGGCTGGAGGAGGAGGAACTCGGCGAACTGGTCGAAGCCTTCGAGACCACCGCCGCCGACCTGGTCGCCGCCCACGGCGGCCGGCTCATCAAGACCCTCGGCGACGAGGTGCTGTACTCGGCGGACGACGCGGGCATCGCGGCGGAGATCGGCCTGCGCCTCATCGAGACCATGACCAACGACGAGACCATGCCCGAACTCCGGGTCGGCATCGCCTTCGGCACGGTCACGACCCGCATGGGCGACGTCTTCGGCACGACGGTGAACCTGGCGAGCCGGCTCACGTCGATAGCGCCGAAGGACGCGGTCCTGGTGGACGGGGCCTTCGCCGAAGAACTGTCCCGCACAGGCGACGCCCCGATCTCCGAAGCCGAGGAAGCACTCGCCGCCAAAGAACGCGACGGCGCCGACCCGGGCTACCGCTTCGCCCTCCAACCGATGTGGCAGCGCCCAGTGCGAGGGCTCGGCGTGGTGGAACCCTGGCTCCTGAGCAGACGAGGCTGAAGCCGGCCCGCTGGGACGGGTAGGCCGCCCGTTTCAGCCCCTTTAGCCCGTCAGGGGGCACCTCCCCGCGGTAGCCGGGGGAGATTGAGGACCGGGGTCCGTGACGGGAAGGCTGCCCACTTCAGCCCGTCAGGGGGCACCTCCCAGCGGTAGCTGGGGGAGATTGAGGACCGGGGCTCGGGGCGGAGCCCCGAACATGCGGCGGGCCCCAGCCCCATGGCCACACCCCCGCACCCCCTGCGATGATCCGCCCATACGTTTACGGCCGTTAACACCCGAAGGGCATTGGCATGAATGAGCAGCGCTACGGGGACTGGATCGCCGTCCGCCGCCACGGACACGTCGCCGAACTGGTCCTCGACCGGCCGAAGGCCATGAACGCCATCTCCGCCGAGATGGCCCGCTCCATCGCCCGAGCCACCGACGCGCTCCGCGCCGACCAGGACGTACGGGCCGTCGTGGTGACCTCCACGCACGAGCGCGCGTTCTGCGTGGGGGCGGACCTCAAGGAGCGCAACACGCTCACGGACGCGGAGCTCGGAGCGCAGCGGCCCGTCTCCCGCGCCGCGTACACCGGCGTGCTGGAGCTGCCGATGCCGACGGTGGCCGCGGTGCGCGGGTTCGCTCTCGGCGGCGGGTTCGAGCTGGCGCTGTCGTGCGATGTGATCGTGGCCGACGCGAGCGCTGTGGTGGGGCTGCCGGAGGTGTCGGTGGGTGTGATTCCGGGCGGCGGGGGTACTCAGTTGCTGCCGAGGCGGGTGGGTGCCGCGCGCGCCGCCGAGCTGATCTTCTCGGCCCGGCGGGTGCCGGCCGAGGAGGCGCGGGATCTCGGGCTCGTGGACGATCTCGTCGCGGACGGCGAGGCCCGCGAGGCGGGGCTCGCGATGGCGGAGCGGTTCGCCCGCAATTCGCCGGTCGGCCTGCGGGCCGCGAAGCGCGCGCTGCGTCTCGGGCACGGGCTGGATCTGCGGACCGGCCTGGAGGTCGAGGACGCCGCCTGGCGCTCGGTGGCGTTCTCGGGGGACCGGGCGGAGGGCGTGGCGGCCTTCAACGAGAAGCGGTCCCCCGAGTGGCCCGGCATCTAGCCGCCAAAATCCCCTAAACGGCAACAAAAAAGAGCAAACCCCCGCAAAGCGGATTGGGCGCGGCATTCTTACGCTGGGTGCAGAGCGTGCACACGGTTACGGAATGCGAGGCGAGCGTGACGGGCGACGGGGACGGCGACGGAGGCGGTGCGCGGCTGCGGGCCGTGGTGGCGTTGGCGCAGGCCATGGCGGCCGCGCACACTCCGCGCGATTCGGTGCGCGCCGCGGCCGGCGGGGCTCGGCGCGCGCTGGGCGGGTCGTTCGCGGCCGTATCGGTGTGGGAGCGGGACCGGGGGCGGCTTCGGGTGCTGGTGAACGATGGGGTGCGGGCCGAGGGGGAGGAGGAGTTCCCGGCGGCGGAGTCGTATCCGGTGCACGACTTTCCGGAGGTCGCGGAGTTCCTGCACGAGCAGTGGGTGAGCGGCGGCGAGCCGCACGCCTGGGTGGAGACGGCGGAGGACGGCGCGGGCCGCCCCGCCCCGTACCGCCACCACCGGGCGGACGCCCTGCGCCGGCGGGGGCGCGGCTGCTGCATGGTCGCGCCGATCGTGCTGCACGGGCGGGCCTGGGGCGAGCTGTATGTGGCGCGGGCGGTGGGCGAGCCGGTCTTCGATCGGCGGGACGCGGATTTCGCGACCGTGCTGGCGGCGGTCGCGGCGGCCGGGATCGCGCAGACCGAGCGGTTGGAGGAGGTGCGCAAGCTGGCCTTCGAGGACCCGCTGACGGGGCTCGCCAACCGGCGCGCCGTGGACGCGCGGCTGGACGAGGCCGTGGAGCTGCACCGCCGTACCGGCGCGGTGGTGAGCCTGCTGGTCTGCGATCTGAACGGGCTGAAGCGGGTCAACGACACGCTGGGGCACGCGGTCGGCGACCGCCTGCTGGAACGTTTCAGCTCGGTTCTCTCCCTGTGCGGCGCGATGCTGCCGGACGCCCTGGCGGCGCGGCTGGGCGGGGACGAGTTCTGCCTGCTGTCGGTGGGGCCGACGGCGGACGAGGTGGTGCGGGTGGCCGACGAGCTGTGCCGCCGCGCGGGCGAGCTGGAGCTGGGCGAGGGTGTCGCGTGCGGCGTCGCCTCCACCGGGGACCCGATCGGGCCCGTACGGTCGGCGCGTCGGCTGTTCCGGCTGGCGGACGCGGCGCAGTACCGGGCGAAGGCCGCGCGGTCCGAGAAACCGGTGGTGGCGGGGCGCGAGGGGGGCGCGGACGACCCGGTGGTGCGGCTGGCCGACACTCCGCGCGAGGGCGCGCCCGCCGAGCGCCGCCGCTTCCGGGGACGTCGGCCGTGAGCGGTCGGGGCGTGGCCCGTGAGAGCCGGGCGGTGTCACTCGCGAGAGCCGGGCGGCGCCGCCCCTGAGCCGCCGCGTTCGGTTCCGTGCGGATGGTGACAGCCCGCGATTCAGTCTTTAGGGTGCCTGAATATGGATATGCACACTGTGGTGGTGGGGGCCTCCGGTACGACGGCTCAGGACGTGATCGACGTGGCGCGCGGCGCGGCGCGGATCGAGGTGGCGGACGAGGCACTGGCCGCCGTCGCCGCCGCCCGCCGGGTCATCGACGACCTGGCGGCCAAGCCCGACCCCGTGTACGGCGTCTCGACCGGCTTCGGGGCGCTGGCCGTCCGGCACATCAGCCCGGACCTTCGCGCACAGCTCCAGCGCAACATCGTCCGCTCGCACGCCGCCGGCATGGGGCCGCGCGTCGAGCGCGAGGTCGTGCGGGCCCTGATGTTCCTGCGGCTGAAGACCGTCGCCTCCGGCCGTACGGGCGTACGCCCCCTCGTCGTCGAGACGATGGCGGCGATCCTCAACGCCGGGATCACGCCCGTGGTGCACGAGTACGGCTCGCTCGGCTGCTCCGGCGACCTCGCGCCGCTCTCACACTGCGCGCTGACGCTGATGGGCGAGGGCGAGGCGGAAGGCCCCGACGGCGAGCTGCGGCCCGCCGCCGAACTCCTCGCCGAGCACGGCATCGCCCCCGTCGAACTGCGCGAGAAGGAGGGGCTCGCACTGCTCAACGGGACCGACGGCATGCTCGGCATGCTGGTGATGGCCTGCGCCGACCTGGCCCGGCTGTTCACCTCCGCGGACATCACCGCCGCGCTCTCCATGGAGGCGCTGCTCGGCACCGACAAGGTGCTCGCCGCCGAACTGCACGCCATCCGCCCGCACCCCGGCCAGGCCGCCTCGGCCGCCAACATGCTGGCGGTGCTGGCCGGTTCGGGGCTGATCGGGCATCAGCAGGACGACGCGCCGCGCGTCCAGGACGCGTACTCGATCCGCTGCGCCCCGCAGGTCGCGGGCGCCGGCCGGGACACCCTCGACCACGCCCGGCTCGTCGCCGACCGCGAACTCGCCGCCGCCGTCGACAATCCGGTGGTCCTGCCCGACGGTCGGGTCGAGTCCAACGGCAACTTCCACGGCGCGCCCGTCGCGTACGTACTGGACTTCCTGGCCGTCGCCGCCGCCGACCTCGGCTCGATCGCCGAACGCCGCACCGACCGGCTGCTGGACAAGAACCGCTCGCACGGCCTGCCGCCGTTCCTCGCGGGCGACGCGGGCGTGGACTCCGGCCTGATGATCGCCCAGTACACGCAGGCGGCCCTGGTCAGCGAGATGAAGCGGCTGGCCGTACCGGCGTCCGTGGACTCGATCCCGTCCTCCGCGATGCAGGAGGACCACGTCTCCATGGGCTGGTCGGCCGCGCGCAAGCTCCGTACGGCGGTGGACAACCTCGCCCGGATCATCGCCGTGGAACTGGTCGCCGCGACCCGCGCCGTCGAACTGCGCACCGGTCTCACCCCCGCGCCCGCGACGCAGGCCGTGCTGAAGGCCGTCCGGGAGGCGGGGGTCGAGGGCCCCGGAGCGGATCGTTTCCTCGCGCCGGATCTCGCGGCCGCGCACGAGTTCGTACGGTCCGGGAAGCTCACGGAGGCGGCCGAGGCGGTGACGGGGCCGCTGGCCTAGAACGCGGCAGCGGACTACGGGCCGTGGCCCGTAGTCCGCCGGGTGTGCTGCTCGGTGTTCCGATCTGCGCGTGGGTGCGGCCTGTCGGCCGGGTCAGAACCCGTCCGGCGTGCGCGCGCGGGTGCGGCCCGTGGGCCGCGTCAGAACCCCTCCGACGCGCGCGTACGGCGGACGGCGGCCGTCACCAGCGCGCCCCCGAGGCCGAGGAACCCGATCCCGCCAACCAGATACGGGGTGGTGTCGAAACTGCCGGTGTCGGCGAGCGCCAGGTCGTCGCTCGTCTGCCCCATGGCGGCGGGCTCGACGGCCGTGGCGCGTCCGGAGGAGTCGAGAGCGGTTTTCGCACGGGACGCCTTGGACGCGTCGGACGCGTCGCCGGAGTCGTCGGAGGCATGGACGGTGGTGGAGCGGTGGCTGTGCTGGGTGGGGGTGGTGTGCTCGGCCGTCGCTTTCGCGGACGGTACGAACCACAACGCGCACAGCAGCGAGCCCGCCGCAGCGGCGGTCAGCAGCGGACGGCGTGCGGTCACGGAATGAATCCCCCTTGAGATGGCGGCGATTGGGGAGGCGAGCCTCCGATGGTAGTGATACCCGCGGGTCGTTTGGAAGTCGCGGTTCCGCTGACCCTTACGCTCCGGACATGAGCACAGATGAGTCATCACGGTTTGTACGACTTCGAGTCGAGCTGGTGCTGGAGATCAACGACTCCGGCAAGCTGACCTCGGCCGCCCTCGACCGCATCGACGGCGACGGATCACTCCACGACGACGAGCGCGGGCACGCCCGTACCTCGGTCTCCTCCGACGCGGCGGAGGCGCTGGCCTATCTCGTCGACCCGGTCGACGTGGTCAGGGAGGTGCCGGGGGTCGAACTGACCCAGGCGTCGTGGAGCAGCGAACAGATCGACTACGACCCCGAATCGCGGGAGTGGGCCCTCGACGGCGACGGCGACGAGGACGACGACTGAGCGCTCCGCCGGGGAGGCCCCGGCAGGCTGCCCGCGAGCACGTCGGGGCCGGTCGCGCGGTTCTCCGCGCCCCTTGAAACGCCCATGCGCCATCTTGAAACGCTCATGCGGCATCCAAGAAGCGCTCATGCGCCGTCCAAGCGCGACGGTGTGGTGATGAGATCCGGAGACAGGGGATTATTCGGGGAGAAATCCCCTGTCATTATCGGTATATCGCCTATATCAGGACCCCGGCGCCGCTGGTTGCGGAGCCGGGGTCTTCGCTTTGAGTGGGCTTCCCCACACTTTTGTGACGAGTGGAACCGCCGAATCGGTGAAGGCGTTCTCACATGGGTGACCGCGACATGGGCGTGCCCATTGATGCGGATCGGGGACGTTGGGGATGAGCAGTAATGGAGAAGCGTGTGATGACGTACGGCAAGCGCCGTAAGGGCCTCGTGGCCGCGGCCGCTGTGCTCGGCGGCGTACTGGCCCTCGCCGCTTGTGGCGGGGGAGACGACAAGGGCGGTGACTCGGGTCACGGCAAGTCGCAGAGCAAGGTCGACGAGGCCGCGGCCAAGGACGCCTCCAAGGCGAAGATCAAGATCGCGTCGAAGAACGGCTCCTCCAGCGCGAGCATCAACACCGGCGGCAAGGTCACCGTCTCCGAGGGCAAGCTGACCAAGGTCACCATGACCACGGAGAAGGGCGCCCCGGTCGAGGGGGCCATATCCTCCGACGGCACCTCCTGGGCGCCCAAGAAGGCGCTGGAGCGGCAGACCACGTACAAGATCGCCGCCGAGGCCAAGGACTCCGACGGCCGCAACGCCACCGAGAACTCGTCCTTCACGACGGTCGCCCCGTCGAACAGCTTCATCGGCACGTACACCCCGGACGCAGGGTCCACCGTCGGCGTCGGCATGCCCGTGTCGATCAACTTCGACAAGCCGATCAAGGACAAGAAGGCCGTCCAGTCGCACATCACGGTCAACTCCACCAGCGGCCAGAAGGTCGTCGGCCACTGGTTCGGCAACCAGCGGCTCGATTTCCGGCCGCAGGAGTACTGGAAGGCCGGTTCGACCGTCACCATGAAGATGGACCTCGACAAGGTCGAGTCCGCGCCGGGCGTCCAGGGCGTCCAGCAGAAGACGGTCTCCTTCAAGATCGGCCGCTCGCAGGTCTCCACGGTCGACGCGCGGTCGCACCAGATGACGGTGGTCCGGGACGGCAAGACCATCAAGACCATCCCGATCTCGGCGGGCTCGCCCGACCACACCACGTACAACGGCCAGATGGTGATCTCCGAGAAGTTCAAGGAGACCCGGATGAACGGCGACACGGTCGGCTTCGGCGGTGAGTACGACATCAAGGACGTGCCGCACGCGATGCGCCTGTCCAACTCGGGCACGTTCATCCACGGCAACTACTGGGGCCACGGCATCTTCGGCACGGCCAACACCAGCCACGGCTGCGTCGGCCTCCAGGACGCCCAGGGCGGCAACGACTCCTCGACCTCCGGTTCCTGGTTCTTCTCGAACTCCATCGTCGGCGACGTCGTGACGGTCAAGGGCTCCGACGACAAGCTGGTCCAGCCCGACAACGGCCTCAACGGCTGGAACATGAGCTGGGACAACTGGGTGGCGGGCAGCGCCACGGGCGCCTGACCCCTCGCCCCTCCTCCCGCTGAGTCCTCCGCATGGCGGCGGCCCGCACGAAGACATCGTGCGGGCCGCCGCTTTCGTACGTGCTGAGGGCGGGCCCGGCCGTCAGCGCGGCTCGCGCCACATCGGCCACACCACCGGGCCGCCGTCCGGCAGCCGGACTCCGGCCGCGTCGCCGCGCACGGCGAAGCCGAACCGCTCGTAGTAGCCGATGTTGGCCCGCTGGGACGCCTCCAGATACGCCGGAACGCCGTCCGCGTCGCACCTCGCCAGCCGCGAGCGCAACAGCGCCCCGCCGTACCCGCTGCCCTTCACGGCCGGATCGGCGCCCAGCACGCCCAGGTACCAGTGAGGCGTGGCCGGGACGTGCCCGCTCAGCAGCCGGTAGGCGCCGACCAGCCGGTCCAGGCGGTCGCCGGCCAGCTCCGCCATCCGCACCCCCATCACCTGCTCGTCCTGCTCCGACAGCGCGGGCGCGCCCGGCGGCTTCCACAGGGCGGCGGCGCCCACCGCCGCCTGGTCCCGCTCCCCTGCGTCCGGCCGCGCCAGCTCGCAGCCGCCGTGGGGCCCGTACTGGAACTCCAGCAGCGCCCCGAAGAACGCGGCGAGGTGATCGATACGGGCCCGCTCGTCCGGGAACGCGGCTTCCGGGAAGAACCAGCCCATGACCGGATCGGCGGCGAAGGCCCTGGAGAGGACCGCGGCTATCCGCGGGGCGTCGCTGTCGGCGACGGGATGTGTGGTCGGCATGCGGTCAGCCTACGAGCGGACGGCCGAAGTCCGGGTTCTCGCGGACGTCGCGGGCCGCCGCCGGGCTCCTCGGCTTTTTGGGCCCCGGGCCCCGGACTCGTACGCGCGAACCCGCGTCCGGCCCGCACTCCGCCCGCACGGGAGAATGGGTGCGTACCCCAGGGACGACGAGTGAGGCAGGGCACGTGGGCAAGCGCGGTGGCGGCGAACGCGAGCGGCAGGAGGCGGCCGAGCTGCTGGAGACCGTACGGGACACGCTGCGCGGCCTCGCCGCCGTCCCCGAGGACGGCCTCGACGACGCGCTCGATGCCGCCGCGTCCACCCTCGCCGCCGCGCCCGCCGGGCCGCGCGCCGTGAGCCGGGCGCTGCTGCGAGCCGCCGAGGAGCTCGTACGCCGCACCTGGGAGTACGGCTGGCAGCCCGCCGACGTCGCCCGGCTGAC
The DNA here is from genome assembly GCF_040654875.1 of Streptomyces sp. NPDC050610. Taxonomy (NCBI): domain Bacteria; kingdom Bacillati; phylum Actinomycetota; class Actinomycetes; order Kitasatosporales; family Streptomycetaceae; genus Streptomyces; species Streptomyces sp. NPDC050610. The sequence goes on along the minus strand of NZ_JBFAIV010000002.1, from coordinate 449,873 downwards.
GCGGCGCGAGCCGGGTACCGCCGTGTCGCGGTACGTCGCCGACGCCATCGCCGCCGAGGCGCGCCGCTATCCGCCGGAAGCGCTCGACGCGCGCTGGGCGGCGCAGCTGGCGGCGGTGGGCGGGGCGTCGGTCTGGTGGGACGGTGACGAGAGTTATCTGGAGAGCCTCGCGGGGCGCGAGCGGCTGAGCCGCTTCGAGACGGCCTCGGGCGTGCTCGGCGCACTGCGGCTGCTCGGCCGGCTGCCGCGGATCACCGCGATCGGCCCGCTGCCGGGGACCGCGCGGGCGCGGCCCGAAGAGTCCGTACGGGCCGGAGGGTCCGTACGGGCCGGAGGGGCGGGAGGCCGGTCCGCCGCCGGGCCGCGGCTGCTCGGCCGGATCAGGGCGCTGCTGGCGAAGGCGGAGTCGACGGAGTTCGCGGAGGAGGCGGAGGCGCTCTCCGCGAAGGCCCAGGAGCTGATGGCGCGGCACTCGATCGACGCGGCGCTGCTGGCCGCGGAGGCGGCGGGCCTGGGCGGGCCCGGAGCCTCGGAGGACGGGCCGGACGCCTGCCGGATCGGGGTCGAGGGCCCGTACGAACCGGCGAAGGCGCTGCTGCTCGACGCGGTCGCCGAGGCCAACCACTGCCGGGCGGTCTGGTCGGCCGAGTTCGACTTCTCCACGGTCGTCGGCTTCGCGTCGGACCTGGAACTCGTCGAGCTGATGTACACCTCGCTGCTCGTCCAGGCCACCGCCGCCATGCGGCGCGCGGGCGACGAGCACCACGCGCGGGGCCGCTCCCGCCGCACGCGCGACTTCCGGGAGTCGTTCCTCATCGCGTACGCGGGCCGCATCCGCGACCGGCTGGTCACCGCCGCCGACGAGGTGGCCGCGGAGGAGCCGAGCGAGGTCCTCCCGGTCCTGGCCGCTCGCGACGTGGCCGTGGGCGAGAGCGCCGAGCGCCTCTTCCCGGCCACGACCGCCCACCGCCTCAAGGGCCGTGACGCCGAGGGGTGGGCGCACGGCAGGGCGGCGGCGGACGCGGCGGTGCTGCACCGGAGGTAGGCCACGGGCGGGGCACCGCGTGGCGCTCAGCCCGTGGCCGCCGCCGGTTCGCCCGATCCGTCGGCGGCGGAGGAGGGGAACCGCCAGGCTGGGCGGGGGAGCCCGAGGAAGATCCTCGCTGCCCCGTGGATGTCCGCTCGCGGCTGCTTGGCCCGCTGACGGGCCGGCCCCCCGTTCGTTCGCTCCTGTTCGCCCCGCGCTACGCGCCCACTGCGGCCTTCACCGCCGCCGCCACCCGCCCCGCCCCGTCCTCGGCTTCGACCGCGAGCGCCGCCTGGGCGGCCCCGGCCCGGTACGAGGCGTCCGTCACCGCCGAACGCAAGGCGTCCGCGAGGCGGTCCGCGGTCAGCTCCGTGAAGGGGATCGGCGCAGTGGCGGCGCCCAGTGACGTCAAGCGTTGCGCCCAGAACGGCTGGTCGGCCATGACCGGCACGGGAACCGCCGGCACCCCGGCCCGTAGCCCCGCGGCCGCCGTGCCCGCGCCGCTGTGGTGCACGACCGCCGCCATCCGCGGGAAGAGCAGGGCGTGCGGCACGTCCCCGACCGTCAGCACGTCGTCGCCGTGGGCGGCGGCGGACGACGCGGAGAGGCCCGCCGCGCCCGCCTGGAGGATGCCCCGGAGCCCGGCCGCGCGCAGCGCCCGTACGGCCAGGCCGGACAGCCGTTCGCCGTCGCCGCCCGCCATGCTGCCGAAGCCGATGAACACCGGCGGCGGGCCCGACCCGATGAAGTCGGCGACTTCCGCCGGGAGCCGGGCCCCGGCCGGGTGGTGGGGCCACCAGTTGCCGACGACCTCCAAGCCCTCCCGCCAGTCCGCCGGGCGCGGCACGAGGGTCTCGCTGAAACCGTGCAGAATCCGCCACCCCGCCGCCTCTTGGCGGCGGCGCATCGCGCCCGGCGGGAGGGCGGGCAGGCTCAGGCGGTCGCGGAGGTCGCGTGCCGCCGCCGCGTGCAGGCGGTCGACCACGCGCAAGGAGACCCGGCCGGCGGCCCGGTTGCCCCAGCGGCCCAGGGAACGGGTTCCGCCGACGACAGGGGGGAAGCAGCCGGTGGGCGCCACCGGTTGCAGATACACACCCAGGGAGGGGATTCCCGACGCCTCCGCCGCGTGCCATCCCAGCGGGGCCGTCGTGGTGGACAGGAGCAGCAGATCAGCGCCCTGCGCGGTGGCGTCCGCGATGCCTCGGCCCAGTTCCTGGATGAAGGCGGACGCCTTGCGCAGCAAGGATTTGGACCCGCCTGCCGAACCCCCACCGTCCTCCGAACCCCCACCGTCCTCCGAACCCCCGCCGTTCGGATCGGCGGGCAGCGACCGGAACTCCAGCCCGCTCGCCCGTACCAGCGGCTCGTACGTGCCGTGCGTCGCGAGCGCGACCTCGTATCCGGCCTCGCGCAGGCGCGCCCCGACGCCCGTGTACGGCGCGACGTCGCCCCGCGATCCGGCGGCCAATATGAGCACCTTCATGGTTCAGGCCCCCCGTCCGGCGTTGGCGTGGACGGCCGCGCGCAGGAACCGGTCCAGGCCGGGGCGCTGTTCGGAGGCCGGCACGACGAGGGCGAAGGCGCGGGCGTCCGCCACGTAGTCGTCGGCGATGCGGCAGTGCATCTCGGGCGGGCAGGGCGTGAACCACCGGCCGATGTGCAGGCGGTGCTCCTCGGCGAGTTCCATGACCGAGTCGCTGTCGGGCGCCGCGCCCGCGTCGAAGGCGGCGAGCAGCCGCTCGCGCCACGCGGCGGCCTCGGCCATCAGCTGCCGCCAGTCCTCCTTGGTGTGCGCGGCGGCGCGGGCGATCGACTCCTGGTGGCCCGCGCTGTGCCCCCACTTGAGGTGCGCGTCCGTGGCGTAGCTGAGGTCGGGCGCGACCTCGCCGAACACCTCGAACCGCTCCTCGGGCGTCAGCTCGACACCCGTGCGCCGGACCTCCATGGCGCGCTCGGCGATCTTGACGAGCCGCTGGAGCCCGGCGATCTGCTCGTTCAGCAGCCGGTGCCGGGAGCGCAGCCGGTCGAGGACGTCGTCCTGCGGTCCGGCCAGGACGGCGCCGGTCTCCTCCAGGGAGAAGCCCAGCTCCCGGTAGAAGAGGATCTGCTGGAGCCGCGCCAGGTCCGCGTCGCTGTAGAGCCGGTACCCGGCGGCGCTGCGGTCGCTCGGGGTCAGCAGCCCGGCCTTGTCGTAGTGGTGCAGGGTGCGGACCGTCACCCCCGCGAAGCCGGCTGTCTGCCCGACCGAATAACTCATGGGATCGCCTTTCGTCGCGGTCCAGGCTGCGGCCTGACGTGGGGTGAGGGTCAAGCGGAGGCGCCGGAGGGCGGGGCGCCGGGTGCGAAGTACTGCCCCGGCGGTACGCCCACGCTGCGCCGGAAGGCGGCGACGAAGGCGCTCGGCGACCCGTATCCGACGCGGTGCGCGACGGAGGAGACCGTCGCGCCCGCCGCGAGCAGCGGCATCGCCGCCTGCAACCGGAGCTGGGTGCGCCACTGCCCGTACGTCATGTCCGTACCGGACACGAAGGCCCGCGCCAGGGTCCGCCCGCTCGCTCCCACGACCTTCCCCCACTCGGCCAGCGACCGCCCGTCGGCGGGGTCGTCGAGCAGCGCCCGGGCGACGCGCCGGGCCCGGGGTTCGTCGGGCATCGGGGCCCGTACGGTCGTCACGGACACCGGCCTGAGCTGGTCGAGCAGGACGCGTTCCGCGCGGCCGCGGGCGGTGGCGTCGAGGCCGTCTTCGGCGAGGTGGCAGATCAGTTCGCGCAGCAGCGCCGATACGGCCACGACCTGCGGCGACTCCCAGCGGACCGGGCAGTGGTCGGGCCAGAAGTACAGGCTGCGCAGCAGGGCGGCGCTGATCGCGCCGGTGGAGTGCGCGATGCCGGCCGGTATCCACAGCGCCATCGAGGCCGGCAGCACCCAGGTCGCGTCGGTGGTCCGTACGGCGAGGACGCCGCTGCGCGCCCAGGCGAGCTGGTGCGCGCCGTGCTGATGGCGCTCGAACCACTGGCCGTCGCTCAGCGCGAAACTGCCGACGACGATGGCGTTACCGCCCGGCGAAATCAACTGTCCTTCTGGCGACATGAGTTGTCACTCCACCCCGTGTTCGGCTCCGCGCCGGCTGCCTAGCCTGGCCGTATGCCCATGAACCTCATTCACCGCCGCGTATGCAACTCCGACAGGTGGGCCCGGGCCGTGGAGGACCAGTTGCTGCCCTGGGCCCTGGACGGCGTCGAGTTCGGCTCCGACACTCTGGAGATCGGACCGGGATACGGCGCCACCACCCATGTTCTCCTGGGCCTCGCCGAGCGCCTGACCATCCTCGAAGTCGACCGGGAGTCGGCGAAGCGGCTGGCCGACCGGTATGGGGACCGGGCCGAGGTGGTCCACGGCGACGGGGCCGATATGCCGCTGCCCGACGAGCGCTTCGACTCGGTCGTCTGCTTCACGATGCTCCACCACGTGCCGTCGCCGGAGCTCCAGGACCGCCTCTTCGCGGAGGCCCGGCGGGTGCTGCGGCCGGGCGGGGTCTTCGCGGGCTGCGACGCGCTGGGCGGGTGGCGCTTCCGCCTGATCCACGTCCGGGACACGTGTGTGGTCGTCCCGGTGGACACCCTGTCCGCCAGGCTCCGGCGGGCGGGCTTCGCCGAACCGGAGATCACGACGGGCACCGGGAGCTTCCGCTTCCGCGCTCGCCGGGTCTGAGCGGCGGGGGCCAGGCGCAGTGGGCCCGACGGGGGAGGCCCACTGCGCTATTGGTCGTAGCATGCCAAAAATCATGGGATCGGCCTTGTTTTCTCCAGGGGTGCGTGTCGCAATGGGCCATCGTCGCTGACTGACCGTCAGATCTACTGCGCTGTACGGGGAGACCTGCTCCCCAAGGCGTCCACATGCCCACTCATGCGGTGCGCCCGCACGGCGGCGGCCGGCGACGTCAGCCCGTACACCCCACATGGAGGCGGGACCCCATGAGACACACCACACGCGGCAAGCACGTCAGATACGGCATCGGCACAGCACTCGGCGTCAGCGCACTCGCCATAGGCGCCCTGGCGACAGCTCCCGTCGCGAACGCGGTGACGACGGACACGGCCACGATCACGTTCGAGTGCGGATTATTCGGCTCCGGCTCGGCGACCCTCACGGCCGACCACAGCGGAACGTCCGCGACCATCAGCCTCTCCACCTCGGCCATCACCTCGCCCATCGACCTCGCCGCGAACTCGGTGAAGTCCACCCTCACCATGACCAACCACGGCTCCGGCGCCAAGACCTTCACCGGCAACTCCAACCCGGCCATCCCCGCCGGCGCCCAAGTCTCCACCGGCCCCCTGAAAGGCAAGGTCGCGGCCGGCGACAGCCTGGCCGCCAAGACCCTGAAGGTAGTGGTCCTCGGCGTCACAGCCACCTGCAACGCCACGTCGGCCCAGTCCCCGGGCCCTTTCGAATTCTGACCTGAACGCCCCGGTGCCCCCGCGACCGCGCGAGCCGCGGGGGCACCGGCCACGGGGGCGGCCGTCGCGCGGGCCGACGCCAGAGACTCTTCCTTGATCTGCCGGCTCACGCCTATCGCGGTGAGGACCAGGTCCACATCTTGGACGGTTGGACGCACCTTGCCGTTCTCGATCTTCGAGAGCTTGCCGGCGGACATGGCGGCCCTACGAGCCACCGCGTCCCCCGTCAGTCCGGAGGCGTCACGCAGCGCCCGCAGGGCTCTCCCGATCGACTCGGCGGTCAGCGGCGCCGCTCCCAGTACGTGGCGAACGGCACCGCTCCTGCCAGGGCGCGGTCCCGGTAGCCCTGGTACTCGGCGAGGGTGCGGGCAGGTTGGGGTTCGGCGCCGATGAACGCGCCCTCCTGCGTGTAGTGCATCCGGTACACGTCCCGGTCGTCGAACAGCCAGAAGTCGTGATCCGGCAGGCCGTGCACGTCGTGGTCCGCCAGGTCGATGATGCCGATGGCCTCGCCGGCCGTGATGTTCCCCGGGTAGGCGGCCAGTTCGTACCGCAGGTAGTCGGTCAGCGGAGACCTGAGCACGTGGACGCGTGAGACGTGCTTGCCCTTGTCCGTCATCGACCGCACCCACGGGTTGTCGCCCCAGTCGGGGCCCATGTCCTCGCCGGCCAGGAAGCGTTCGAACTCCTCGCGCTCCTCCGCCACGCTGTAGACGGGGAGCGTCTCCAGCCGGAAAGCGGTCCGCTCGAAGGTCTCGAAGAGCCGGCCGAACTCCTCACCGCTCAGCACGGAAGTAGCCCTCCAGCACCGCCGCCGGAACCAGCACGGCGGTCTCACCCTCCGGCAGGTCGAGCTGAGCCAGTCGTGCGGGGTCGGTGACGACGTAGCCCTGGACCACGTAGTCCTCGGCGTCTTCAGTGCCCCAAAGCGTCGGGCACGTCCCATTCCTGCAATCCGGGTCACCGGACAGCTTTCGCAGCATCGTCGCCCCCACATCTCGGCATACGCGCGTACACCGTCGCCTCCGATGCTCCCGAGCCGGTCACAGCGCGGTCAAGCACCTGATCTTTCCGTAACGGGAAAGGGTCCTGGTTCCTTGGGCCGCCCTCGAAAGCTCGCGCAACGCAGAGAATCCCGGCCCAGGTACCGCGGGCCGGGATTCGGCGAATGCGGTACCCGCAGTCGCACTCCCACTTGATCAGCGGCCCGTCAGACTCGCCGGCGATCCGTCGGCCGCACATGCGGGGGCAGATCACGCGGGCTCCCGCGTCGTCGCGCACGCCCTGATAACTCTGGGGGCTCCGCGAACTCACCCTCTTCGGGCAGCCTCGCAGCGGCAGCGGCAGCGGCAGCGGCACAACGCCAGAACGCGCGTCCCGCCCGCGCGGCCCCGTTACTCCTTCGCAGGCGCGATACCCGTCGGGCACGATCCGCCGTCAGACGCGTCGCTCAGCTCGACGCCCGTCCCCCCGATCCCGCAGTACCCCGCCGGGTTCTTGTCCAGGTACTGCTGGTGTTCCGGTTCCGCCGGGTAGAAGGGGCGGGTGTCGGACGGGAGGATTTCGGTGGTGATGGGGGCGGGGTGGCCCGAGGCGGTGAGGGCGGACTGGTAGGCCGTGCGGGAGGACTCGGCCTCGGCGGCCTGGGCCGGGGTGTGGGTGTAGATCGCCGAGCGGTACTGGGTGCCGGAGTCGTTGCCCTGGCGGAAGCCCTGGGTGGGGTCGTGGGACTCCCAGAAGATCTTGAGGAGCGCGGCGTACGACGTGACGGCCGGGTCGTAGAGCACGCGCACCGCCTCCGTGTGGCCCGTCATGCCGCTGCACACCTCGTAGTACGAGGGGTTCGGCGTGTGCCCGCCCTGGTAGCCGACCAGCGTCGTCCACACCCCCGGCGCCTGCCAGAACTTGCGTTCCGCGCCCCAGAAGCAGCCGAGGCCGAAGTCGGCCGTCTCCAAGCCCTCCGGGTACGGGCCCGTCAGCGGGTTGCCGAGGACGGTGTGCCGGTCGGCGGCGAGGGTGAAGGCCGGTTCGGGGCGGCCCGGGAGCGCCTCCTCCGGGGTGGGGAGGTGGTTCTTGTTGCGGTGGAACAGCATGGAGGCTCCTCGGGACCGGGCAGGGCGGGCTCTATTCGGACAACGTTCGATCGGGGAGAGGCATTCCGGAGCCCCCGCAGGGATCAGTTGCGCGGCGGCAGCGTCGCCGGGCTGCCGCCCTGCGATTCCCAGCCCGCGACCGCCAGCGCCCGGTACGTCGCGTACTCCGCCGCCGGGCTGGCCCCGTACGACCACGGGACGGCGCCCACATGCCCGTCCACCCGCCGCAGCTGCTCCATCGCCTCCGCGTAACGCTCCGCACGTACGAGGAACCACACCAGCAAATGACGTACGTGAGGTAGTACCGGATGGTCGGCGGGGACCTGCTGAACGGCGTAGAGCGCACCGTCGATCGCCCGCGTGACCACCGCGCTGCGGTACAGGCCGCGCACCAGGTTGACGTCCGAGAGGTGGTCGTGGACCGCGAACAGCGGCAGCGCGGGCAGCAGGGTCTTCTCCGGCGCGGCCCCGGCGGCCCGCTCCGCGAAGGCGTCGGCCTGTTCCGCCGAGCCGTGCCACGCCGCGCTCCAGTAGCGCAGCGCCACCAGATGCGCCCCCATGTGGTGCGGCGCGCGCCCCACGACCGTCTCCCACACGGACTGGAACTCGGCCTCGGTCGCCCCCATGCCCCGCGCGACGCCCAGCTCGACGATGTACGGGACCGGGTCCCCGGGGGCCAGCAGCGCGGCCTCGCCGCAGACCGTACGGGCCTCCTCCAGGATCATGCGGTAGTCCTGCGAGGACGGGTCCCGCAGCGCCTGCTGGAGCAGGAACTGCGCCTGCACGGCCGCGCCGCCCGGGTCCTTCGGCGCCACCACCCGCCAGTGGCGCAGCCACATGCCGCCCGTGCCGGGGGCCTCGGCCAGTTCCATCGCCGCCGCGCCCGCGAGCGTCTGCACCCGCTGCCAGCGCAGCTCGCTCCCGGCGTCCGTGCCGGCCAGGAGCCGTGCCGCCGGCTGCCAGTCCTGGGTGCGGCGGGCCTCGTCGAGGGCGGCGAGCAGCTCCGGGTCGGGGCCGGGCAGCCGCACGTCGAGCTGGGGCGCCGGCACGAATCCGTACGCCCCTTCGGGATCGGTGGCGAGCCGTGCGCCCTGAGCGGCCTGCTGCCCGGCGCGCCTGCGGCGCATCGCGGGGACCGCGGCGACCCCGCAGATCATGACGAGGGCGATCAGGATGAACAGAAACTCCATGGTGCGTCCCGTTGGGTGGTCGTAGGCGGAGAAGTCGTCATGGGAGGACGAGCTGGTACGTAAGGACAAGCTGGTACGTGGGGGCGGAATCGTTCAACGGAATCGTTCAACGGACGAGGGCGGCGGATCGTTCATCCCCTGGTGACAAGTGAACAGCAGAGTTCCGGGATACGGGGTACTACCCTCGGGTCAATGAGCGACAAGCACTCACAGCCGCACCCGGCCCAGAGCTTCGAGACCCTCGCGATCCACGCCGGGCAGGCGGCCGACCCGCTGACCGGCGCGGTCGTTCCGCCCATCTACCAAGTCTCCACCTACAAGCAGGACGGTGTGGGGGGACTGCGCGGCGGCTATGAGTACAGCCGCAGCGGCAACCCCACCCGTACCGCGCTGGAGGAGAACCTGGCGGCGCTGGAAGGCGGCAGCCGCGGCATCGCCTTCGCCTCCGGGCTGGCGGCCGAGGACTGCCTGCTGCGCACCCTGCTGGCCCCCGGCGACCACGTGGTCATCCCGAACGACGCGTACGGCGGCACGTTCCGCCTCTTCTCCAAGGTCGTCGAGCGCTGGGGCGTCCAGTGGTCCGTCGCCGACACCTCGGACCCGGCCGCCGTGCGGGCCGCGATCCAGCCCCGGACGAAGGTCGTCTGGGTCGAGACGCCCTCCAACCCGCTGCTCGGCATCACCGACATCGCCGCCGTCGCCGACGTCGCCCGCACGGCGGGGGCCCGCCTCGTCGTCGACAACACCTTCGCCAGCCCCTACCTCCAGCAGCCCCTCGCGCTCGGCGCGGACATCGTCGTGCACTCCACGACGAAGTACGTGGGCGGCCACTCGGACGTCGTCGGCGGCGCCCTGATCACCTCCGACGCCGCGCTCGCCGACGAGCTGGTCTTCCACCAGAACGCCATGGGCGCCATCTCCGGCCCCTTCGACTCCTGGCTGACCCTGCGCGGCATCAAGACCCTGGCCGTCCGCATGGACCGGCACAGCGCCAACGCCTCGCGCATCGCCGAACTCCTGGTCTCGCACCCCAAGGTCACCCAGGTCTACTACCCGGGGCTGCCGGAGCACCCGGGCCACGAGATCGCCGCCAAGCAGATGCGCGCCTTCGGCGGCATGGTGTCCTTCCGGGTCGTGGGCGGCGAGGAGGCGGCCGTCGAGGTGTGCAACCGCGCCGAGCTGTTCACCCTCGGGGAGTCGCTCGGCGGCGTCGAGTCGCTGATCGAGCACCCCGGCCGGATGACGCACGCCTCCACGGCGGGCTCCGCCCTGGAGGTCCCCGCCGACCTGGTGCGCCTCTCCGTGGGCATCGAGGCCGCCGACGACCTGCTCGCGGACCTCACGCGCGCGCTGGGCTGACCTGGGAACGTACGGCATACGAAGGGGCCTCGGCGCTACGAACCGGGGCCCCGGCCCGTACGGACGCGCTCACCACCCCTCCAGGGGAGGGGCGGTGTCCGACGGCGGCGCCACCCACGGCTGTACGAGCGCCGCCCACACGCAGAACGCCGTCACGGCCACCACCAGCAGCACCCACCCCAGCCGCCGCAGCGCCCGGCGGCGGCGCAGCAGCCTGCGGCCGCGTTCGGCGGCCCGTTGGGCCAGCTCCGGGCGGACCACCGGATGCGGGGTGTCCAGCATCCGGCGGACCTCGTCCTCCTTGCGGTCGTGGACGCTCACGGGGTGGCCATCTCGGCGCGCGGGCCGGTGGCGGGGGCCCGGCTGCGCATCGTGGCGACGGCGCGGGTGCACAGGGCGCGTACGCGCTCCACGGGGAGGCCCAGCTGGGCGGCGGTCTGCTCCTCGGCCACGCCCTCGTACAGGCGCAGGACGAGGACCAGGCGCTCCTGCCGGGAGAGCCGCCCCAGCCGGCCGGTACGGGCGGGCCGGCGGTGCCAGGCGGCGTGCGCGAAGCGGGCGGCCAGCTCCTGGCGGGTGCGGTCGTACGGGTCCTCGCCGCGCAGCCGGTCCCAGTCCGCGTACGTACAGGCCAGCGCGGCGGTCAGGAGGCGCTCGGCGGCCTCGCGGTCCGGCTCCTCCTCGCCGGTCAGCAGCGCGGCGGCGTGCAGCAGCCGGCCGCCCGCGCCCCCGACGAATGCCTCGAACTCCCGGGCGCGGCGGCGTTCCCGCGCCGCTTGCCGCTCTCCCACCGTGCCTCCCGTGCCCTCAAGCACACGGCAGGCCGCGCACCGGGTCAAGAGGCCGGACGGGGCGGTCCGGCGGTCGGGTCAGGAGGCCGGCGGCTCCTGGGGGAGCGCGTTGTGGATGACGGACAGGGAAGCGTTGAACCGGGTGAGCAGCGTGGTGAAGGCGTTCCGCTCCTCCTCGGTCCACTCGTCCGTCACGATCGACATCAGCTCGCGCCGGGAGGTGCGCACCTCCTCCAGCCGCGCGCTGCCGCGCGGCGAGAGCTGGAGGACGACGGCGCGGCCGTCCTCGGGGTGCGATGTGCGCTTGACCAGGCCGGAGTCGACGAGCGGCGCCACCTGGCGGGTGACCGTCGAGGAGTCGATGCCCATGCCCGCGGCGAGCGCCTTGACGCCCATCGGGCCTTCCTGGTCGAGGCGGTTGAGCAGCAGATAGGCGGCGCGGTCCATGGAGTTGCGGGCCTGGCCGACGCCGCCCAGGCGGGTCTGTTCCGCCCGGCGCGCGAAGACGGCCACTTGGTGCTGGAGCGCGTCGAGGACAACGGGGTCGATGGCCGCGGTGGTCTCTGACTCGGGGTCCGCGCCCCGGGTCGCAGCGGTTGTCGTCATGTCCGAAGGGATGGGCATGGCCGGAGGCTCACTTCGTGCGGTGGGCTGAGGATGGGGGACACAGTACGCGGCCCACGGGCCGCCCGTACCTGCGCTGCGCAAACCAATGGTTACGCACGGGCCGCAGCGGTCGCAGGAGGAGCGAGCTGCGAGACTTGCGGCCATGGCCCTAGAACTTGGTGACGAGGACGGCCCCGAGGGGGCCCAGCTGCCCGCGATCTCCCTGGACGATGTGCGCAGCGCACAGAAGATGCTCTCCGGGGTGTCGCGGTCCACCGCCCTGGAGGGGAGCCGCTTCCTGTCCGGTCTGGTCGGCGCCCCCGTGCACTTCAAGTGCGAGAACCTGCAGCGGACCGGGTCCTTCAAGGTGCGCGGCGCGTATGTGCGGATCGCCGGGCTGAACTCGGCGGAGCGGGCGGCGGGCGTCGTCGCGGCGAGCGCGGGCAACCACGCGCAGGGGGTGGCGCTGGCCGCGTCCCTGCTGGGGGTGGGCTCGACGGTCTTCATGCCGCAGGGCGCGCCGCTGCCGAAGGTCGCCGCGACCCGTGAGTACGGGGCCGAAGTGCGGTTGCAGGGGCAGGTGGTGGACGAGACGCTGGAGGCCGCGCAGGAGTACGCGCGGAAGACGGGGGCCGTCTTCATCCACCCCTTCGACCACCCCGACATCATCGCGGGGCAGGGCACGGTGGGACTGGAGATCCTGGAGCAGTGCCCCGAGGTGCGCACCATCGTGGTGGGCGTCGGCGGCGGCGGGCTCGCGGCGGGCATCGCGGTGGCCGTCAAGGCGCTGCGACCGGACGTACGGATCGTCGGGGTGCAGGCGGCGGGCGCCGCCGCCTATCCGCCGTCGCTGGCGGCCGGGCGCCCGGTGTCGATCGAGGAGCCGACGACGATGGCCGACGGGATAAAGGTGGGGCGTCCGGGCGACGTCCCGTTCAAAATCATTGGCGATCTCGTGGACGAGGTCCGTACCGTTTCCGAGGACGAGCTGTCCAGTGCGCTGCTGCTGTGCCTGGAGCGGGCGAAGCTCGTCGTGGAGCCGGCCGGGGCGAGTCCGGTGGCGGCGCTGCTGTCGGCGCCGGGGGACTTCGAGGGGCCCGTGGTCGCCGTGTTGTCGGGGGGCAATGTGGACCCGTTGCTGATGCAGCGGACGCTGCGGCACGGCATGGCCGCCGCCGGCCGGTACCTCTCGCTGCGGCTGCGCCTGACGGACCGTCCGGGCGCGCTGGCCGCGCTTCTGGACGTGTTGTCAGTGGTGGACGCTAACGTCCTCGATGTGAGCCACGTACGGACCGATCCGAGGCTCGGGCTCGCGGAGGCGGAGGTGGAGCTGCACCTGGAGACCAAGGGGCCGGAGCACTGCGTCGAGGTGGGCACGGCCCTGCGAGAGGCGGGCTACAGCGTCCGGGCGTGACGGTCGCGGTAACGCGACATAGGTATATCGCGATGTATCGCGTCTGGGGTATGGTCCGGGAGGTGTCGGCCTGTTGGCGGCCTTACGGTGGACAGAAGCCGTGAGGTGCGCCAATTCCGGCGAACCATAAATTCATCGTGGAACCATCCCAAAAACGGGGGTACATCCATGCCAGGCGCCATTTACGCCGAGGGTCTCGTGAAGACCTTCGGCGACGTGAGGGCACTGGACGGCGTCGATCTCGACGTCCCGGAAGGAACGGTGCTCGGAATGCTCGGCCCGAACGGGGCCGGGAAGACCACGGCGGTGCGGGTGCTCACCACCCTGCTCAAGCCCGACCGCGGCAAGGCCGTGGTGGCCGGCATCGACGTCCTGCGGAAACCCAACGAGGTCCGCCGCTCGATCGGGCTCTCCGGCCAGTTCGCGGCGGTCGACGAGTATCTGACCGGCCGCGAGAACCTCCAAATGGTCGGCCAGCTCTACCAGATGAGCGGACGCGCCTCGAAGGCGCGCGCGGTGGAGCTGCTGGAGCGCTTCCACCTCACCGACGCCGCCGACCGGCCCGCCAAGACGTACTCGGGCGGCATGCGCCGCCGGCTCGACCTCGCGGCCGCCCTGGTCGTCAGCCCGCCCGTGATGTTCATGGACGAGCCGACCACCGGCCTGGACCCGCGCAACCGGCAGCAGCTGTGGGAGGTCATCCGGGAGCTGGTGGCGGGCGGCACGACCCTGCTGCTCACCACGCAGTACCTGGAGGAGGCCGACCACCTCGCCCACGACATCGCCGTCATCGACCACGGCCGGGTCATCGCCCGCGGCACCTCCGACCAGCTCAAGGCCCGTACGGGCGGCGAGCGCGTCGAGCTGGTGGTGCACGAGCGCGAGCGCATCGCCGCCGCCCAGGAGGTCCTGCGGGGCTTCGGCAAGGGCGAGGCCACGGTCGAGGAGCACATCCGCAAGGTCACCGTGCCGGTCACCGGCGGCGCCAAGCTGCTCGCCGAGGTGATCCGGGAACTGGACTCGCGCGGCATCGAGATCGACGACATCGGGCTGCGCCGCCCGACCCTGGACGACGTGTTCATCTCCCTCACCGGCCACGCCGCGGAGACGGACGACACGGACGGTACAGACGGCGCGGACGGTACAGACGGCGCGGACGGCACGGGCGACGCGGACGGCGCGGCGTCGGCCGACGGGGGCGGCGGCCCGGACGCCAAAAGGGCCAAAGGCGCCAAGGGAGCCAAAGGCGCCAAAGGGACCGGAAGCGCCGAGGGCGCGGACGTGAAGGAGGACGTCAAGTGAGCACCGCCAGTGACGTCTCGACCCGCAGCGCGATCCCCCAGCCCCGCGGCGGCCTCACGCAGTCCGTCCGCGACTCCCTGGTCGTCGCCAAGCGCAATCTGATCCGGATGCTGCGCATCCCGGAGATGGTGATATTCGGGCTGATCCAGCCGATCATGTTCGTGGTGCTGTTCAGTTACGTCTTCGGCGGCTCGATCAGCCTCGGCGGCAACACGGACCCGACCATGTACCGCCAGTTCCTGATGGCCGGCATCTTCGCGCAGACCGTCACCTTCGCCACGGCGGGCGCCGGCGCGGGCATCGCCGACGACATGCACAAGGGACTCATCGACCGGTTCCGCTCACTGCCCATGGCCCGCGGCGCGGTCCTCACCGGCCGTACGCTCGCGGACCTCGTGCAGACCGCGCTGACCCTGGTGGTGCTGGCGATCGTCGCGGTGATCGTCGGCTGGCGCATCCACGCCGGCTTCCCCAAGGCGGTGGCCGGCTTCGCCCTGCTGCTCCTGCTCGGCTACGCCTTCTCGTGGATCGGCGCGCTGATCGGGCTGTCCGTACGGACCCCGGAGGCCGCCACCTCGGGCGGGCTGATCTGGCTCTTCCCGCTGACGTTCATCTCGAACGCCTTCGTGCCCGCCGACAACATGCCGATGGTGCTGCGGAACATCGCGGAATGGAACCCGTTCAGCGCCACCGTGCAGGCGGCCCGCCACCTGTTCGGGAACCTGCCGGCGGACTACCCGGTGGCCGACGCCTGGCCGATGCAGCACCCCGTCTGGGCGTCGCTGATCTGGTCGGTCGTGATCATCGTGGTCTTCCGGACGCTCGCGGTGCGCAAATACCGCTCCGCGACGGCCTGACCCCTCGCCCGCCCCGACCCGGCTGCGTACGGCGTTGGGACGGCGTACGACGTTGGGATCGGATCGCGTATGGCGTTGGGGCCGCATACGGCGTTGGGCCGGATACGGGAGCCCGGCCCGGCCCCGGCCGGCACTCCGACCGCGCACAAGCGCTCGGGCCCCGGACCTCTGCGGTCCGGGGCCCGAGCGCTGCCCGGCCTGTCGTCTCAGCCCTGGTAGGGCTTGGCGGCGAGGATCTTCACCGTGGCCGTGCGACCGTTCGGCAGCTCGTACTCGGCGTCGTCGCCGACCTTCTTGCCGTTGACCCCGGTGCCCAGCGGGGACTGCGGCGAGTAGGTCTCGATGTCGGCGCTCGCGTATTCGCGCGACGCCAGCAGGAAGGTCAGGGTGTCGTCGGGGTCGCCGTCGAAGGCGATGGTGACGGTCATCCCGGGCTCGACGATGCCGTCGTCCGCGGGGGCCTCGCCGACCTTCGCCTGCTGGAGGAGCTGGGTCAACTGGCGGACCCGGAGCTCCTGCTTGCCCTGCTCCTCCTTGGCCGCGTGGTACCCGCCGTTCTCGCGCAGGTCACCCTCTTCACGGGCCGCCGCGATCTTCGCGGTGACCTCGGTGCGAGCGGGACCAGACAGGTACTCCAGCTCGGCCCTGAGCTGGTCGTACGCCTCCTGAGTCAGCCAGGTGACGTTGTCGCTGGTCTGGGTCACAGGTGCTCCTCGTCGGTGCTGGGAATACAAATGAACGCCCTACTCAGAAGGGTGCGCCTTCAAAGGTGGGCGAAACCACGAGCCTAACAATTACGGGCGGAAAGGGGGAGGAGGGAAGCCGTACGAAACGCGTCAGCGCAGGTCAGCGCCGGGGCTGCGGAACGTCACCCGCTCGTGGCGGACGTGCAGCCGACCAGCTCCGAGGCGGTCGCGCGGCCGGTGGTGCGGATCTTGACGAGCGCCGTCAGATGGTCCTCGCGCTCGTTGAGCGTGACGTCCTTGCGGCCGACCTCGGCCTGCTGCGTATCGAGCGCGCGCACCGTGCACACGGCCGTCTCGTCCCGGTCCTTGCGGACCTCCAGCACCGCCTGCGCGGAGTCGTCGGAGACCACCTTGGAGCGGATCAGCTCGCCGCTGACGCCGGCCGCGGAGATGTGGTGGACGCCGAACCAGACGATCACGCCGATCAGGGCCGCGCCCAGTACGGCGCCGATCACCTTCAGCTTCCGGTCGGCGCGCTGGTCGGCCGACCGGCCGTAGCGCCCGGCGGGCAGCTCCTCGCGCACCGCACTCATGATCGTCCTCCTGGTTGTGGAACCCGGAATGAATCGGGCCCCGCTTCGGTCACTATAGGAGGCATCTCTTTTGACCAGTGACTGAGGATCGAGCCTTGACTGAGCAGCTTCGATTGATGGCCGTGCACGCCCACCCCGACGACGAGTCGAGCAAGGGCGCGGCCACCATGGCCAAGTATGTGTCCGAGGGGGTGGATGTGCTGGTCGCCACCTGCACGGGCGGAGAACGCGGCTCCATTCTCAACCCCAAGCTCCAGGGGGACCCGTACATCGAGGAGCACATCCACGAGGTGCGCGCCAAGGAGATGGACGAGGCGCGCGACATCCTCGGCGTCAAGCAGGAGTGGCTGGGCTTCGTCGACTCCGGTCTGCCCGAGGGCGACCCGCTGCCGCCGCTGCCCGACGGCTGCTTCGCGCTCCAGGACGTCGACGAGGCCGCCGGCGAGCTGGTCCGCCTGATCCGTACGTTCAAGCCGCACGTGGTCACCACGTACGACGAGAACGGCGGCTACCCGCACCCCGACCACATCATGACCCACAAGATCTCGATGGTGGCGTTCGAGCGGGCCGGCGACCCCTCCTACTACCCCGAGGCCGGCGCGCCCTGGCAGCCGCTGAAGATCTACTACAACCAGGGCTTCAACCGGGAGCGCACGGTCGCCCTGCACGAGGCGCTCCTCGCCCGCGGCCTCGACTCGCCGTACGGGCAGTGGCTGGAGCGGTGGAAGGAGTTCGGCCAGCGCGAGCGGACCCTGACCACCTACATCCCGTGCGCCGACTTCTTCGAGATCCGGGACAAGGCGCTGATCGCGCACGCCACCCAGATCGACCCCGACGGCGGCTGGTTCCGGGTCCCCATGGACCTCCAGAAGGAGGTCTGGCCCACCGAGGAGTACGAGCTCGCGCAGTCGCGAGTGCCGACTTCCCTCCCCGAGCACGACCTCTTCGCGGGCATCCGCAACAATTGAGCTCATGATGAGTGCGACAGCTTCCCTGGCCGTCACCCACTTGGTGCCGCTCGCCGCGAGTGACCTGGACAAGAACAAGGTCACCCCCGGCGTCCTCGGCTTCATCGTCTTCGCCCTCATCGGCGGAGCCGTATGGCTGCTGATGAAGAGCATGAACAAGCACATGAGGAAGGTGGACTTCGACGAGCCCGGCGAGAGCGGGACCGCGACGCCCGCCGAGAACGGGGCCACGAAGGACGGCGCCCCCAAGGGCGGCGCGACGAAGGGCGGCACCGCCCAGCGCGAGGCCGCGCAGAGCGGTGCCGCGGCACCCGCCGCGGCCTCCAAGGGCGCGCAGAACGCCAAGGGCGTCAAGGGCGCGAAGGGTGCCACCGCCTGACGGAGGCGGCGAGCGGACCGCCTGCCCCTAGCGGGGCAGCACCGCCATCACCTCGCGGGCCCGGCGGCTCGGCACCATGCCGAGTCGCCATGCCTGCCACCCCGTCTCCGGCTCGACGCCGCGCTGCAGCACCAGCGTGAACGATTCCGCGCAGTCCTCCAGCGACGGATCGCCGGCCCAGTCAGCGCCGCGCAGCTGTTCACGCAACCGCGCCAGCTCCTCCTGCGCCACCGCCACGCCCACTACGGAACCGCCCGGCGACGCGAACGGCAGCAGCGTGCAGCGCAGGAACCGCGCCCAGCTCTCCCCGCGCCGGTCCCCGTAACCCGCGAAGAGCCCTGTCGCCTCCTCCACCAGCTCCAGCGCCTGCGACGCCCGGCCATTGCCCCCGTCGATCACCGCGAGCTCCAGACACGACCACGCCTCGCCGTGCGGCACCCCCAGCCGGTGGAAGTCCTGCCGGGCGTCCTGCAGCAGCTGTCGGGCGAACCCGCTGTTGCGCAGCGAACCCGTCTTCGCCGCCCGCTGATCACGGGTCACCCGCGCACAGTGGTGCCGCGCGCACGCGAGCCCGTACACATCCCGCATCCGGCTGAACATGTTGCGTGCCCGCTCCAGGGCCCGCACCGCCGCGTCCTGGTCGCCCCGCTCCTCCAGCGACTGCCCCAGGTAGTACAGCGTCCACGCCTCGCCGCGCGCGTCCTCGTTGTCCCGGTGCCGCGACTGAGCCTGCCGCAGCTGATCGACGGCCGCGGCGAAGTCGCCCGCCACCAGCCGGGCCCGGCCCAGCTGCGTCAGCGCCCACGAGGCGCCCCGGCCGTCCTGCGTCCGCCCGTACTGGTCGAGCGCCTCGCGGAACTCCTCCTCCGCCGGACCCACCTCGCCCATGCGCAGCCGCACCTGGCCGAGCTGGAAGTGCGCCCACGCCTGCCCGTGCACGCTCTCGCTCTCCTGGTGCAGCTCCAGCGCCTCGTGCAGCATCCCCAGGGCCTCGGCTATCCGGGCCCGGTCGCGCTCGACGGCCGCCAGCGCGTGCAGCGTCCACGCCCGGTCGCCGCGCAGCTCCTGGGTGGTCTGGAGGTCGAGGGCCTCGCGCAGCTTCGCCGCGGCCTCCTCCAGATTGCCCTGGTGCTGAAGGGTGATGCCCAGATCGCGCAGCGCGCGGGCCGCGCCCGCCGGGTGGTGGGCGTCGAAGTACAGGTCCACCACCGAGGACAGCGTGGTCCGGGACTTGTCCAGCTCACCGAGCTGACGGGCGGCGACACCCGTGCGCCACTGCACCGAACGCACCAGCAGCCCGCGGTCCGTGGCCTGGGTCAGCTCGCTCAGCTCGCCCAGCCGGTACAGATCGCCGCGCAGCAGGCAGTAGTCGCACAGCGCGCCCAGCAGATGCAGCACCACCGACTGGTCCACGCCCTCCGCGTGCCGCAGCGCGGCCGTGATGAAGCTGGACTCGTCGTCCAGCCAGCGCAGCGCCGCGTCCAGCGACGTGAAGCCGTGCGAACCGAACTGGTCCGCGCGCGTCGACGTCTTGCCGTCGACCAGCCGTATGACGGAGTCCGCCAGCTCCGCGTAGCTGCGGATCAGCCGCTCCTGCGCGGCGATGCGCTCGCCCTCCTCCTCGTCGTCGCGCAGCCGGGCGAGCGCGAAGTCCCGCACCAGGTCGTGCACCCGGTACCGGCCGCCGCGGACATGCTCGATCAGCCCCGTCCGGGCCAGCGCCGTCAGCTGCCGGCCCGCCTCCTGCTCCCCGGCGCCGAGCAGCGCCGCCGCGGCGGCGGGCCCCAGCGACGCCCGCCCGGCCAGCGCCAGCCGGCGCAGCAGCCGCTGCGCGTCCTCCGGCTGATCGGTGTAGCGCAGCCACAGGGCCCGCTCCACCGTGCCGACCGGCCCGTACGCGTCCAGCTCGGCGGCCAGCGTCTGCGGGGAGCGCGGCCCGAGCGAGGAGCCCGCGATCCGCAGCGCCAGCGGCAGGCCCCCGCACAGCTCCCGTATCCGCTCCATCGACTTCTCGTCGTACGGGCCCGGCAGCGGCTCCTGGGCCGCCGCGCCCAGCAACTCCTCGGCCCCCGCCTCGTCCAGCGCCCCGACCGGCAGCTCGTGCACCCAGGCGACCAGGTCCGGCGGGAGCGCCAGCAGGGTGGTCGAGGTGACCAGGACCAGGCTGTCGGAACGCTCGGGGATGAGCGTACGGACCTGGTCGACGTCCGAGGCGTCGTCCAGGACCACGGTGACGGGCAGCCCCGTCAGGTGCTGGTCGTAGAGCTCCGTCAACCGCTTGACGTGCTGGTCCTGCGAGGACCGCTCCCGGAACAGCAGCTGGTCGCGGGGGGCGCCGAGCCGGTTGAGGAGATGCATCAGCGCGTCGCGGGTCGGCACCGGCGGCTCGCCCGGCGCGCCGCCCGCCTCCGTCGCGGTCTCGCCGCGCAGATCCACCACGCACGCGCCGCGGAACTGGTCCCGCAGATGGTGCGCCGCCCGCACCGCGAGCGCGGTCCGGCCGCTGCCCGGCGGCCCGTGCAGCAACACGACCGTGGGCTTGGTCTCCGTACTGGCCCGCGCCTGGTGCACCCACTGCGAGATCTGCGTGAGTTGGGCCCTGCGCCCCGCGAACGGCCCGTCGGATTCCGGCAGCTGCTGGAATGACTGCTCCAGCACGTTGCGCCGTCGGGCCGCCGCGCTGCGGTCGTTGCCGCGCAGCTTCGGCACGCGCGGCGGTGCTGCCGCCGGCTGCGGCGCGGTGCCGGCGCTGCGCCGCGTCGCCGCGGACACCATCCGGTGCTGGTCCAGGAACGGCCGGATGCCCCGCACCTCGACTGCGGTCAGCCACTGCAGCCGCAACTGCTCGGTGCCGCCGGGCTGCCCGCGCATCCCCGCCCGCCGATGAGCCGCCGGCCAGTGCCCCGCCGTCAGCTTGACGAGCGTCGCCGCCGCCCCGGCCACCGCGACGGTCGCCCCCGCGCCGAACGCCGTGCCCGCCGAGGTCCCGTACCCGAGATCGGCGCCGAAGGCCGCCGCCGCGGCCACGATCGTCACCAGCCCCGGCGTGGCCAGCGCCCCCCGCGACAGTCGCGCGGACAACGGCCGCTGCGTGGCCTCCGCCTCATCCAGGGCGCGCACATACGCGCCGTACTCCTCGGCGGCCTTCGCCGCCATGTCCGCCAACTCGGCACGCCCCCGCGCGAGCAACACCGCCGCATCGGTACGCCCGCCCGACCGGCGCACCTCCTCCTCGACCGCCCGCGTCAACAGGCCGTCGACCTCTGCCCGATGGCTGTCCCGCAGGGCTACCACTGAGCCCGGCATACGCTCTCCTCCCGAAGGTGACCGTTCAGATCTTCGGTTTCCTTCCCTCAAGTCTTCCGTCTCCACGGGAAATACGGCAGCCCTGTGGATAACTCAACGTGGCGAGGGGGTGGAGACGCTCTCGGGACGCGTCGCGGTGAACGGCTGGAACCATCGTCCCGGCACGGTCAGCCGGGATCACACCCGCCAGATGCGCGAACGGTAGGGGCCATCCCGTCCACGATCTCGACGCCGGCGCACCGCTCCTCGGGCCAGGAGCCGTACTGCTCCGCGCTGACCTGCTGACGCATTTACGCGGGCGCCACCGTCTCGGCGGTCATGGTGTATCTCCTTCGAGGAGCCTCGACGGTTGCGGCGCCCTCGGTCTCAGGCTACTGGCCTGTGTCGCCCTGCCGTCTCCGCGGCGCGGCTATGGGGGGCATGCCGAACCGCCTGGCCCATGAGACGTCCCCCTACCTCCTCCAGCACGCCGACAATCCGGTCGACTGGCGGCCGTGGTCCGAAGCGGCCTTCGTCGAGGCGCGAGAGCGGGGGCGCCTGTGCTGCTCAGTGTCGGGTACAGCTCGTGCCACTGGTGCCGCTGTATTCACAGCCGCCGTAGTCGGTGGTGCTCACACCTCTCTGATGAGCACGCGGTCCCCGCAGAGCTTCGACCAGTCGTCGCGCTCCGAGGTCAGAACGATCACGGGAGCCGGGACGCGGAGGCCGGATCGCGGCGGCTCAGGTGGGGCTTCGGGGGCAGAGTCCCCTTGGTGCACCCCGTTCCGAGCGCCGCGACCCGGCCGTGATCCGGCAGATCTTGCTCGGTCAACTACTGTCCGGGGAACGAACCAGGAGCAGTCCCGCACCGTAGGAGCGGGCCCGGCCGACGCCGTTGGCAAGGGCCTCGACGAAGGTCTCCGGGTTGGTGACGGTCAGCTCTCCCTTCAGCTCCGCACGGCCGATCTTGGCACCCTGGTGCTTGGCTGTCAGGCTCAGCTTGGGCAGCATGCGCACGGCCATGCTGTCCGTCACCCCGTGCGCCCCGATGCGGCGGACACCGAGGGGACCTACGCGTTCCTCGCCGTCGGCCTGGAGACGATCGGCGAACCACTGTCGGACATGACCGGGGGTCGTGTCCGACAACCGCTTGCGGGGTGCGTGATCGTGCTCGCGCGCCCCACGCTGGCGCGTGGGGTTCACCACGATCCGGAAGGCATATGTCTCTCCGGTGCGGACCTCCATGTCGATCGGCAGGGTGGTGATGCCGTCGACCAGGGCCGCTCGGGGAATGAACGACCAGTCCGACTGGACGCGGGACTGGACGACAAGGACCAGCCTGTTGTTCCTCAGGTCCAGTGTCCAGGCGTGCAGGATGCCCATCTGGGCCCGCGGATCCGGCTCGCCCGGCGTGATCCATCCGTTGAATCCCGACATCACGAGGCGATGCATGATGTGCGGGTCGAGAATGGCCTTCTGCGCCAGAACATGACGGGCGTCGAGGTGAAGAACGCTGTGGCAGGCCACGAAGCGCGCGACGGTAGTGGAGGCCGTGGTCACAGCAGGTGCTCCCATCCGATGGACTGACCCGGTTCGATGCACACGCGCCGTTCCCAGCGGGGTGCGTAGCTGCGGTGGGTGGGGTGAAAACTGACCGGCTGGTCGTTGATGCTTGAGGCGCCAGTGGTGCCGGGCGCCACCTCGACCCAGGTCCACGGCTGTTCGGAGGTGGCCTGCGGAAGCAGGCGGGCGGCGGCGAGGACCTCCTCGATGCATCCGGGGTACACCCCACCGGAGATCTCTCCTGCGGGCGGGCAGGATTTCCGCCCGAGCCACAGGAAGCGCCGAGGCTGTTCCAGAGCCACGGCCAACTCGTCCAGCATCTGCTTGTCCTCATGTTCTACCGCCACGACGAACTGGGCATCTGCGAGGTAGGAGCGGTTGGTGATGATCGGATTGCGCTGCCCGGTGCGGGCTAGGAGTTGACCACTGTTCGGATCGGGGGCGATGCCTTTGGGCGCCCCGTACCAGCCGCCGACGGAGGGACCGGGCATGACACCGAACGCCCGGCCGGACACGTCGTCAAAGAGGGGAGCCGTCGTCCGGCTCAGCCGGTGGTCGGTGATCAGGTCACGGGGGCGAAGCGGATACCGTCCACCGCCGACGGTGTGGTAGTCCTCCACCGGTGTGCCGGGGCGGTCGGCACGCACTGCGAACCGCAGTTCGTCGAGCGGAGTGATCGGATCCTCCCGGCTGAAACCTGCGGCGGCGGCGAGCAGACCGACGAAGCCGGACTTGGTCGGCCTGAGGTGAGTGTCCCGCTGGTCGAACCGCGAGCTCAGTCCCCAGGACTGGAGAGGGCCAGCCAATCGGGCCAGGAGTACGTACGGGCTCACGGGGCGGTCATTTCCTCGACGGAACCCGCCTCGGTGGCGACGAGCGCCCCGTCCTGGCCCGCGAGCTCGGTCAGCAGCTCTTGGATGTCCAGGTCGTAGGTGAGGACACGTCCCCCGTCGATGTCGGAGCGCTTACGCGTGACCAGACGGTGCTGTGCGAGGAGCCTGCGGGCGGCCGCAAGAGCGACTCCGCCACCCGCCCGCTCGTCGATCGGCGACTCGAAGGCCGCGGAGTAGTTGAACGGACGCGCCCCCTCGAAGGCGAGGACCAGCTTGGGCAGGGAGCCCGTGGAGGCGGTGGTGTTCTTCTTCGCGTGGGGCATGGCGTCGACGAAGGCCTCGACGAACTGGCGCTCCGCCGCGCGGGCGGCCTTGTCCACTTCCTCGGGCGGCATCCCACCGGCCGCCAGGTTGTTCCGCAGCTGCACCCGGTCCAGCGCGGCGTGCCGGTAGAACGTCCCCGAGATCAGGGACTGGTAGCCGGTCATCCCCGCGCCCGCATCGTCCGCCGCGTCGAGGAAGTCCAGGGCGTTCGCTTTGCGCCGGATCTTGGCATCGTCTGCGGCGCTGTAGAAGTCGTCGATCTGGTTGGCCTTGTGCACGGTGAAGGCGGGCCCGGTCATCACAGCGCCGTCCACGTTCGGCGAGTCCGCGATCTCGGCGAGGAAGCGCCCGTACAGCGCGATGTCGATGGCGTCCCTGGGGGCGAGCGCCGTGAGCACCCCGGCTCGTACCTCCCTCGGCAGAGTAGGGATGTGCGACTCGCTCGCGCCCTCCTCGCCGTCGGCCGTCGGCTCTGTATCCGCAGCCTTTCGTTTCTTGCCTCGGGAGCCGCTGTTCGCCGCCTCACGTGCCGCTTGGAACTCCTTGATCCACCCGGCCACGACGTCGCGCTTGTCGTCGATGGAAGCGCCCAGCTTCTCTCCGGCGTCCTCGGGAGCGAAGACCAGCACCTTGGTCAGGTCGCGGGTGCGTTCCTTGTCCCCGAACTTGAGCCCCACGCCTTCCAGGACGGCCTTGGCGGTAGGGAGGGCCTCGGCCCGCTCCCAGCCCAGGGCGCAGAGTGCGTCCGCGGCGAGTAGCGCCCACTCGCGGGTGCGCATGCCCATCGTGTAGCCGGCCAGCGCTCCCTCGCCCGCATTCGCACGGTCGCGGCCGAGCGTCCGTTCCGCCCGTCGTCGCGCCTGCGACGTGATCAGATTCCGTGTCTCGCCACCGAACGGGATGATCTTCGCCATTGAGTTCTCGTCGCGGACCGGCAGCACTGCCACCAGGCTTTCGAGCGCGTGGAGGGAGAGGAACTGGTGGCAACCGAGCTGTTCGTACACGGCGTTGCTGCGGATGATCGTCACGTCGTCAGTCGTTCCTCTTCGAAGGGAAAATGGGGGTGTAGAAGTCGCGGGCCCAGTCGTAGGCGACCGACCTGCCGGGCGACCGCCACTCTGTGAGGTCGTCCGCCAGCCGCGCCCAGGACGGGGGTGTCACGTCGCAGGCACGGGCGCGCTCGATCGCGTGCTGCAGGTGCCGCAGGGGGAGCTCGTGCGAGGCCACCAGCCTGTCGAGGAGACGGGTCGCCCCGGAGTCTTTGGGGCCCCGGCCGCCCGGACCGCCGATACGGCGGAGCGAGCCGCCCATGGAGCCCGAGCCCGGAAGCGGTCTGCTCCGGCCGGCATGGAAGCGCGCGAACAGGAACGCCACCTTCTCGTAGACGAGCCGTTGCTCCTCCTCCGCGGCGTAGTTCGCGGCGATCAGCCTCGGCTCGGTCAGGGCTTCCGGCCGTCTCAGATCGGCGAGCGCACCGGTGTCGTGCGTCCACACCAGGCGGCACAGATAGCGGCTGAGCCGCTCGGACGAAGATTGCTCCACAGGGGGCGGGCCCTCGGACGTCATGGCCGCGCTGTCGGAACCCTCGCCGATGAGGGCCTGCAGCTCCGGGGGTAGGGCATCAGTCATCGGGGTCTCCCCTGAGATGGTCGGGGCACTTCGCAGCCGTCAGCATGGTCTTGAGCTTCGCCTCGGACAGGATCCGTGCCCGCATTCCGCGCTCGCCGGGAGGCAGCGAGGCCAGGCGGGAGCGCAGAGCCTTGCGCGTCGACGCTCTGATCTCCCGTGCGAACGTTTCCAGCGGTCCCGCGTCGGGGCGCCGGCCGGCGTTCACGGAGTCGAGCAGCGCTTGGAAGGAGGCGGCGGCTCCGGCCCACATGTCCCGTGCCCCGTTGAACCGGGCGATCTGCGAGGCCCGGTCTTTAGGCTTGGCGCTCGGGTACGCCGCCTCGCGAGCGGTCGCCGCTGCCGCCCACAGCGCCTTCGCCGCGTACTCGCAGATCGCCGATCCTTCGTCGGACGCCAACTTCAGGTCGACCCGCAGGCCCGGTGTGTACGGGAATGCGTCCGACACCCATCTGCTGGGGGCGGACTTCCGGAAGATGAGCCCGACCGCCCAGAGGTTCACCGTCCTGTCGGGCAGGTCCGCGAGGCGGTCGTACAGGTCGGCTCCCTTGGTCCGGTCGGCGGCCGCCGCGTAGAGCGCGTGCGCCTCCTGCCAGATGGCCCGGTCGGCGTTCGGGCGCAGAGGCCCCTCGTAACCCGTCGTCCGCGTCAGCGCCGCGTCCTGCAGGTAGGTCGGGGGCAGCGGGGCGAGCAGCTCTCCCGCGGCCAGGAGCACCCGGTCGACCATCACCCGGCCGTCGACGAGGACGGGGCGCAACAGGACTGACCGTCCGAGGAAGGAGTGCAGGTCCGCCCGGCCATCGGGGAGACGGGGCTCCTTCCCGGAGCGGAAGGTACGCCGGGGCCGCCGCCCGTCCGTCCAGGAGTAGTTGAAGGTCGGCCGCCGGTCCCTGCCGGGAACGAGGTTCAGCCGGAGCGTGTCGCCGAGCGTCTGCCCCGTTGCGATCACGCGGATGCGGCTGCCGAGCCGCGCGACGGCCTGATAGGTCAACTGCGGTCCCAGCCAGTTCGCCTTGGCCATCGCCCGGCCACCGAGGCCGTAGGTGTGCTGGGTGAGCATCGCCCTGAACGCGATGTCCGGCCGCATCGGATCGGGGTCGTGCAGATGGGACTTGTCGAAGAACTGGTTGTAGTCGGCTGCGCGTTCGATGACGATTTGCGCGTGTCCCACCCCGTACTCGTCCAGGAACGGTGCAAGTTGTGCGTTCTGACCCAGCGGCCGGTCAGGGTGGAAGAGATCCCAGCGGTCGTCCGGCTCACCGGCCAGCCAGTCTGCCGCCGGTTCCAGTGATTCCCGGTCCTCGACCCAGCGGCGCCACTCCCCGGGCGATGCGGGGACGTGCTCCGACGCGTAGAGGATCGCCGTCAGGTACTCGAAGACGGCGACGTCCTCGCCTTGGGTCGAGCCCGCCAGTGCGGGAATCCGGTCCGCGTTGCGCAGGAGCTCTACCAAGCTCATCGGCCGGACCGCGGTCCTGCCGGAGGTTTCGTCCAGTGTCAGTGCCGGCTGGCACGCTTGTGTGCGTGGATCCCACCGCCATGCCGGATCAGACGAATTTCCTAAAACTCGGTATGTCCTTGTGGGTTGGGCGGAGTGCATGAGTCGGACGCTAGCAGCGGCGGGGTGATCGGATGAGGGATTTTCGAGAAGTCGGTCCCGAGTGGTTGCTGATCTGGGGCAAAACAGATCGGCACGGTGTCAGTGGCTCTCGTGGTGGGGCCAGTTGGAACCCGCTGCTCGCGCACATGCTCGACGTCGGTGCCATCGCAGGTGAGTTGTGGGACAACCATCTCGCGCGGCCGGTACGCGACCGGCTGGCCATGGCCCTGGGGGCCGGGGAGGAGGCGGCGGCCCGGCGGAACGCGATGTTCTACGCCGCCCTGCACGACCTGGGCAAGGCGTCCGCCTGCTTCCTCGTCCGGTTCGGCGCGAGCAGGTGGGATCGCGGGCAACTGCGACAGGAGGGAAGGGCCTGGCGTGCGATGGCGCGCCGGGCGGGGCTGCCGCTTCCGGCGGAGTCGGGGTCGGCCCCCTGGGCTGGACATCAGCACGTCACAGCCCATCATCTGCCGCGCCTGCTCGGCTGCCGGTGCGGGCACTGCGGAGGTGCGGGACGGCCCACGTTTCCCGGGCTCCACACCGTGGCGTTGCTGCTGGGCGGCCATCACGGCCATATCCCCCACCTCGACACCGTCCACCGGGCGGCGCGTGCGGCCCGGGCTGACGACTGGGACCCTTACTACCGGCACATGATCGACACCCTCGCGCGCCTGTTCGGTGTCGATCTGGAGCGCTTGCCGGAGCAAACCTGCCTCGAACGTCCCGTGAGTCTTCCCCTGTTCGCCGGGCTGGTCGTCATGGCCGACTGGATCGCCTCCGACGAGACGCTTTTCCATTACCGGCTTCCCGTCCAGCCCGTCGAGCAGTGGTGGAACGCGTCGCGGAAGGAGGCGGACGCCGCTGTGCGGAAACTGCGGCTGCACTCCTGGGACCCCGGGCCTCCGCAGTGGGCAGGGCTTTTCCCCGATACCCCTCGACCGCGTCCTTTCCAGGCGACCGCCATGAAGGCCGCGCCCGTCGACGGTCCTGCGCTGGTCATCGTGGAAGGGGCCACCGGGTCGGGAAAGACCAGCCTCGCCCTCTGGTACGCCCACCATCTCGCCCGCGTCAACGGCTATCACGGGTTGTACGTCGCGATGCCCACCCGCTCAGCGACCGATCAGGCCGCTGCCGACTACATCTCCTTTCTCACCCACGCCTTCGGAACTCCTACGGACGCCAACCTGGCGATCGTCCACGGCACGGCGGAAGCGTCCCCGACCGTTCACCAATTGCTCGATGCCGGAGAACGGAGGGGCTGGGGCGGACACGAACACGTCGCCGACACCCTGCCGTTCATCGAGGACACCCTGTTCTGCGCGCAGGATTCGGAGACGCGCGGACGGCCGGTCCTCGACCCGTGGTACCTCCGCAGATGCCGCGGCTTGCTCTCCCCGTTCGGCATCGGGACCGTGGACCAGGTCACCTTGGCCGCCCAGGCGTCACAGCATTGGTTCCTGCGGCTCTTCGGCCTGGCCAACAAGACGGTGATCATCGACGAGGCCCACGCGTACGAACTGTTCCAGGAGCGGCTGCTGGAGGCGGCGATCTCCTGGCTCGCCGACGCCGGAGCCTCGGTGGTGGTGCTCTCCGCCACGCTGCCCACCGTCACCCGGCAGGCTCTTGTCGATGCCTGGTGCCGCGGCCACCGCGCCCAGCCACGTGCACTCCGGACGGACGGGCCCGTCACCCTGGTCGACGAGGACGGGCGGGTCACCTGCGTGCGACCGGACGAGGAGCCCGCAGCGCAGCACACCCGTGTGGAACTCGTCCCCGACCCAGGCCCCGCCGAACTTGCCGACCTCATTCTCCGCGAAGCCACAGGCGGAGGGATCACCGCGGTGATCCGCAATCGGGTCGACTCCGCCCACGACCTCTGGACCGAGGCACTCGCGCTGGCCAGGAAGTACGGCTGGCGGCGCGAGGAGATCGTTCTCCTGCACGGGCAGATGCTGCCCCGCAACCGCCTCGACCGGGAGGTATCGCTGCGGGAAACGCTGGGGCCGGGCAAGGACCGCAGCGAGCGCAACCCCGCCCGACCACAGCGCCTTCTCGTCATCGCCACTCAGTTGCTGGAACAGTCCCTGGACCTGGACTTCGACCGCCTCTATACCGACCTGGCCCCCGTCGATCTGCTCATCCAGCGCCGAGGGCGTCTTCACCGTCACGCCCCCAACCAGGCAGGTCGCCCGGCCTCAATGCGCGATGCCCGGATGACCGTCCTCCATCTGCCCGGTCCGGACGGTCTCCCCCTCGTGCGGGTCCCCGCCGATAGCGCCCTGGGCACCCCGGCGGCTCCGGGCAACAAGGACGCCCATGTGTATGCGCCCTACGCGCTGGCGATGTCCTGGTACCTCCTCCACGGTCTCGTCACCGCCCCGTCGTCATGCCCACTCCACGCGGACGAACCGAACCCGGAACGGAAGCTCGGAACCGCCTGCTTCGACGCCACGCGTGACGGCGCCTCTCTGATCGAACGTGCTTACAACCCGGCGCCCTTTCCGTCGACGCCCATCGGCTCATTGCTCCGCGCGACCCACGAGCGGTGGACGGACGATCTCGGCGACCAGGACAACACCGCCTACGTTCGCGCCCTGCACCCCTACGGCCTCGACGGAGAGCCGACCGGCGTCGAGGCCCTCAAGAGCGGCGAATCACACGGCCGGGGCAACGACGGCACCCGTGAACTGGCGGCGCGGTCGCGCATGGGGGAGCCCACCACGAGCGTGATCGTCCTCTTTCGCCGCTACGCCGACGACGGGAGCTCGTCCCACAGCTATGACATCGATGGCGATATCCCCGCCGGCCTCGATGACCACAGCGCTCAAAGCGATCAAGAAGGCATCGAGGCTCACAGGGCCCAGCAGCGCGATTTGCTTCTCAACACCGTCGGTATTCCGGCCAGTTGGTTCAGGCACATCTCGCCGGTATCCGAATGGTCCCCGTTCTCCGAGGGCCGGGCGCTGCGGAACAGGCATGTGATCGTCTTCGACGATGGGGGCAGATGCGTAGGCGGGCCGAGACAGCGGCCCATCGCCTACGACTCCGCACGAGGCCTGCACGTTGTTCGCAAGACCTGAGCGGTACGCTGCCCGTCCCTGCTCCCACCCACCGCAGGGATGGGCCGGACATACCGAGATTTCCGGCTCCCTTCTCCCCGTGTCAGCGGGGCCCTTGGTGCGACCGAAGTACGGTACGGCCACGCGGATCGCCCCCCGCCTGACCGGTTCCAGCTAGCTGTTTCCACAGGGTAGGGCGGAATCGTTGGAGACGCGCCTCACTGACTGGCCAGGCCCGAGCGTTCTCTCGGTACCTCTTCGCCGGAAGTCGGGCGGCCTTGGACGCCGGAGGCTTTCGAGGAGGCGCGGCGGCGCAACGTGCCCGTGACGCTGAGCAGCGGCCGCACTGCTGGCGCCGCCGACGAGGGCTCCATCACCTACCTGACGAGTTGGCGTGGTAGGAGGTGTGCCTGGGCCGGGGGCCGAGGATGCCTCGATCGGGCTGCGAAGAATCATGATGCGTGTGCTAACGGTCAAGCGCCGATAGCAGGACGGCCTCTCGGTGCCCCCTACAGGGCCCCAAGATCGACCATGAAAGAGAAGGGTGCGGTGGCCTTCACCGTGCCGGTGTACATCTCGCCGTCCCGGTAAGCCTTGGTGGCGGGATCGAGGACGTAGGTGTAGACGATCGGGACGCCGGTGGCGGCCTGCTCGACCCGCCAGTAGAAGGGGATGCCGGACTTGGCGTACTGGTCGACCTTCACGATCCGATCGGTGGTCTCCGAGCCGGGCGAGACGACCTCGACGACCAGGAGTACGTGTTCGGGGCGCGTGGGTGTGAGGTCAATGGTCTCTGCCCGGTAGACGGTGACATCAGGACGGCGGTTGGTCAGGGGAACGTCCTGTAGGCGGATGTCGAAGTCCGTGTCGGCGTTCCAGTCCGGGCCTGCGGCGGCGTCCAGGGCATTGGCCAGGATTCGGGCCAGTCGGCTGTGCCGCTTGGGCGCGCCCGGGCTCACGACGGCCATCCCGTCCACGATCTCGACGCCGGCGCACCGCTCTTCGGGCCAGGAGTCGTACTGCTCCGCGCTGACCTGCTGACGCATTTACGCGGGCGCCACCATCTCGGCGGTCATGGTGTACCTCCTTCGAGGAGCCTCGACGGTTGCGGCGCCGTCGGTCTCAGGCTAATGGTCCGTGCCGCCCTGCCACCTCCTCAGTACGGCGTCCGGCAGGATGGGGGCATGCCGAACCGCCTGGCCCATGAGACGTCCCCCTACCTCCTCCAGCACGCCGACAATCCGGTCGACTGGCGGCCGTGGTCCGAAGCGGCCTTCGTCGAGGCGCGGGAGCGGGGGGTGCCTGTGCTGCTCAGTGTCGGGTACAGCTCGTGCCACTGGTGCCACGTAATGGCCCATGAATCCTTCGAGGACGAGACCACCGCCGCGTTCCTCAACGAGCACTTCGTCTCCATCAAGGTCGATCGCGAGGAGCGGCCCGATATCGACGCGGTCTATATGGAGGCCGTTCAGGCCGCCACCGGGCAGGGCGGGTGGCCCATGACCGTGTTTCTGACGGGGGATGCGGAGCCGTTCTACTTCGGTACGTACTTCCCGCCGGAGGCCCGGCACGGTATGCCGTCCTTCCGGCAGGTGCTGGAAGGGGTGCGGGTCGCGTGGGCGGAGCGGCGGGATGAGGTTGGGCAGGTCGCCGGGCGGATTGTGCGGGATCTGGCGGAGCGGACGCTGGCTGTTGGTGGGGCGTCGGCGCCCGGTGCCGAGGATATGCATGCCGCGCTTATGGGGCTGACGCGGGAGTTCGATTCCGTGCGGGGCGGGTTTGCCGGGGCGCCTAAGTTTCCGCCGTCCATGGTTCTTGAGTTTCTGCTGCGGCATCATGCGCGGACGGGGTCCGTGGCCGCTTTGCAGATGGCCGGGGCGACCTGTGAGGCGATGGCTCGCGGGGGCATTTATGACCAGTTGGGGGGCGGGTTCGCGCGGTATTCGGTGGATGCGGAGTGGGTGGTTCCGCACTTCGAGAAGATGCTTTACGACAATGCGCTGCTGTGTCGGGTGTACGCGCATCTGTGGCGGGCTACCGGGTCGGATCTTGCTCGGCGGGTCGCTCTGGAGACCGCTGATTTTCTCGTCCGGGAGCTGCGTACCGAGCAGGGCGGGTTCGCCTCCGCGCTGGACGCCGACAGTGATGACGGGAGCGGCCGGCACGTCGAGGGCGCGTACTACGTGTGGACGCCGGAGCAGTTGAGCGAGGTGCTCGGGGAGGATGACGGGCGGCTCGCGGCGGAGCACTTCGGGGTGACGGAGGAGGGCACGTTCGAGGAGGGGGCGTCCGTTCTGCAGCTTCCCGACACCGAGCGGCTGGTCGACGCAGGGTGGCTGGCGTCCGTACGGGAGCGGCTGCTGGCGGCGCGGGAGGAGCGGTTGCGGCCCGGGCGCGATGACAAGATCGTCGCCGCCTGGAACGGGCTGGCCATCGCGGCTCTCGCCGAGACCGGCGCGTACTTCGACCGCCCGGATCTCGTCCAGGCCGCCACCGACGCCGCCGACCTGCTCGTACGCACCCACATGGACTGGCACGCGCGGCTCTTCCGCACCTCCCTGGACGGTGTCGCGGGCTCCCATGCCGGTGTCCTGGAGGACTACGCAGATGTCGCGGAGGGCTTCCTCGCGCTCTCCTCCGTCACCGGCGAAGGCGTGTGGGTCGACTTCGCGGGGCTTCTCCTGGACACCGTCCTCATCCAGTTCACGGCCGAGAACGGCGCCCTCTACGACACCGCCGCCGACGCCGAGGCGCTGATCCGGCGGCCCCAGGACCCCACCGACAACGCGGCGCCCTCCGGGTGGAGCGCCGCCGCCGGGGCGCTTCTGTCGTACGCCGCCGTGACCGGCAGCGCCCCGCACCGGGAGGCGGCGGAACGGGCGCTGGGCGTCGTCAAGGCGCTCGGTCCCCGCGCCCCCCGGTTCATCGGGTGGGGTCTCGCGGCCGCCGAGGCGCTCCTGGACGGGCCCCGCGAGATCGCCGTCGTCGGCCCGTACGACGACGCGGCCACCCGGGAACTGCACCGCACCGCGCTGCTGTCCACCGCCCCCGGCGCGGTCGTCGCCCTCGGTGAGCCGGGCGCCCCCGAAGTGCCGCTGCTCGCCGACCGGCCGCTGCTGGACGGTCGACCGGCCGCGTACGTCTGCCGGCGCTTCGCCTGCGACGCGCCCACCGCCGATCCGCGGGCGCTGGCCGGTCTGCTGCGGACCGTCGGGGACGAGCAGCCGGTGGGTGACTGAGCGCCGGCTGCCGGTTGTTGGGGGATCGGGCCCCGAATCCACTTGAACTTGACGTGCGCGTCAAGTTTTAGCGTCATGGCGATCCGTACGTCGTCGTTTCGCGAGGAGTCCGTACATGGCCACCGCGTCCATTCCCGCTGCCCACCGCGAGGTCCGCCTCGCCGCGCACCCCGAAGGGGAGCTGACCGACGAACACTTCGAGATAGCCGAGGTACCGGTCCCCGAGCCGGGGCCCGGAGAACTGCTCGTACGCAACAAGACCATGGCCGTGGCCGCTGTGATGCGGACCCTGATGGCTGTGGACAGCCCTCTCCCGATGCCGCCCTTCAAGCTGGGGGAGGCGCTGACGGGGCCGTCCGTCGCCGAGGTGGTCGCCGAGTCCGGCACCGGGTTCGCGGTCGGCGACCTCGTCACGACGCAGTCCGCGGGCTGGCGCGAGTACGCGATCGTCCCCGGAGGCGAGGCGCAGCGCGTCGGTCCGGACCTGCTGCCCGACCCGGGCGCGTACCTCTCCCAGGGCCCCACCGCCTACATGGGCATCGTGCGCACCGCCGAAGTCCGGCCCGGCGACACGGTGTTCGTGTCCGGCGCGGCCGGCGGGGTCGGCACGCTCGCCGGGCAGATCGCCCGGCTGCGCGGCGCCGCGCGGGTCATCGGCTCGACGAGTTCGCAGGCCAAGGCGGACGTATTGACCAAGGAGCTGGGTTACGACGCGGTCGTCCTCCGCGGCGCCGGGCCGTTCGAGAAGCAGCTGCGCGCGGCGGCCCCGGACGGCATCGACGCGGTCTTCGACAACGTCGGCGGCGAGCAGGTGCAGGCGGCCGCGGCCCTCGCCAACCGGGGCGCCCGGATCGCCCTGGTCGGCGCGCTCTCCGGCCAGTTGGGGGAGGGCGCGCTCGCCACGTTCGACACGCTCGCGCTGGTCACGAAGGGCATCACGCTGCGCGGGGCGGCGCTCTACGACAACCTGGACGTGATCCCCGAGTGGCACCGGGTGTTCGGCCAGGGCCTGCGGGACGGCACACTGACCTTCCCGCACGCGCGGCTTTCGGGCATTGAGTCGGCCCCTCGCGCGTTGCGGGAGTTGACCGAGGGACGCCACATCGGCGCGGTGCTGGTGGAGTTGTAGTCCGCGGCGGAGGGGGACTGGATGCGGATCGGCGAGGCGGCGGCCGCCGCGGGGCTCACGCCGCGAGCCGTGCGCTACTACGAGCAGCAGGGGCTGCTGGTGGCCCGGCGGACACCGTCGGGCCACCGGGTGTACGGGCCCGCCGACGTGCGGCGGCTGCGGATCGTACGGGGGCTGCTGGAGGCGGGGCTGACCGTGGGGGACGTACGGTCCTTCGCCGAGGGCCTGGACGGGGTGCCCGCCGAGGGGCTGGACAGGGCGCCCACCGACCCCGGCCCGCGGCTCTTCGCCACGAGCGAGGCCGGCGCCTGTTCCGCCGTGGAGGTGGTGATCAGGCGCCGACTGGCCGACCTGGACGCCCGTATCGAGCGGCTGATGGAGCTGCGCCGGCGGCTCGCGGACCAGGTGGGGGAGGGGCCCTGGGAGCCGGGGCGGGTGGCCCCCCACGCGGGGGCGCTCAGAGAGTGAGCCCGCGCCCGAGTACGTCGAGGGTCTGATCCATGAGCGCGATCAGATCCTCCTGGTGGCCGTTGCGGGCCCAGTGCATCAGCGCCGCCTCGAAGGCGCCGAACACCGCGCCCACCAGGACCTCCACCTCCATATCGCCGGCGGGCCGACCGGTGCGCTCGCAGAGCACGTCGGCCAGGACCCGCCCGGACTCGGCCATGCTCTCGTTGGAGCGGGACCGGATGGCGGGCACCTCCTGGAGGAGCCTGGTGCGCTCGATCATCTCCTCCCACTCGCCCTCGAAGGCCTGGCGCAGCGGGGTCAGGATGCTCTGCCGGATGGACTCCAGCGGGGCTTCGCCCGGCGGCCGGGCCCGCAGCGCCGTCTCCATCAAGGCGTCGTACTCGTCGGTGAGGACGATGTCTTCCTTGGTGGGGAAGTAGCGGAAGACGGTGCTGGGGGAGACGTCGGCGGCGGCGGCGATCTGGTCGACGGGCGTCGCGTCGTAGCCCTGCTCCTTGAAGAGCCGGTAGGCGGCCCGGCGGATCGCCTGGCGGGTCTGGATCTTCTTCCGCTCGCGCAGCCCGAGCCTGGGCTCGGGGTGTGCCTCGGGTGTCGTGCGTACGGCGGCCATGGCGCTCATTGTCCGGCATCCGCAGCGGCGGGGGCCACATCGTCGCTGGTGGCGGTCGTGGTCGAGAGGGACGGGGTGGTGGGTGCGGCGGTTGTGGTCGAGACGGGCGGGGTGGTCGGTGTGGCGGTCGTGGCCGAGACGGACGGAGTGGTCGGCCCGGCCGGCGCGGACGTGACGGCGGTGCGGCCGGCTCGTCGCGGGTTGGGCAGGAAGACCGCGGTGAGCAGGGCGGCGGCCAGCGCGGCGATGCCGGTGACGAGCAGCGCCAGGTTCATGCCGTCGACGAACGCGGCGTCCGCCGAGTGCCGCAGCGCCGCGTCGCCGAGCCTGGCCGCGACGAGGTGCCCGCCGACGACCGATTCGCCCGCGGCGTGCGCGGCGTCGTGCGGCAGCCCGCCGGTGTCGAGGTGGGCGCGGTACGCGCCGGCGACCAGGCTGCCGAGGATCGCGACGCCGATGGCCCCGCCGACCTGACGCAGCGTCATCAGGAGCCCGGAGCCGCTGCCCGCGCGGTCGCGGGGGAGCGCGCCGAGGGCGTTGCTCATGGCGGGGATGAGCGCGAAGCCGAACCCGAACCCGGCGATCACCAGCCACACCACCACCGTGCCGTAGCCGTCGCCCAGATGGGTGTCGCTGGCCAGCAGCGCGGCGAAGGCGAGGGCGAACAGCCCGGCGGAGATGACGCTCCGCGGCCCGAAGCGCGCCACCAGTGGCGGGGCGCCGCGCGAGGCGACGAGCAGCCCGGCCATCATCGGCAGCATCCGCAGCCCGGTGCCGAAGGCGTCGTGCCCCTGGATCACCTGGAGGTACTGCGGCAGCACGAAGAGCAGGCCCATCAGGGTGAAGGTCACCAGGGTCGCGGCGATGGCGTTCCACCGGAAGCCGCGGTCGCCCAGCAGCGTCAGGTCGAGCATGGGCCGGACCATGCGCCGTTCGCGCAGGACGAGCGCGAGGAGCAGCACCACGGCCCCGGCGAACGAGCCCAGGACGACCGCGGAGCCCCAGCCGCGCTGCGGGCCCTCGATGACGCCGAAGACGAGGAGGCCGAGGCCGAGGGCGGTGAGGGCGCTGGAGACCGTGTCGACCCTGGGGGAGGCGGGGTCCTTGGTCTCGGGGAGCAGGAAGACGCAGGCGGCGATGCCGATGGCGACCAGCGGCACGTTGATCAGGAAGACCGAGCCCCACCAGAAGTGGTCGAGCAGCCAGCCGCCGATGATCGGGCCGAGCGGCAGGCCGAGCGCGGAGGCGGCGGAGATCGCGCCGACGGCCTTGGCGCGCTCGTCGGGGCCGAAGAGCGACGGCAGTACGGACATGGCCAGCGGCATGATCAGCGCGGCGCCGGCCCCCATGACCGTACGGGCGGCGATGACCAGGCCCGGCGCGTCGACGACGGTGCCCAGCAGCGAGCCGACGAGGAAGATCGCGAGGCCGGTGATGAGCATCCGGCGGCGGCCGAAGCGGTCGCCGAGGAGCCCGGCCGGGAGCATCAGGGCGGCGAGGACGACGAGGTAGGAGTCGGCGATCCACTGCTGCTCGCCGGTGCCGGCGCCGAGCTGGGAGGCCATGGTCGGCAGCGCGACGTTGAGGATCGTGCCGTCGAAGCCGAGGACGAGCATGCAGGCGACGATGGCGCCCAGCGCCCACCAGCGCCGGGGGTCGGGGCGGTGCTGCGTTGGCGCGCCCATGGGAAGCCTCCGAAGTTTTGAGTTTCTATGTCAAATGACAGTAACTCCCAAAAGGTGCTCCCTGTCAATTTCTGTCCCCTGTTCGTCGTCGGGTGTGCCTGCGTCCGCGCCCGAACAGCCGAGTGGCCGCGACCCGGATCGGGTCGCGGCCACTGAAGGGGGGACAGGTGCTACGCGTGCGTATAGGCCACCAGCGAGATGCCGACGTAGTGCACGACGAACGCGGCCAGCGTCAGCGAGTGGAAGACCTCGTGGAAGCCGAACCAGCGCGGCGACGGGTTGGGGCGCTTGATCCCGTAGATCACGCCGCCCGCGCTGTAGAGCAGCCCGCCGACGATCACGCAGACGAGCACCGCGATTCCGCCCGCCTGTAGGAAGTCCGGCAGGAAGAAGACGGCGGCCCAGCCCATCGCGATGTAGCAGGGGGTGTAGAGCCAGCGCGGGGCGCCGATCCAGAAGACGCGGAAGGCGATGCCCGCCAGCGCTGCCCCCCAGACGGCCCAGAGCAGCGCCTGGCCGCGGGTGCCGGGGACCAGCAGCATGGTCAGCGGCGTATAGGTGCCCGCGATGATCAGGAAGATGTTGGCGTGATCCAGCCGGCGGAGCATCGCGTCGGTTCGCGGGCTCCAGTTCCCGCGGTGGTAGAGGGCGCTCACGCCGAACAGCAGGCAGGCGGTGAGCGTGAAGATCGCGCACGCGACGCGGCCGCGCGTGCTGTCGGCCAGGGCGGTCAGCGCGACCCCGGCGAAGAGCACCGCCGGGAACATGCCAGCGTGCAGCCAGCCTCGCAGCCTCGGCTTGACGGGGGACAGCGGGGCCGCGGGTTCTCCCGGAAAGGGGACGGCGGCGGCGTCGGGAGCAGCGGAGGTCATGCGGCCAATGCTAGCTACGGCACCGTAGGTTACGGGTCAGTTCCGCGTGGCGATGGTCACGAGTGCGCCCCCTGGACAGACGGCAATCCTGGTCGGATGATCAAATGAGTGCGGTCGGCACCGGATGAGCGGTCACGAAGCGTCCGGGTCGCGGCCCCCACGGGGCAACTAACGCCAAATGCGGACATCTTGCAGACATGTGCGGCAAGGGTCCGCTCAACCCTCAACTTCTGACGCCGG
This sequence comes from Streptomyces sp. NPDC050610, assembly GCF_040654875.1. Taxonomy (NCBI): domain Bacteria; kingdom Bacillati; phylum Actinomycetota; class Actinomycetes; order Kitasatosporales; family Streptomycetaceae; genus Streptomyces; species Streptomyces sp. NPDC050610. Next base: position 411,612 of record NZ_JBFAIV010000002.1, on the reverse strand, counting down.
AGCAGCGCGGTTTCCGGCGGGACGGAGCGATCGTGGCGCGCAGCAATGCGGCTCCCAGCACCCCCACCAACCACCAGGAGCTCCTCTCCTGGGTCCATGAGATCGCCGACCTCACCGAGCCGGACCGGATCGTCTGGTGCGACGGCTCCGAGGCCGAGTACGAGCGCCTGTGCGAGGAGCTCGTCGCGAGGGGCACGTTCAAGAAGCTCGACCCGATCAAGCGCCCGAACTCGTACTACGCCGCCTCCGACCCCTCGGACGTCGCCCGCGTCGAGGACCGCACGTTCATCTGCTCCGAGAAGGAGGAAGACGCGGGGCCGACCAACCACTGGAAGGCCCCGGCGGAGATGCGCGACATCTTCACGGGGGAGCGGGGTGTCTTCCGCGGCTCGATGCGCGGCCGGACCATGTACGTCGTCCCGTTCTGCATGGGCCCGCTCGGCTCGCCGCTCTCGGCGCTCGGCGTGGAGATCACCGACTCCGCGTACGTGGCCGTCTCCATGCGCACCATGACCCGGATGGGCCAGGCGGTCCTGGACGAACTGGGCGACGACGGCTTCTTCGTGAAGGCCGTCCACACCCTCGGCGCCCCGCTCGCCGAGGGCGAGGCCGACGTCCCGTGGCCGTGCAACTCCACCAAGTACATCTCGCACTTCCCCGAGGCCCGCGAGATCTGGTCGTACGGCTCCGGCTACGGCGGCAACGCCCTGCTCGGCAAGAAGTGCTACGCGCTGCGCATCGCCTCCGTCATGGCGCGCGACGAGGGCTGGCTCGCCGAGCACATGCTGATCCTCAAGCTCACCCCGCCGCAGGGCGAGCCGAAGTACGTCGCGGCGGCGTTCCCGAGCGCCTGCGGCAAGACCAACCTCGCCATGCTGGAGCCGACGATCTCCGGCTGGACCGTGGAGACCATCGGCGACGACATCGCCTGGATGCGGTTCGGCGAGGACGGCCGGCTCTACGCGATCAACCCCGAGGCCGGGTTCTTCGGCGTCGCGCCCGGCACCGGCGAGCACACCAACGCCAACGCCATGAAGACCATGTGGGGCAACTCCGTCTTCACCAACGTCGCGCTCACCGACGACGGCGACGTGTGGTGGGAGGGCATGACCGAGGAGCGGCCCGCCCACCTCACCGACTGGAAGGGCAACGACTGGACCCCCGAGTCGGGGACCCCGGCGGCGCACCCCAACGCCCGGTTCACCGTCCCGGCCGGCCAGTGTCCGATCATCGCGCCCGAGTGGGAGGACCCCAAGGGCGTGCCGATCTCGGCGATCCTCTTCGGCGGCCGCCGCGCCTCGGCCGTGCCGCTGGTCACCGAGTCCTTCGACTGGCAGCACGGCGTCTTCCTCGGCGCCAACGTGGCGAGCGAGAAGACCGCCGCGGCCGAGGGCAAGGTCGGCGAGCTGCGCCGGGACCCGTTCGCGATGCTGCCGTTCTGCGGCTACAACATGGGCGACTACATGGGCCACTGGCTCAAGGTCGGCGCCGACAAGCCGGACGCGTCGAAGCTCCCGAAGATCTACTACGTGAACTGGTTCCGCAAGAACGAGGCGGGCAAGTTCGTCTGGCCCGGCTTCGGTGAGAACGGCCGCGTCCTGAAGTGGATCGTGGAGCGCCTGGAGGGCAAGGCCGAGGGCGTCGAGACCCCGATCGGCGTGCTGCCGACCCCGGCCGCGCTCGACACCGAGGGCCTCGGCCTCAGCGCGGGCGACCTCGACTTCCTGCTCAGCGTCGACAAGGACGTCTGGCGCGAGGAGGCCGCGCTCATCCCCGAGCACCTCAACACTTTCGGCGACCACACGCCCAGGGAGCTGTGGGACGAGTACCGCGCGCTGGTGCGCCGCCTGGGCTGAGCGGGCCGTCGTAAAGAGGGGCCGGGCCGGGACCACGCGGGGGACGCGGTCCCGCCCCGGCCGGGTGGTGCGGCAGTGGTTCGATGGGGCGATCTATTAAGACGCCTCCGGAATTCAAACGTCTTCGGGAGATGTCTGCGGACAATGCCTCGGATGACGTCTTCGGGCAACGCCCTCAGGCGACGTCCTCAGCCGCCGTCTTCAGGCGACGGCTTCGGATTCAGACTGCTTCGGATTCAGACCGCTTCGGACTCAGACGGCTTCGGACTCAGACCGCTTCGGCGAGGCCGAGCGCTTCGGCGTGTACGGCCAGCCGCTCGGCGGCCAGCGCCGTGCCCGCGTCGTCGGCGCGGGAGGTCGCGACGACCAGCGCCTGTCCGGCGAGCATGTGCGCCCGCTGGTGCAGCGCGGCCGTACGGGCTCCGGGGCCGGGCTTTCCGCCCGCCGTCGGGGCGGCCCGCAGCGGGGCGCGGCCGTCGCGCAGCCGGGCGGCCGTGCCGGCGATGCGGCGGGCCGCGTCGTCCAGCTCCGCGGCCGCGGGCCCGTCGGACTCGGCGCGCAGCTCGTCCGTCACGGTCAGCAGGGCGGTGAGGTGTCCGGCGAGCCGGATGTCCAGTTCCTGCTCGCGGGAGCGGTGGGGGCCGCGGCCGGGTGTGTCGGCGGGCTCGGCCATGGAGTGGACCGACTTGGTGCGGATCGGTTCGTACATGGGATGGCCTCCTGGCGATGTTTCAGGAGACCATCCTAACTTAGACGCAGTCTAAAGTTGACCCGCTTACACAGACGGCTGCCGTCAGTGCGGCTCAGTACTGCCCGTAGCCGTCCAGGAACTCGCCGATCCGCGTCACCGCGTCCGTCAGCTCCTCCTTGGCGGGCAGCGTCACCAGCCGGAAGTGGTCCGGCTCCGACCAGTTGAACCCCGTGCCGTGCACGATCATGATCTTCTCGGCCCGGAGCAGGTCGAGGACCATCTGCCGGTCGTCCTTGATCTTGTAGACCTTGGGGTCGAGCCGGGGGAACGCGTAGAGCGCGCCCTTCGGCTTCACGCAGGTCACGCCGGGGATCTGGGTCAGCAGCTCGTATGCCGTGTCGCGCTGCTCCAGCAGCCGGCCGCCCGGCTGTACCAGCTCGTTGATCGACTGCCGTCCGTTGAGCGCGGTCGCCACCGCGTGCTGTACGGGCATATTGGCGCACAGCCGCATATTGGCGAGGATCGTCAGGCCCTCGATATAGCTGGACGCGTGCGCCTTCGGGCCGCAGACGGCCATCCAGCCCGCGCGGTACCCGGCGACCCGGTAGTTCTTCGACAGCCCGTTGAACGTCAGGGTCAGCAGGTCCGGGGCGATGGCGGCGGTCGGGGTGTGCGTGACGCCGTCGTAGACGATCCGGTCGTAGATCTCGTCCGAGCAGACGATCAGGTTGTGGCGGCGGGCGATCTCGGTGATGCCGCGCAGCAGCTCGTCGTCGTAGACCGCGCCCGTCGGGTTGTTCGGGTTGATGACGACGATGGCCTTGGTGCGGTCGGTGACCTTACGCTCGATGTCCGCGAGGTCCGGCATCCAGTCCGCCTGCTCGTCGCAGCGGTAGTGCACGGCCGTGCCGCCCGCCAGCGAGACCGACGCGGTCCACAGCGGGTAGTCGGGCGCGGGCACCAGCACCTCGTCGCCGTCGTCCAGCAGCGCCTGCATCGACATCTGGATCAGCTCGGAGGCGCCGTTGCCGAGGTAGACGTCGTCGACGGACAGCTCGATGCCCTTGGTCTGGTAGTGCTGCATCACGGCGCGGCGCGCGGACAGCAGCCCCTTCGCGTCGCCGTAGCCGTGCGCGTCGCCGAGCGAGCGCAGCATGTCCTCAAGGATCTCGGGCGGGCACTCGAAGCCGAAGACCGCGGGGTTGCCGGTGTTGAGCTTGAGGATGCGGTGTCCTGCCGCCTCCAGCCGCATTGCCTCCTCAAGGACCGGACCGCGGATCTCGTAGCAGACATTGGCGAGTTTCGTTGACTGGATCACCTGCATGTCGGCCACCATACGGCCGGGTAACGGGGGCCGCTTCTCGTTTTGCCGGTGAGCAGGACCACGGGGGCCGGGGCCCCCGTGGCGTCCTCAGGCGGCGGGCGCCCGCCGGACCGTGCGGCCCGCCAGAACGTCCGTACGCCGCCCGTCTTCCATCACAAAGCGCCCATCGACCAACACATACGGAATACCGGTCGGAAGGGTCTTCGGGGCTTCGAAAGTGGAGCCGGCGGCGACCGTCGCCGGATCGAAGAGGACAAGATCGGCGCGGTATCCGGTCCGTACCAGCCCCCGGTCGGCGAGTTTCAGCCGGGCCGCGGGGCGCGACGTGAGATGCGCCACGCACTCCTCCAGTGAGAGCACACCCAGCTCCCGCACGTACCGGCCCAGGTACTGCGGGAAGGTGCCGTACGCGCGCGGATGCGGCTTGTGGCCCTGGAGGATTCCGTCGCTGCCGCCGGTGTGCACCCGGTGCCGCATGATCTGCCGGACGTTCTCCTCATGGCCCACGTGCTGGAGGATCGTCGACCCGAGCCGGTCCTCGGTCAGCAGCCGGCGCGCGGTCTCCCACGGCTCCTCGCCGCGCTCGGCGGCGGCGCGCGCCACGGTCTTGCCCACGAAGTGCGCGAGCCCCGGATCGGAGACCCCGGAGATCTCGATGGTGTCCCACTCGATCGGCACGCCGTGGCAGCCGTCCGCGCCCTCGACCTCCATGGCGTGCCGGATGCGCTCGGCCGCCGACTCGTCCCGCAGCCGGGCCAGGATCGCCTCCGGGCCGCCCTCGCTCGCCCAGCTCGGCAGCATCGCGACCAGCGTCGTGCAGCCGGGGGTGTACGGGTAGGTGTCGAGCGAGATGTCGGCGCCGCCCTCCAGCGCCGCGTCCAGCAGCGCCAGCAGCTCGGGGGCGCGGCCCTCGTTCACGCCGAAGTTCATGGTGGCGTGGGCCAGGTGCAGGGGGCAGCGGGCCTCGCGGGTGAGGGCCACCATCTCCTCGTACGCCTGGAGCGCCGCGGCCCCGTACGAGCGGTGGTGCGGGCAGTAGTAGCCGCCGTACTCGCCCACCACCCGGCACAGCTCGGTCAGCTCGGCGTCGGAGGCGTACATGCCCGGCGTGTACGTCAGGCCGGACGACATCCCGACCGCGCCCTCGGCCAGGCCCTGGGCGACCAGCTCCTTCATCCGCTCCGTCTCGGCGCGGGTGGCGGGCCGGGCGTCCCAGCCGACCGCGAGCATCCGCACCGTGCCCTGCGGAATCAGGTACGCGGCGTTGACGGCGATGCCCTCCCCGCCGAAGCCGTGGTCGAGGCGGTCCAGGTACTCGCCGACGCTCCGCCAGGAGAAGTCGATGTCGGAGCCGTCGCCGTTCCAGCCGGTGATCTGCGCGCGCACCTCGCCGAGGGTGCGGTCGTCCACGGGCGCGTACGACAGCCCGTCCTGCCCGATGACTTCGAGGGTGACGCCCTGCGCGGCCTTCGCCTCGTGCCCCGGGTCGCGCAGCAGCGCCAGGTCGCTGTGCGCGTGCATGTCGATGAAACCGGGGGACAGCGCCAGGCCCCCGGCGTCCAGGGCGCGGCGGGCGGTGGGGCGGTCGCCCCCGCCCTCGCGCACGACGGCGGCGATCCGGCCGCCGTCCACCGCCACATCGGCCCGGTAGGAGGCGCCGCCGGAGCCGTCGACGACGCGTACGTCGCGGATGACCAGGTCCATGGCCGTGCCTCTCAGAAGAAGGTGCGGACGTAGTCGACGACCGTGCCGTCCGCCTCGACCAGCGGGATCATCTGCCATTTGTCGAAGGAGGTGCAGGGGTGGGACAGGCCCATGCCGATCCAGTCGCCCACCTCCAGCTCCACGCCGTCCGCCACGCGCAGCCAGCCGTGCTGGTCGGACAGGGCGGTGACCTCGATGCCGGTCGCGGGCCGCCGCGAGCCGTCCCGCGCGGACCGTACGACCTGCGGCTCGGGCAGGTCGAGGTCGTACGCCGCGTCCCGCTTGCCCGCGTTGGCGAACGCCTGGCCGGGCTCGGGGCGCGAGACGACCTGTGCCCACAGCCGGAACGCGGCGTGCAGCGCGCCCTCCTCGGGCACCCGGTTGAAGGGCGTGACAGTGCGGTAGCGGCCGTCGTCGTGGGAGACGTACGCGCCCGAGCGCAGCACCTTGAGCGCGGGCGCGGACAGCTCCGGCAGCTCGGCGAAGACGTCGGCGACCGCGTCGAACCAGGCGCTGCCGCCCGCGCTCACGACGATCTCGTCCAGGCCGGCGAAGCGGCCCGCCTTGTCGAACTCGACGGCCAGCGCGGTGAGGCGGCGCAGCCACGCCCGTACGGTCTCGCCGTCCGCCGCGGGGACCTCGCCCTCGTAACCGGCGACGCCGACCAGGCGCAGGGTCGCGGTGGCGGCGACGGCGTCGGCGAGGGCGGCGCACTCGGCCTCCGTGCGGACCCCGGTGCGCGCGCCGTCGCCCGCGCCGAGCTCGATCACGACGTCGAGGCGGCGGGCGGCCCCGGCCTCGGTCAGTGCCTGGTCCATCAGCTCGACGCCGCGCGGCGAGTCGACGTAGCAGATGAGGCGGAAGTCCGGGTCGGCGTCGAGTTCGCCCGCGATCCAGCGCAGCGCGGCGGCGTCCACCAGCTCGTTGGCGAGGAAGATCCGCCGCATGCCGAAGGCGCGGCAGACGCGGACCTGGGCGGGCACGGCGACGGTGATGCCCCACGCGCCGTGCGCGAGCTGGCGCTCGAAGAGCTGGGGGGCCATGGAGGTCTTGCCGTGCGGGGCGAAGACCAGGCCGTGCCGCTCGGAGTAGCGCTCCATCAGGGCGAGGTTGTGCTCCACGGCCTCGGCGGACAGGGCCAGCACCGGGGTGGTGAACCCGCCGTCGAACAGCGACCGGCGCTCGGCGGCGAGGGCTTCGACGGTCGTGCCCTCGGCGTCCGGGGGCAGGGCCTTGAAGCGGTGGTCGACGCGGTCCTGGGCCAGACGAGCGACGGCGTTGTCGGCGGCCATGGAGCCTCCCGTGGAAAGTTGTGTTGCATGATGTGCAACAGCCATTGCGTATAACGCTTACTGCTGTCTAACATCCCGGCAAGCACGAGGTCAACGGTGCGCGTCACACCAACGGTGCGCACGCGCGGACGACTTCGGCCCGCCGGCCCGCCGGCATCCGACGCCACAGGACCCGAGGAGCGAGACAGATCGTGACCGCAGCCCCGAGCAGTCCGGACGCCGACGTCGTATGCCTCGGCGAATCCATGGTCACCTTCCGCCCCGCGATCCCCGGCCCGCTCGCCGACGTACCCTCCTTCGACCGCGGCATCGGCGGCGCCGAGTCCAACGTCGCCTGCTCCCTCGCCCGCACCGGCCACACCGCCCGCTGGATCAGCCGCGTCGGCACCGACGGCTTCGGCGAACACCTCGTCACCGCCATCGCCGCCACGGGCGTCGACACCGCCTCTGTTCAGCACGACCCGCACCGGCCCACCGGAATCTACTTCCGCACGGCGGGGGAGCGGGCCGTATCGGCGGACCCGGCCGCCCCGGCCCCCGCCGCCGAACCCGTCTCCGAAGTCGTCTACTACCGCGCCGGCTCTGCCGCGTCGGCCATGTCCCCGGAGCTCATCGCGCGCGAACAGGCGTGGTCCGGGCGCGTCCTGCACCTCACCGGCATCACCGCCGCCCTCTCCGACGACTGCCGCGCCCTGCTCCGTACGCTCACGGCCCGCACGCCCGGCCGCCCCCTCGTCTCCTTCGACGTCAACTACCGCGTCGGCCTGTGGCACGGCGCCGCCGAAGGCCCCGCCGTCCTGCTGGACCTCGCGCGCGGCTGCGACCTCGTCTTCGTCGGCGAGGACGAGGCGGAGGCGGCCTGGGGACTGCGCGGCGCAGACGCCATCCGGGCCGCGCTGCCCGAACCGGAGATCCTGATCGTCAAGCAGGGCGCCACGGGCGCGACGGCGTACGCCCGTACCGCTCCCGGCGTCTCCTCCAGCGCCCCCTCCGCTGCCGATGACGCCGTGGTCTCCGTCCCCGCCCTCTCCGTCGACGTCGTCGCCTCCGTCGGCGCCGGCGACGCCTTCGCCGCCGGCTTCCTCTCCGGGACGCTGCGCGGACTGACCGTCGCCGAGCGGCTGCGGCACGGGCATCTGATGGCTGCCGCCGCCCTCACCGTCCCCGGCGACCTCGCCGCACCGCCCGCCCGCCGCCTCGCCGACCGGCTGGCCGCGCTCGACCCCGACGCCTGGGGGAGACTGCGACTCGGCCCCGGCTGGGCGAGTCAGCCAGCGGCGGCCGAGGCCGAGACCGTACGGGTGGAGGAGCGCACCGCATGAACCAACGCACGAGAACGCACAGGACCACGCACCGGACCGGGCACACGGCCTCAAGGCGGCGCGCGGACCGGAGCCCTGTCCTCCGCGACCGCGCCCCCTGGGCCCGGCGCAGCGCCCTGGGGGCGACATGAGCCAGACCGTCGACCGCGCCCTGTCCATCCTGCCGCTGCTGGCGGAGGGCCCCGCCAACCTCGAACAGGTCGCGAGCCGCCTCGGCGTCCACAAGTCCACCGCGCTGCGCCTGCTGCGCACCCTGCACGAGCACGGCATCGTCTACCGCCAGCAGGACCAGCGCTACCGCCTCGGCGCCCGGCTCTTCGCCCTCGCCCAGGAAGCCGTCGAGAACCTCGACGTACGCGAGATCGCCCACCCCCACCTCGCCGAGCTCAACGAGAAGTGCGGGCACACCGTCCACCTCGCCGTGTACGAGGAGAACGAGGTGCTCTACATCGACAAGGTCGAGAGCCGCTACCCGGTGCGGATGTACTCGCGCATCGGCAAGCCCGTCGCGATCACCGTGGCCGCCGTCGCCAAGCTGCTCCTCGCCGACCTGCCCGAGCCCGAGCGGCGCGCCGTCGCCGAGCGGCTCGACTACCCCATGTACACGTCCCGTTCGATCCCCAACGCCGCCGCCTTCCTCAAGGAGCTGGCGACCGTGCGCGAACAGGGCTGGGCCACCGACCTCGGCGGCCACGAGGAGTCCATCAACTGCATCGGGGCGCCCATCCGCGGCGCGGACGGGCGGGCCGTCGCCGCGTGCTCGGTCTCCGCCCCGAACGTCGTCGTCACCGCCGACGAACTCCTCGCACTGCTCCCGCTGCTGCGCCGCACCGCCGACGCCATCAGCGCCGAGTACTCGGGAACGACCCGCACCCCCGACAAGAGCCCCGCCCCCGTCAAGAGCCCCGCCCCCGTCAAGAGTCAGCTCCCCGACAAGACCCACGCCCCCGAAAGAAACCGCGAGAAGGAAGCCCGACCATGAGTGACAAGACCGCCATCACCCCGGCCACCCACACCACCCCGCCCGCCAAGTTCTCGCACGGCGTGCGCAAGGGGAACATCCTCCAGGTCGCCGGCCAGGTCGGGTTCAAGCCCGCCGTCGAGGGCCAGGCCCCCACCCCGGCCGGCCCCACCCTGCGCGAGCAGACGCTCCAGACCTTCGCCAACGTCAAGGCGATCCTCGAAGAGGGCGGCGCGAGCTGGGACGACGTCATGATGATGCGCGTCTACCTCACCGACGTCGACCACTTCGCCGAGATGAACGAGATCTACAACGCCTACTTCGAGGCCGAGGGCCTGGGGGAGGCGCCGGCCGCCCGTACGACGGTGTACGTGGGCCTGCCCGCCGGCCTCCTCATCGAGATCGACGCGCTCGCCGTCCTCGGCTGACCCCGTCCCCGAACGGCCCGGCCATCGCCGCGTCACAAGCCTCACCGACCGTGTCACGGCACGGCGCCCCGTACCCGCGGGGCGCCGTGCCGCGATCCCCCCTGCCTGGAAAACCCCTGACTGACAACGGAGTCGTCACATGCTGCTCGCCGCGACCGCCGCCGATCCACCGCCGCCGCCGCACACCGGCGGACTGCTCGCCCTCATCGGAGGGACCGGCGGGCTGCTGACCGTCGCGGCCCTCGGCATCGTGCTCCTGCTCGTACTGATCATCAAGGTCCGGTTGCAGCCGTTCGTCGCGCTGCTCGCCGTCTCCATAGCCGTCGGCCTCGCCGCCGGCCTCTCCGTCACCGAACTCTTCGGCACGGTCCAGAAGTCCGACGCCAAATCGCTCATCGAATCCGGCATGGGCGGCACCCTCGGCCATATCGCGATCATCATCGGCCTGGGCACCATGCTCGGCTCCATCCTGGAGGTCTCCGGCGGCGCCGAGGCGCTCAGCTCCCGCCTGCTGGGCCTCTTCGGCGAGAAGCGCGCCCCCCTCGCGATGGGCCTGACCGGACTCATCTTCGGCATCCCGGTCTTCTTCGACGTCGGCATCTTCGTCCTCGCGCCGATCGTGTACGCGGCGACCAAGCGCAGCGGCAAGTCGATCGTCCTCTTCGCCATGCCGCTCCTGGCGGGCCTGTCCATGACCCACGCGTTCCTGCCGCCGCACCCGGGGCCGGTGGCCGCGGCCGGGCTGCTCCACGTGGACCTGGGCTGGGTCATCCTGATGGGCATCGCCACCGGAATTCCGGCGGTGCTGGCCGGCTGGGCGTTCGCCGCCTGGATCGGCAAGCGCGTCTACGTGCCCGTGCCCGCCGACATGGTCGAGGCGGCCGAGGAGGCCAAGGCCGCCGTCCGGGCGGAACAGGGCGCGGCCGGGGGCGAGGGCCGCGGTGAGAAGCCCGTCTCCATGGGCGCGCTCGCCGCGATCATCGGCACTCCGCTGGTCCTCATCCTGCTGGCGACGTTCTCCTCCATCGCCTTCGACCCCAGCACCGGCCGCTCGGTCCTGGAGTTCTTCGGCAACCCCTTCGTCGCCCTGACCATCGCCCTCTTCCTCGCCTACTACCTGCTGGGCATCCGCCGCGGCTGGTCCCGCAAGTCGCTGGAGACCGTCTCCACCGCCTCCCTCAAGCCGGTCGGCAACATCCTGCTGGTGGTCGGCGCGGGCGGGGTCTTCGGCGCGGTCCTCAAGGGCAGCGGCGTGGCCCAGGCGCTCGCCGACACCTTCGACAGCGCGGGCCTGCCGGTCATCGTGCTGGCCTGGCTGATCTCGGTGGTCCTGCGCGTGGCCCAGGGCTCGGCCACCGTCGCGATCGTCACCACGGCGGGCATCGTCGCCCCGATGCTCTCCGCGGGCGACTTCTCCCAGGCCCACCTGGCCCTCGTGATCATGGCGATCTCGGCGGGTTCGATCTTCGCCTCGCACGTGAACGACGGCGGGTTCTGGATGGTGGCGAAGTACTTCGGCATCTCCGAGCGCGACACCCTCAAGTCCTGGACGGTCCTGGAGTCGGTGCTGTCGGTGGCGGGCTTCGCCGTCGCGGCGGTGCTCAGCGTCTTCGTCTGACTTTTCGAGCGTCCGTCAGCCGGCCCGGCGGCGCGTACGACGTCACCGCGTACGTGCCGCCGGGCGGCCGTTCACCGGCGTCGCACCGGGTCAGGGGGCGCCCGGGCAGTACTGCTGCTGCTTGCCGATCACCCGGTACACGCAGTCGGCGTTCTCCAGGAGTTGCAGCACCGCGTCGCGGTTGCGGCTGGTCTCCCGGCCGATCACCTCGTCCGGCGGGTAGAAGCCGCCGCCCGCGCCGCTCTCGTTCGGATACATCTCGAAGGTGTAGCCGAAGATCTTCTGGCTGCCCCACAGCCAGTCGTCGATGGTCCCGTCGGTGATGTAGAGGTCGCTGGACTGCTCCGGCTTGTAGCCGTTGCTCGCGGCCATGGACTTGCCGAGGGTCGCGAAGGCGTCCCGGTCGTCCTGGGTCATGCCGGGGGCGGTGTCGTTGTAGGTGTAGCCGTAGGGCCAGAGCACCAGTTCGCTGTAGGTGTGGAAGTCGATCGCGGCCTTGATCTGCTGCTTGCCGCCGACGACGCGGCCGCGTACGAAGTCCGCCACGACCTTGACCTCGGGCCCCGACTCGGGGGCGGAGCCGCGGTAGGTCTCGGAGCCCGTACTGCCGGAGGAGCCGCCGCAGCAGCCCCACTTGAAGTTCCAGTTGCGGTTGAGGTCGGTGCCGCGCGAGGTGCCGGCGTTGGGCTGGCGGTTCTTGCGCCAGCTGCGGTACGAGCCGGTGGCGATGTCGTACTCGCCGCCGTCCGGGTTCACGTCGGGCACGATCCAGATCTCGCGGCTGTCGACGAGCTTGGTGACGCGCGGGTCGCTGCCGTACTTGGCGCCGAACTCCTTGATCAGGTAGAGCGCCATCTCCACGGTGAGGTGTTCGCGGGCGTGCTGGTGGTGGGTGAAGAGCACCTCGGGCTCGGCCTCGTCCGTGCCGACGTTGTCGCTGATCTTGACGGCGACGATGTCGCGGCCCTCGTAGGACTTGCCGATGACCCGCTTCGACATGATGCCGGGGTACTTGGCGAGGTCCGCGTTGATCTCCGTCGTCGCCTCGGCGTAGTTGTGGTAGTTCGAGTCGCGCGGCGGGAAGTCGAAGGGCTGCGGGCGCTTGCCGTCCGTACGGTCCGGGGGCGCGGCGGATTCCCGTACCCGGTAGCCGAGTCCGCGTACGCGCTCGGCCTGGGCGGCGGTGGCGGTGATGGTGACGGCGTGCTCGCGCACCGCGTCGACGGCGGCGCCGGTCGCGGCGACGGCGGTGCGCTGCGCGGGGGTCGCCGGTCCGGTGACCTCGTAGCTGTGCGTCGCCTCCGAGGCCGCGGAGGCGGGGTCGGGCGCAGGGTCGGTCGGGGAGTGCTGCGTCGCGCCGCTCGCGGCGGGGGTGGCGAGGGCGACGGTGAGCAGGGCGGCGAGGGCGCCGGCCCAACGTCCGCGTGATCGGAGTCTCATGAGGGGTCTCCTGGGAGGTCTCCTGGGCGTGCGGGTGCCGCCAGATTCGAGCGGTGTCATGGACCGGTCAAGGGTGTGCGTAGGGAGAAAACAGGCCAACTTCCCCGGCACTTCCGTCGACTCGATTGCCGGGCGGCATCCCCTGCCCCAACAATGCACACGTCAAAAGCGGAAGAACTCATGTACGGAGGGGACCCCCCATGAAGAAGCCTCTCGTCGGTGCGCTCGCGACGCTCCTCCTGACCGGAGCGACGCTCGCCTCCACCGGCGCGGCCTCGGCCCAGCCCGCTACCGCCGAGGCGAAGGCTCAGGCCAGAACTCAGGCCACGGCCGCCGCCCAGGTCGCCGCGAAGGCCAAGACCAAGGCCGTCAACTTCGCCGGCACCGTCGCGCTCAGCAACTGCTCCGGATCGCTGGTGCGGCTGCCCAACTCGAAGGACAACGACCCCGGCCTCATCCTGACCAACGGCCACTGCCTGGAAACCGGAATGCCCGGCGCGGGCGAGGTGATCGTGGACCGGCCGTCCAGCCGCACCTTCAGCCTGCTCAACGCCTCCGCCGGCAAGGTCGCCACGCTCAAGGCCACCAAGGTCTCGTACGCGACGATGACCGACACCGACGTCACGCTCTACGAACTGAACACCACCTACGCCCAGATCAAGCAGAAGTACCGGATCGACGCCCTCAAGCTGAACGCCGACCACCCTGTCAAGGGCGCCTCCATAGCGGTCGTCTCCGGATACTGGAAGAAGACCTACTCCTGCAACACGGACGGCTTCGCCTACCGGCTGCGCGAGGGCGACTGGACCTGGAAGGACTCGCTCCGCTACACGTCCGCCTGCCAGGTCATAGGCGGCACGTCGGGCTCGCCCGTCGTGGACACCGCCACCGGCAACGTCGTGGCCGTCAACAACACGACCAACGAGGACGGTCAGCGCTGCACGCTGAACAACCCGTGCGAGGTCGATGAGAACGGCAAGGTCACGGTCCGCAAGGGCATCGGCTACGCCCAGGAGACGTACATCCTCGCCAAGTGCGTCGGCACCGGCAACAAGGTGGACCTCGGTCTGCCCGGCTGCTCCCTCCCCAAGCCCGCCGCCGAGCGGGCGCGTCAGCACTGATGTGACGGCATAGGGGCGTCCCCGGACCGTGTGCGCGTACGGTCCGGGGACGCCCTTGGTCTGCCGGTGGCGCCGGGTTACGGCAGCTCGTGCACGTGCTTGCCGACCTGGCCCGCGAACTCGTCACCGGCCGCCGCGTCCCAGTTGGTCGACCACGCCATCGCGCCGCGCAGCCCCGGGTACGTCTTCGACGGCTTGAACGAACCACAGCTCGCGCCCTTGGTCAGGCAGTCGAGGGCGGCGTTGACCACGCTCGGGGCCACATAGCCGGAGCCCGCGGCCTTGGCGGTGGACGGGACGCCGATGCCCACCTGGGAGGGGGCGAGGCCGCCTTCGAGCTGGACGCAGGCGAGCGAGGTGAGGAAGTCCACCGTGCCCGCGGCGTAGACCTTGCCGTCGCAGCCGTTCATCGAACCGCTGTTGTAGTACTGCATATTGACGACGGTCAGGATGTCCTTGACGGCGAGCGCCGTCTTGAAGTACTCGTTCTGCGGCGACTGCATGTCCACCGTCTGCGGCGCCATGGTGATGACCGGGTGGCCGCCCGACTTCGACGCGAGCGACTTGAGGGCCTGGCTCATGTAGGTGGAGTTGAGGCCGTTCTCCAAGTCGATGTCGACGCCGTCGAAGCCGTACTTCTCCATCAGCGCGTGCACGCTGTCAGCGAAGTTCTCCGCTGAGGCCGCGTCGCTGACGGAGATCGTGCCCTTCTCGCCACCGATGGAGATGATCACGGACTTGCCCGCGGCCTGCTTGGCCTTGATGTCGGCCTTGAACTGGTCCTCGGAGTAGTTCAGCGCGGGATCGAGGTGGAAGTCGACCGCGCCCGGCTTGGCCGTGGCGTCGGCGAAGGCGACGGCGATGATGTCGTAGTTGTCGTGGACGTCGCTGAGCTTCTGGACCTTCGCGCCGTTGTCGAAGTTCTGCCAGTAGCCGGTGACCGCGTGCTTGGGGACGGACGCGGGGGCGGCCGAGGGTCCGGACGCCGGGCCGGCCGGGGGCTGCGCCGCGTGGGCGGCCCCCGCGCCGGCGAATCCGGCGGCGGCCACCACTGCCGCCGCCAGACCCGTGAGGATTCTGTTTTTGAACATGGTCGATCGTGCGCGAACCACGACTGCCTCCGTGTGGGGGGAGAGTTGGGGGGTGTGGTGATGGTGCGCGCTCAGGGGCCCCTGGGCTTGCCGTACAAGGTGGTCCAGACCAATACGGTTGTCAAGACCTGGACAACAAAGAGGCTGGTGGGGCTGGAGGTGCGGCCGCGACTGGGGGGACGGTCGCGGCTGTGCGTACGGCTGCGGTTACGGCAGCCCGTGCACGTGCGGCCCGACCGCGTTCGACCAGGCGTTGCCGTTGCTCGCGTCCCAGTTGGTCGACCAGGTCATCGCGCCCCGGATGCCCGGGTACGTCTTCGCGGGCTTGAAGGAGCCGCAGCCCGTGCCCTTGGCCAGGCAGTCGAGGGCGTTGTTGACGACGGACGGCGAGACATAGCCGCTGCCCGCGCCCCGGGTGGAGGCCGGCAGGCCCAGGCCCACCTGGGAGGGGGCGAGGCCGCCTTCGAGCTGGATGCAGGCCAGGGCGGTGAGGAAGTCCACGGTCCCCTGCCCGTACACCTTGCCGTCGCAGCCGTTCATCGCGCCGCTGTTGTAGTACTGCATGTTGACGACGGTGAGGATGTCCTTGATGTTCAGGGCTGTCTTGAAATAGCCGCCCCCTGTTGACTGCATGTCGATGGTCTGCGGGGCCATGGTGATGACCAGCTTCGCCCCGGCCTTCGCCGACAGGGAGCGCAGCGCCTGCGTCATGTACGTGGGGTTGAGGCCGTTCTCCAGGTCGATGTCGACGCCGTTGAAGCCGTACTTCTGCATGGCCGCGTACAGGCTGTTCGCGAAGTTGTTCGCGGAGTTGGCGTCGTTGACCGAGACCGTGCCCTTCTCGCCGCCGACGGAGAGGATCACGGACTTGCCGGCCGCCTGCTTGGCGGCGATGTCGGCCTTGAACTGGGCCTCGCTGTAGTTCAGCGCGGGGTCGAGGTGGAACTCGACCGCGCCCGGCGTGGTGGTGGCGTCGGCGAAGGCGACCGCGATGATGTCGTACTGGCTCTGCACATCGCTGATCTTCTGGACGGTGGCGCCGTTGTTGAAGTTCTGCCAGTAGCCCGTCACGGCGTGCTTCGGCACGGAGGGCCCGGGCCCGCCTTCCTTGGTGGTGGCCGAGACGGCCGCCGACTTCGGCGACTCGCCCGCGCTGTTGGCCGCGGTCACCTGGAACTGGTACGAGGTGGCCGGGGTCAGCCCCGTCACCACGGCCGAGGCGCCGCTCACCGACTGGACCCGCGCGCCGTCCTGGTAGACGTTGTAGCCGCTCGCGCCGGTCACCGGGTTCCAGGAGAGGGCCACGGAGGACGAGGTGACCGCGCCTGTCGCGAGGCCGCCGGGGGTCGCGGGAACCGGCTCGCCCGGGTCGCCGCCGCCCGGTCCGTCCAGGGTGAAGTCGTCGGCGAAGTAGGCGGGCTGCCCGTACCAGCCGTGGGTGTAGACGGTCACCGTCTTCGTCGACGCGCCGGTCTTGAAGCTGGTGTTCAGCTGCTGCCAGGAGGAGGCCGAGGAAGTCCACGTCGAGACGTCCGTGGTGCCGGTGCCGCTCGCGCCGAGGTAGATGTACGAACCCTGCACCCAGGCGCTCAGCGTGTACGAGGAGTTCGGCTGCACGCTCACCGTCTGGGAGCACTTGGCGTTGTCGGACCCGGCGGGCGTGGCCTTGAGGGCTCCGGCGCCGCCGTGCACGGGGGAGCTGACGGCCGTGCCGCTCCCGCCCGAGCAGGTCCAGTTGTCGAGGCCGGACTCGAAGCCGGGGTTCTTGGCGAGGTTGGCCGCGGCTGTGCCGCTGTGCGGGGCGGCGGCGCTGCGAGGGGCGGCCGAGTGGTGAGCGGCGGTCGCGCTGTCGGCGGCGGCCGCCTCGGTCCCGCCGTCGCCGATGACGGTGAGGCCGGTCGCGGCGAGCGCGGCGGCGGCGAGCGCGGTGAGGGCGCGCAGAGGTCTACGTCCCGTTCTGTGTCTGAATCGGGGGGCTTGGGTGCGGCGTGTACGGTCCACGACTGCCTCCGGTGGGAAGGGTGTTGAAGGAGGAGCGAAAGGGACGGTGGCCACCGCTTGGGCGTAAAGATGGTCCAGACCATTGGGTCAGTCAAGGGTTTGCGAGAACTCCGGCGGGCTGTTCTCTCCCGCCGCATTCGTGGATAAAGTGCTGATGCACCAGCCAAGGGCAGTAGCGAGGAGTGTCCATCTGCGGTCACCGGGGCATCGGCGGCCGGAGTGAACGGGGAAGCCGACGTGCCCACCGCGATTGCAGTCACCAGCCCCGACCTGGTGCTCGTGCCGCCCGACGGCCAGGCCCCGGCCGCCGCGGTCCTCCGGCCCCCGGACGCGCAGCCCCTGGACGACGCCGTCGCGCAGACCGCCGCCCTCCTCGACCGCTGCGGCTACGTCGTCGCGCTCTACCCGGACGCGCTCCCCGGACCGTACGCACGACGCCTGCACACCACCCGCTCCGTGCTCGAAAGCGACCGGATGGCGCTCCTGCCGATCGCGCTGCCTCCGCTCGCCGTCGCCGTGCTCGCCCGCCAGTTACGCCAGCTGTCGGTGTCCGACCTGAGCCCCGGCGTCCTCGCCTGCGCCGCCCGCCTCCTCGCCCACTACATCCACGCGGGCGCGCAGCTGGACAGCGTCGCCGGGCTCGACCGGGTCGAGGTCGGCCTCGGCCCGCACGTCAAGTCCTGGCTGCCCGGCACCCGGTTCGCCGTGCTCGCCGGGCCCGACCCGCGGCTCATCCCGGTCGGCGGCGCGGAGCCGCCGGACGGGCCCGGCTTCGCCACCGCCCTCACCGTCGCGCGCGGCCGGCCGCGCAGGGCGGGCCACGAGGACTGGGTCACGGACGTCCTCGCGCCCGCCTGGCGCGTACAGGCCGTCCAGGAGACCGCGCTGCCCGCCGAGTCGGCGCGCTGGTGGGGCACCCGCAAGGCCGTCGAGTTCGCCGCCGCCATCCCGGACGCGACCGTGCTGTACCAACTGGTGGCGTCCGTGCGCAGAGAGGAGTGCCGCTGGTGCGGCCTCGAACTGATCGGTGACCGCTGCGCGTTCTGCTCCGCCGCCGTGGAGCGCGCCGAGCCGCCGGGCCCGCGCGCCGCCGCCCTCGCACCGTCCGTACGAGCCGCCCTGACCAGCCGGTAGGCCGCCGCCCGCCCGCCGGCGACGCACCGCCGGCCGACGTCCCCGAACGAGGTTGCCCGTCCCATGAATTCACGCCAGCGCCGCGGAGTCATCCTGCTGCTCCTGTCGGTCCTGTGTGCCGTCGGCGCGTTCGTCGGGGTCTTCTCCGTCCTCCACGACGTGGAGTCGAAGGTCGGCCCGGAGACCACGGCGTACCGGCTGAAATCGGATGTGTCCGCCTACAAGGAGCTGGACGCCGCCCAGTTCGAGCGGATAAAGATGCCCAAGCGCTGGCTTCCGGCCACCGCCGTCACCGACCTCGGCGACCTGCGCGGCAAGATCGCCGTCACCCCGCTGCGCAAGGGCTCGCTGCTCCAGGACGACATGATCGTCTCGCGGCCCGCGCTCCGGCCCGGCCAGCAGGAGATCGCCATCATGATCGACGCGGCGACCGGCGTGGCCGGGAAGATCAACCCCGCCGACAAGGTCAACATCTACGCGACCTTCGACGGCAAGGAGCAGGGCACCAAGCCCGTATCCAAGATCATCGTCGGCGGCGCGCAGGTCCTCGCCGTCGGCAAGCTCACGGCCCTCGATCCCAACAACGCCGACCACGGCTCCAACCCCACCACCCGGCGCGCCGGGGAGGCGGTCCCCATCACCTTCGCCCTCGACACCAAGGACGCCCAGCGCGTCGCGTACGCGGAGTCCTTCGCCTCCCACGTCCGCCTCGCCCTCGTCGCCCCCGGCGGCGACGACACGATCAGCCCGGGCGACCGCACCTACACCCTCGACGGCGACAAGTAGAGGCAGGGGACACGGTGACGATCAGAATCCTCGCGGCCGTCGGCGACCCGGACGTCGCCCGCGCCGTCAGCGGGACGCTCGGCCAGCTCCCCGGCGTCGAACCCATGGAGCCGGCCGGCGACTCCACCCGCCTCCTCGACACCCTGGCGGCGCTCGCCGCCGTCGCCGTCGAGGAACTGCCCGAAGTCGTCCTGGTCCACGAACGGCTCGGCCCCGTCCCCGCCCTGGAGGTCATCCGCGACGTCGCCCTGCGCTTCCCGGCCGTCGGCGTCGTCCTCGTCACCGCCGACGCCGGACCCGCCCTCTACTCCGCCGCCATGGACTCCGGCGCGCGCGGCATCGTCGCGCTCCCCCTCTCGTACGACGAGGTCGGCACCCGAGTCCAGGCCGCCGCGCACTGGGCCACGGGCGTCCGACGCCACCTGGGCAGCGGCCCCGAAGGCGCACCGGCCGGGCCCGGCGGGCGGCTCGTCGCGGTGATCGGCGCGAAGGGCGGCGTGGGCGCCACCGTCACGGCCGTACAGCTCGCGCTCGCCGCGCACTCGGCGGGCCGCAGCGTGGCGCTCGTCGACATGGACCTCCAGTCCGGCGACATCGCCTCCTACCTGGACGTCCAGTTCCGCCGCTCCATCGCCGACCTGGCCGGCATCAGCGACATCTCGCCGCGCGTCCTCCAGGACGCCGTCTTCCCGCACCCCACGGGGCTCGCCCTGCTGCTCGCGCCGGGGGAGGGGGAGCGCGGCGAGGAGGTCGGCGACCTCGCCTCCCGGCAGATCATCGGCGCCCTGCGGGCCCGCTACGAACTGGTCGTCATCGACTGCGGCACCCAGATCACCGCCGCGGGCGCCGCCGCCGTCGAATCCGCCGACCTCGCGCTCCTCGTCACGACGCCGGACGTGGTGTCCGTACGGGCCGCCAAACGCATGGTGCGGCTCTGGGACCGGCTCCAGATCCGCAAGGCCGAGGACACCACGACGGTCGTCAACCGGCACACCCGCGGCTCCGAGATCCAGCCGCCGCTGGTCGCCCGCACCACCGGCACCCGCACCGCCCGCACCCCCATCCCCGCGGGCTACAAGGAACTGCAACCGGCCGTCGACTCCGGCCGGATGCAGGACCTGGACGCCAAGTCGGCCGTCAAGCAGGCGCTGTGGGCGCTGGCGGCCGAACTGGGCCTGATCGAGGCGCCGGACGGCGGCGGGCGCGCCGCGCGCGGCGGCAGCCACGCCGACCGCTCCGCCGAGCGCGCCTCCGTCACGGCCGGGCTGCGGCGACGGCGCGCCATAGGGAGCGGCAGCGGCAGCGGCGGCGGCAGTGAGAGGACGGGCGCGGACCAGCTCTCCCCCGTGCCCACCAACACCGGCAGATTCCGCAAGCGCCTGGGCGGCGACCGGGGACAGGTCGCCGTGGAGTTCGTGGGCGTGCTCCCGCTGATCCTGGTGGTGCTGGTCGTCGTCTGGCAGTGCGTCCTGGTCGGGTATACGTACTCGCTGGCCGGAAACGCTGCGGACAAGGGCGCGCGGGCGGGCGCCACGGGAGGCGCGGCGGCCTGTTCCGGCGCGGCCCACAAGGACCTGCCCGGCGCCTGGTCCGCGGGGACGATCGACTGCGGCCCCTCCGGGGACATGGCGCGGGCCTCGGTGGACCTGAAGGTCCCGGTGCTCTTCCCGGGCGTACTCGACTGGCCATGGGCGGTACGGGGCTCGGCGGCGGCGCCCAGGGAGGAGCCGCGGTATGGCGAGGGGTGAGCGGGCGGGAGATACCCCTGGCGCGGGCGGCTCGTATGGCTCGTACGGTCGAAGGGGCCGTCCGGGGCGGGCTCGCCGCGACCGCGACCGGGGCTCCGCCGCGATCGAGTTCCTCGGGTTCCTGCCCCTCCTGCTCGTCATCGGGCTGGCCGCCATCCAGCTGGGCCTGGCCGCGTTCGCCGCGCAGCAGGCCGGGAGCGCGGCGCGGGCCGCCGCCCGTACGGCCACGCTCGACGACTCCGGGATGTCGCCGGAGGGCGCGGGCAAGGCCGCCGTGAGCGGCTGGCTGGCGGGCCGCACCGACGTCGGCGCGGCCCTGTGCGACGGCGGCGGGCAGACCACCGGCAGCGCCACCGTCGAGATCCCCGCCGTCCTCCCCTTCGACTTCGGTACGGCCACCCGCACCGCCACCATGCCCTGCCCCGCGGACCCCAGGAGCACCCCATGAGCCTACGGGCGCGGATCGTCGCCCCCGAAAGCCCCGCGGACGGCCGGGAGTCGAGCCACCTCGTCCCCGTCTACCGGGCGAAGCTGCTCGAAGAGATCGACCTCGCCGAGATGTCGTCGCTGGCGGCGGCCGAGCGGCGCAGCCGCCTGGAGCGGGTACTCGGCCACATCATCAGCCGCGAGGGCCCGGTCCTGTCCACCGCCGAACGCGACCGGCTGATCCGGCGCGTCGTCGACGAGGCGCTCGGCCTCGGCGTGCTCGAACCGCTCCTCGAAGACCCCTCCATCACCGAGATCATGGTCAACGGGCCCGACCAGATCTACGTCGAGCGGTCGGGGCGGGTCGAGCCGGTGCCCGTGCGGTTCGCCTCGCACGAACAGCTGATGCAGACCATCGAGCGGATCGTCTCCACCGTCAACCGCCGCGTGGACGAGTCGAATCCGATGGTCGACGCCCGGCTGCCGTCCGGCGAGCGCGTCAACGTCATCATCCCGCCGCTCGCCCTCAACGGCGCCACCCTCACCATCCGGCGCTTCCCGCGCGCGTACACGCTGCACGAGCTGATCGGTATGGGCACGCTGGACGCGACGATGCTGGCGCTGCTCGCCGCGCTCGTACGGGCCAAGTTCAACCTGGTCGTCTCCGGCCCGACGGGCTCCGGCAAGACGACCCTGCTGAACGCGCTCTCCGGCCTCATCCCCGAGGGCGAGCGCATCATCACCGTCGAGGACGCCGCCGAACTCCAGCTCCAGCAGGCGCACGTCATCCGCCTCGAATCGCGCCCGCCCAACGTCGAGGGCAACGGCCGCATCACCATTCGCGACCTCGTACGGAACTCCCTGCGCATGCGCCCCGACCGCATCATCGTCGGCGAGGTGCGCGGCGGTGAGACCCTCGACATGCTCCAGGCCATGTCCACCGGCCACGACGGCTCGCTCGCCACCGTGCACGCCAACAGCGCCGAGGACGCGCTGATGCGGCTCCAGACGCTGGCCTCCATGTCCGAGGTGAAGATCCCGTACGAGGCGCTCCAGGACCAGATCAACAGCGCCGTCGACTGCATCGTCCAGCTCACCCGCGCCGCCGACGGATCGCGGCGGGTCAGCGAGATCGCCATCCTCGACTCGCACGGGCACGAGGACTACCGCATCGCCACCGTCTGCCGCTTCGACGCCGAGCCGCTGCGCGCGGACCGGGTCGTACGCGGCCGGTTCGGCTGCTTCCCGATCCCGGAGCGGGTCGCGGAACGGCTGCGGCTGGCGGACGAACCCGTGCCGCCCGGCTTCGGCGTCGCCGCGTTCCCCGCGGAGCTGCACACCAGGGCGGCCCGGCAGTCCCGCACCGGCGAGGCGGGGCGGTTCCACACCGGAGAGGCAGGGCAGAGGTAGCCAGCCATGAACGATCTCGGCAATCTCGCACAGCTGACGGTCGGCGCCACCCTGGTGTGCTGCGCGCTGGCCGTCGCGGGCGTGCAGGCGTACGCGGCCGGCAAGGCCCAGCGCCGCGCGCTCATCGACCGCCTCACCGAGACCCCGGCCCCGCCCCCGGCCGGCCGGGCACGCCACTTCGCGGCCTTCGACCGCCGGCTGCGCGCCACCCGCGCGGGCCGGCGGCTGGCCTGGCGCCTCGCCTCGACCGGAATGGACGTGACGCCCGCCGAGTTCACGGTGTACACGGCGGGGGCGGCGATCGGGCTGTGGCTGGTGGCCGCCGGGGCGCTCGCGCCGTTCTTCGGGCCGCTGGCGGCGGCCGTCGCCGTCTGGTCGGCCTTCGCGTTCCTCGGCTGGCAGCGGCGCAAGCGCATCGAGAAGTTCATCGGCCAGCTCCCCGAACTCTCCCGCATCCTCGCCAACGCCACCCAGGCCGGGCTGGCGCTGCGCACGGCGCTCGGCATGGCCGCCGACGAGATGGAGGCCCCGGCCGCCGAGGAACTGGCCAAGGTCTCCGACAAGCTGGCGGTCGGGCACTCCATCGACGACGCGCTGGGCGAACTCGCGGAGCGCCTGCCCTCCCGCGAACTGGTCGTCCTGGTCACGACGCTCGTGCTGGCCAACCGGGCGGGCGGCGCGGTCGTCAGCTCGCTGCGCAACCTCACGCAGACGCTGGAGGAACGCAAGGAGACGCGGCGGGAGGTCCGTACGCAGCTCTCACAGGTGACCGTGACGGCATACGTCGTACCGCTGATGGGCATCTGCACGCTGCTGCTGATGGACCGGATCGCGCCCGGCTCGATCGACCGGATGACGGCGTCGTTCCTGGGCAAGGCGGCGGTCGTGGCCGCCTTCGGCCTGTACGGGCTCGGCTTCTTCCTCATCCGCCGCATGTCGAAGATCGACGTCTGACCCCGAGGAGGCGGCGACCCCATGGAACTCCTGCTGGCCCTGGTCATCGGCCTCGCCGTGGCGGGCATCTGCTACGGCATCGCCCTCTACCGCAGCGAGGCGAAGCTCCCCGCCGACCTCGTCCTCGCCCTGGAGGTCGGCGCGACCCGCACGACGGCGGTCGGCTCCGCCGTGGACCGCCTCGGCATGCGGTACGCGCCGCTCGTGCTGCGGCTCATGGGCGAGAAGCGGGTCGACCGGGTCAGACGGCGCATCGACCGGGCGGGCAACCCGGGCGGCCTGACCGTCGACCGGTACGCGGCCCGGCGCGCCGTCTACGGCGGGCTGGGCTTCGGCGGCGCGCTGGTCATGCTCGTACAGGGCCGCCTGCTGCTCGCCCTGCTGCTGATCGCCTTCGGCCTCTTCTGGATCGAGGTCGGAATCTGGGCGGCGGTGCGCGAACGGCGGGACGCTATCGAACGGACGCTGCCCGACTTTCTGGACGTACTGGCGGTGGTGGTGAGCGCGGGGCTGAGTTTCCGCCAAGCTCTCGACCGGGTGTCCGAGAAATACGAGGGCCCGTGGGCCGATGAATTGCGCATCACCCTGCGCCAGATGGATCTCGGCGTAAGCCGCCGCCAGGCATTCGAAGAGCTACGCAAACGCAATGACTCCGAGCAAGTGGCCCAATTCGTCACCGCCTTGCAGCAGGGCGAGGACCTGGGCTCGCCGATCGTCGAGACGCTCATCAGCATCTCCAACGACATGCGCCGCACCGACGCCCAACTGGCCCGCAGGCGCGCGGCGCGGGCCGTGCCCAGGGCCACGATGGTCATCACGACCTTCATGGTCCCGGGCACGATGATCCTGCTCGTGGCGGGTTTCTTCCTGGGCTCGGGCATGGATTTCGGCACCATCACGGGGGATTGACCGCCACCGCCCACCGAGAGGACGCCCCATGCCGTTACGGCCCCGACCTCGCCCTCGCCCGCCCACGGCCGGCACGCGCCCGGCCCTCGCCCCGCCCCGGCACCGCGCGAACTCGGCCGACTTGCGTCAAGCGCCTTCGCGTCTGCAACCCCGTGTGGGACAGTCATGGCCCGAGAACCCCTCCACGGGCGTGGCTGAGCGGGGGTGAGACCGATGAGCCGCGAGATGCGTAAGAAACGCATGGGAACTGTGGTGTTTCAACTCCCTGAACGGGGAAGGCAATGGTGCCGGGTGCACTGTTCCGCGCCTGGTGTTTCGGCGTACTTTTCTCGTGTCACGAGCGGCATGACGGGGACGCACACCACGCGGACTGACTCGCCGGACCAGCCGAGGCGGCCCGGCCATGGAGGGGAACACGATGGGCAAGCGCTTCTGGGGAGTCCGGGCGGTCCGGGGAGCATGGGCGCACCGGGTGCGACGGGGACCGGCCTGGCGCAGCGACCGGGGCCAGACGTCGATCGAGTATCTGGGGATCATCGCGGTAGTGGTGGCGATCATCCTGGTCCTGACGACCACGGACTTCGGCGGCATGATCGCCGGAGCGATCTCGAACAAGATCTCCCAAGTCACCGGCATCTGACGGAGCCGTCCCGGACACGCTGGACGCAGACGCCCCCAGCGCGCTGCGGCAGGGGCGACGCCGGGCAGTCCTTCCCCATCTACATCACGGCTGTGGCCGGCATCCTCTTCATCGCCCTGGCCTTCTTCGCCGTGGGCCAGGCCGGAGCCAAGAAGAACGGCGCGCAGACGGCGGCGGACGCGTCCGCTCTCGCCGCCGCCCAGGACTACCGGGATCAGCTCCTCGACGGTTTCCTCAAAGACATCGGCGACGAAAGGGCCCGTGTCGACTGGCTGAGCGGCAGGGGAGCCGACAGACTTCAGGCCTGCGACGCGGCGGGGGCCTTCGCCGCGAAGAACGACGCCGAGGTCGATGTGTGCGACCCGCTCCCGGACTTCACGTCCACGGCCTTCACGGTCAAGGTCACGTCCCTCGGGTCCGTGGGCCGCTCGGTCGTGCCCGGCACGGAGAACCGCAAGGCACACGCCGGGGCGAAGGCCGTCGTCGAGCCCCGCTGCGTCGTGGCTCCCGACGCTCCGGGCGACGAGGCGGGGGGCGATGACAAGGGCGACGACAGCGACACCGATGGCAAAGGCGACGACGGCGGCACCGATGGCAAGGGCGACGACAGCGGGGCCGACGACAAGGGCGGCAAGCCGCTCATCGAGCTCATCTGCGACGGGCGCCCGCTGTCCATCGACCCAGAGAAGCCCGACCCCCTTCCCCGAGCCAAGGACCTGTTCACCGTCCGCCTCGCCGACTGACGGTCGACCGACGAGCGAAGGAACGCCCCTCATGAGCAATCGGCACACGACGAAGGCCCTAAGGAGCGCGGCCGCGGTGGCGCTCACGGCCACCATGGCCATCGCGGTGACCGGCTGCGGCGGTGACAGCGGCGGACAGAAGTCCGACAAGGACTCGTCCAAGGAATCCGCCGGCCCACGGGGCGACGGCGACAACAAACCAGTAGCCCAGTCGACCACGGCGATCGGCGAGATGAAGGGGGCGGACGGCATCGTCGTGACCCTCAACTCGGCCGTCCGGGACGACGGCGGCTTCGTCACGGTGAACGGCACGGTGACGAACCGGGGGAGCAAGGTGTTCAACGCCTTCGCGTGGCGCTCCAAAGAGACGGAGATGAGGTCGCAGTCATCGATCTCGGGCGCCTCGCTCGTGGACGCCGCGGGGAAGAAGCGCTACCTCATCCTGCGCGACACCGACGGCGAATGCCTCTGCTCGACGGGGCTCTACGGCATCAAGCCCAACGAAAGCCGCCCCATCTTCGCCCAGTTCCCGGCCCCGCCGCAGAGCGTCACGCAGGTCGACTTCCAACTCCCCTCCATGCCCACCGTCAACATCAAGATCTCCGGATGAGCGTCCCCATGACCACGCTCCGGGCCACCCGCCACGGCACACTCCTCGCCGCGGCCCTCGCCGCCGCGCTGCTGACCGTGAACGCGCCGCCTCCCGCCGCACGGGCCGACAGCGGGCCCGGAGTCCCGGCTGATTCCAAGCCCCCGGTGAAGATCGACTCCGGCGATCCGGACCTCAAGATGCGCGCCGGAGCCAAGCTCGCACCCGGCCGGGTCCTCGACATCAAGTCCGTCGTCGAGACCGACAACGGCGACGAGCGCCGCGAGGACACCAACGTCGACGTCACCTTCGCCCTCCAGGCCGAAGTCCTCTTCGCCAAGGACAGCGCCAAACTCAGCGGCGCGGCCAACGACCGCATCCGGACCATCGCCGACGAGATCAAGAAGCAGAACGCCACCAGCCTCCGCGTCTTCGGCTTCACGGACAACCTCGGCTCCGCCGCCCACGGCCTCGTCCTGTCCAAACAGCGCGCCGACGCGGTCCAGCGCCAACTCGCCCAGGACCTGGGCTCGTCCTCCCTCTCCTACCAGATCCGCGGCTACGGCGAGGCGTACCCCATCGCCGACAACTCCACCGAAGACGGCCGAAAGAAGAACCGCCGCGTGGAGGTCAGCTTCCCCCGCTCAAAACGCTGACCGAGACCTGACGGGTAATCTTCGGGTCACTGATGACTCTGCGTCGCCCCCGGCGGGATCATGCAGGGGGAATCGATGCCGAGGGTGATCTCCGGGAATCCACCGTCCACTGCCGCAGACTGAATCGCGATGAAGAAGCCACCCTTCTTCGGCCGAGCCTCAAGGATCATGCTCTGCTTGGGGGCTTTGTACGAGCGCTCGGTTGTGATGGTGTAGCCCTCGTCCACGAGTATTTCGCGCAGTTTGTGGGCGGCCTCGTTATGGCGCTCGGCGGGGACCTTGACCCAGGCGCTGTACATCAGTATGAACCTGTCGTCCGTGGCCGTCTCGCCGTTCTTTCCCCCGCACTTCAAGAACCGGGCATCGGGGGTGCGCGGGCCGACGGGCTCGCCTATGCTTTTGGCCAGGCGTTCGGTGAATTTCCGGGCCCAGGTCTGTGCGCTCTCACGGCTCATTCTCGGGAGCGGGGCATTTTTGGCCGTCTCTTCCTTGTCGTCGGACATGCATCCCCCAAGCGTAGTCATCGCGATGGTTGCCGCGAATATTGCGGACAGGACCTTTAGCCGGTAGCGGGCGGAAGGGCGAGTGCCGTGCATTATTTGATTCCCTGCGGAACGTTCGGGAAGGGATTGGCGATACCACCGGAGTAATGGTCCGGGTTCCTGGGCGGTACCGTCGAAGGAGGGTAGCCGGTGATGATTCGTCCCTGGTTGGTCAAGCTTTCACTGGGATTGTTGTCTATGTAGCCCCAGTAGCCGCTGTGCCCGCTGGTGTCCACTTTGAAGTTCTGTGCTCCGAATGTTTGGTTCCGCGTGTCGGCGCCCAGCGCAGTACCGGCGAAGTTGTTAATGATGGGGTCATCCTTGGCCGAGCCGATGAAGACATGCTTGGGGTCGATGTTCAAGTCCTTGGCGTGTTCCACCGTCATGCCGGGACTACCGACCGCAACGATGTTGTCAGCACCCAGCCCGTGACCTCCTGCCGCCCCCGCTCCCACAGTCGTGGACCCATAACTATGTCCTATAACGGTGAGATTGCTGTGGTGGCCCCCTTGCGCGGCCCGCGTACCTTCCGTGAAATGCCGTAGTGTTTCCCCGCCTTCTTTGGCGCGGTCCTGGGATATGACCCCGATGTCCAAGTCGAGATCGGGTATCTTCTCGTTGGGCGGGTCATAGTCGAGCCAGGAGATCACAGCAGTTGAATCGCCGGGCGCACTCCTCATGGCTGCGCCCTGCAGTGCATCGATCCGGTCTATCTCGCCTCCCGTCCCCTCAAGGTCCGAGTTGACCCCGGGCACCAGCACCGCGGTGTTCTTCGCGGTATCAGGGTTGCCCATGGCGACGATAGCCCGGCCGTCGCCCTCGGGCCGGAGTTTCAGCAGATAGAGTTCTCTCCCCTTGGGTGCCCCGTCGGCGGCGTCGAGCTTCTTTTTCAGGGCCTTGAGCCCGTCCTGTTGTTTGTTGAAGACGTCAGGGTTGATGGAGTGTTCCGGCGGCGCCGGATTGAGGTACTGATCCAGCAGAAGCCGATTGGCATCGTCGCGGGCCACCGTCGGCAAACCGTCCAAGCCGCCGATCTGCTTCGGGTACATCGCGATGTACATCTGCTGCTCGTCGTGGCCGAGGTGTTTCCACCACTCGGCGTTCTCTTTGACGTCCTTGCCGTCCGGAATGCCGTACGGGCCGATCCCCAGGTCCTTGGTCACATCGCGGGCCTCCACCGCGGTCTGCCCCAGGGCGTCCTCCTCGTCCAGCAGTTGGGCGCGGACCTCTCCGATCGCCTTCTCCCCGTCGTCGCTGGCCTTCTTCGCGTCCTTGACCGCCTGGTTGATCTTGTCCTGGTGGCCCGTCATGGCCTTGGTGTACTCGGGCAGCACCGTGGCCTGGTCGGGGTCGTGGCGGGCGTCGATCAGCCACTTGGGCAGCGAGACCTGGCCCGTGGTGTCGTCGATGATGTAGTCGTCCCGCTCCGCGCTCTTGATGGCGTTCCTCAGGTCCGTCTGTGCCTGCTTCATCGCCACGCGCGTGGTGTCCAGGACCGTGATGATCAGGATCGCGTCCACGTGCGCCGCCTCCAGCTGCCCCTGGAGCTGTTCCAAGACCGGCTTTCCGGCTTTGGCGCTGTCCCCCTCCCATGCGGACAGGGGGCCGGTGACATGTCTGCGGTGGTCCTTGTGCGCGGTTTCGAGCTTTCTCGCCAGGGACCCCCAGGCCGAGGCGGCCGCCTCCAGGTCGGAGACGTCGAGCTTGAGCAGAAGCTGATAGGCGGTGCTCATCGCTTCAGGTCCCCCGAGAACGTCCGGTAAATGTCGTGGTCGTTCCATGTGTGCATGTCGGCGATGTCCCGGAGCAGGTCTTGGCTCCTGGCGATGCGTTTGCGCATGGCGCTCAGGGCCGTATCCCATTCCTCGGCGCTCGTCTCGACGGCGGTCCCGAAGGACCAGCCTTTCAGCGCGCTCGCCGCGTCCTTGCTCTTGTTCACCGCCTTCTTCACGGGCGGCTCCAGGTCCCTGGCTATGCGGCCGGCGGCTCCAGCGCTCGCCCGCAGGTCATGCGGAGGGATTCCCAGCTTGTCGCTCATAGCGCCCCCTTAATGTCTCTGTCGGTGCCGCACAGGCCATCGGCGCGACGGCGGCATGACACCGGCCAACTCGCGCACTGCTCTTAAGCGTTCGCCCGTGTGACGGGCTGTCAACTCTGTCAGCTCGTGTCGACGGACAGCACGGACGGCCTCCCTACTCGCATGAGTACGGATGCTCATGGACTCGGCTATTCCCCTCTGATATCGCCGCCCACGGCCGGGGGCCGTCAGCCCGGCAGTTTCTGTCCAGGTGTGAGAGAGAGCCCTGGACGGTTCGGATGAAGAGGCGTGGGCGGTATAGGACGTCGTCGCGGGTGAAGCGCAGGAGTTGGCGGATCTGCGGGGAGGACGTGAGTGCGTTGAAGCGGGTGGTGCCTTCCTGGTGGGCCGCTCTGGAGCCGTGCCATGCGAAGCCCTCGATCTCCACGGCCAAACCCTGTTCACGGAAGAGGAAATCCACCCGGCGCATGCGGCCCTGCGCCGTGACCACCTCGGCCTGGGAATCGGGGTGCAGGCCTGCCTCGTGCATCTCCAGTCTCGCCGTGGACTCGGCCGGCGAGCCCGATAACGGGTCGGCCAGGGCCAGTGCCTGTCGGGCCGTGCCGGTGCGGGCGCGGCGCGGGCCCGTGGTGAGGGCCTCGGCCACCTGCCGGAGGTCGGCCATCCCTCTGGCGAACACCGAGTCGGCGGCGATGACCGCCGCATGGCAGGGGAGCGAGCGGAGCAGGTCGCAGGTGGTCCGTACGACGGTGGTGACCCGGATGCCGTCGACGTCCGTGATCTCCTCCTCGGTCAGGGGGAGGCCGTGCACCCTCATGCCGTACACCGTGACCGACGCCGCGCCCGCGGCGTCCGTCAGCTCTATGGGGTGGGGTCCGCGGCCCACCTCGATGCGGTGGGCCGCGGCCGCCGTGCGGTGGCTGACGGTGAGTCGCGGGCGCTGAAGCTGAATGGCCCGGAGCCGCAGCCGTAGATCGACGTCCTTTCCGGGCGCGGCCCACGCGCCCCGGTACATCGCGGTCCAACCCGCCCGGCGCAGCATGCGCGCGGTGAGTGAGGAGTTGAGGCCGAAGGCGGCGGCCTGTGAGGAGAAAAGGATGCCGCCCTGAGCCATCGCCAGATCGTGCAAGGTGTCGTTGTCCGCCGTCATTGCCCAAGCACAGCGCACCTTCGCCGCCTTCGCGACCCCTGTGGACAACTCCGGCGGCGCCCTGTGGACAGCGCCGCGGCACGTCAGAACCCCCGCCCGGCCGCCGGCTTCCGGGCCGGCCGGCAGTCCGCCGCCGCATCGGGGTGTCCGGCACTGCGGTCGGCGGGCAGGATGGGGCTACCGGGGGGTATGGGTGAGGGAGGCGGGAAATGAAGGGCCGCAAGAGGGCGTTGGTGATGGCGGGGACAGTGGTGACGGGCCTCGGGCTCGCCGCCGGGCCCGCCGGGGCCGTCGGCGTCGTCGATGCCGGGGGCGGGGCGCCTGCCTCGTACCGGATGGCCCCCAACGCCGCCCCCGTCCGGGGCTCGGCCGCCGGTGACGGCGGCCCGCGACTGCGGCCCGGCGCGCACACATACAAGGACAGCGTCAAACCGGGCGAGAGGAAGTACTACGGCGTCGACTTGGACGCCGTCTCCAACGCGTACATATCGGCCGTCGCCGTGCCCCGGCCCGGCGCCACGATGGGGATGCGGGACGGCATCGACGTCTCGCTCCAGACCGCCGACGGCATGCGGTGCGGCATCAGCCACCACCGCTCCTTCCTCACGACGGGCGGGGCCTACCCCGTCAGCGACTACGCGGACCGCGTGATCAAGTCGGGCGGCGCCTGCCAGGCGGCCGGCACGTACCGCTTCGTCGTCGAGCGCGGGGAGGCGGTGGGCGGGGACGCGGCGGCGGTGCCCGTCGAGCTCAAGTACGTCTCCACGCCCCTGCGGAAGCAGAAGCAGACCACGAAGCCGCCCGGCCCCGAGCCCATCGCTCCGTCCGGGAGCGCTCCGTCCGGAAGTGCGGCTTCCGGCGCTCCCCGCGGCATCTCCGGGGGCACCGGGTTCAACGACGCCCCGGCCGCGCCTACCGGAGTGTGGACGGACGCCATTCGGCCTGGCGAGACGCGCTTCTACCGCGTGCCCGTCGACTGGGGCCAGCAGCTCTATGTCGACGCGGAGTTCGGGGCGGACACATCGGCTACATCGACCACGTCAGCGACATCGGCGGGGACGGCGGGGACGGCGGGGACGGCGGGGACGGCGGGGACGGCGGGGACGGCGGGGACGGCGGGGACGGCGGGGACGGCGGGGACGGCGGGGACGGCGGGGAAACCGTACGTGATCAACGGTCTACGGATGGGGCTGAGCAACACCGCGCGCGGCTACGTGGCCAACAAGACCGCCGGCTACCAGGGCAAACCCGCGACCCTCTCCCTCGACACCGTCCCCGCGGAGCCCGGCAACGCGACCGGCACCGCGCTCGCCGAGTCCGCCAAGGCGATGCGGTTCGCCGGTTCGTACTACCTCCAGGTCAGCGTCAACCCGAAGGTCGCGGAAGGGGGTTCGGGCGCCGTCCCCGTAACGCTCCGGATCGACGTCACCAAGGACGGCAAACCGAGGCCGACGCCCAGTGCGAGCGCCGCCGCCGGGGCGGACGCCGGACAGCAGTCGGCCGGCGCGAGCGGTCGCGGGGACGGGCAGAAGCGGGTCCTCGGGTACGCGGGCGTCGGCACCGGATCGGCGCTGCTGCTCTGGCTCGGCGGCTGGAAGGCCGTGGCACGCCGTCGGGCCCGGCAGTAACCCCTGTCAGCAGCCCCCGTCAGCCGAAGGCGAGTTCCAGGGGCTCAGGCCGAAGGGCCCTGCCGCCTCTGACCGTTCACGCGCGAATCGCCACGCGCACCCCCGCGTGCAGCCCCCAGCGCTCCATCGCCCCCGCCTCCGCCTCCAGGATGTGACGCGAGCGCGGGCGGGGGACGCCGAGACGCCCGGGGCGCATGGTGCGTACGGCCAGGACCGTCAAGTCCCGGTCGAGGTAGGCGACGTCGACGGGGAACCGCATCCGGAAGGTGTGCACGCTCGTGGCGGGCGTGAGGAGCAGTGCGCCCCCGATGCCGTCGCGGCCGAGCAGCCCGCGGGTACGGGCGCGGTACGAGGCGGCGATCTCCAATGGCACCGCCACATCGGGAAGATGGAGTTGGGATCTGCCGTCCTGCCAGCGGGCCATGGCGTTCGTTCTATCAGACGGTCACGCCGCGCGCGGGGTCCGTAGGCTCGGGTCGTGCACGCGCTGCTGCTGATCCTCGCCCTGCTCTACGGCGCCGCCGCGGGGGCGCTGGTGCCGCGCCCGCTCTACCGGCTGGCCGTGGAGCCCGACCGGCCCTGGCGTTCGGCCTGCCCGCGCGGGCATCCGATAGCGGGGTGGGCGGGACGCGCGGTGTGCCGGCGTTGTCCGGTGGGGTTACGGGCGTACGGGCCGGGGTCGGGGCCGCGCCCGTGGTGGTGGGCCGTGGTGACCGCCGTCGTGTGCGCGGTGCTGGCGGCCGCGGTCGGAGCCCGGCCCGAGCTGGCGGTGTGGCTGCTCGCCGCCCCGGTCGGCGTGGTGCTGGCCGGTGTCGACCGGGCGGTGCGGCGGCTGCCGGACGTCCTCACGCTCCCGCTGGCCGCCGGGGTGGCGGCGCTGCTCGGGCCGGCCGCGCTGATCCCCGGCGCCGCCGGGTCGTGGACAGGGGCGCTGCTCGGCGGTGTGGCGCTGGCCGGCGGGTATTTCGTGCTGTTCCTGATCAGTCCGAGCGGCATGGGCTTCGGGGACGTGAAGTTGGCCGTCGGGCTGGGGTGCGCGCTGGGCTGGTACGGCTGGAGCGTGCTCTTCGCGGGCGCGTTTCTCGGGTTGTTGCTGGGGTCGGTGTACGGGGTGTGGCTGATGCTGTCGGGGCGCGGACGGCGCGGTACGACGATGGCACTGGGCCCCTACATGATCGCCGGAGCGTGGCTGGGGCTGCTGCTGGGCGGGGCGATGGCGTGACCTGGTGTTTTCAGGGCGTGGCGGCGTACGCGAGGAGCTCACGGGTGGCGAAGGGGCGTACGCGGCGCGCGGAGCGAACGCGTGAAAGCCTCGGATGTCCTGGTTAAGACTGAATTCGGCACGGAGTAAACGAATTGCCGCATAAGGTAGTTCATACGGGCGTATGTGCCCTACAGTCGCTTACGCACTGCTCACACGCGACTGCTGGAAGTGCATCGCGCGGTCCTGCCTGGAATCTCCTGCCCTGGGAGAGGCGGGCCCGCGTCAGGGAGACGAGCCACCAGCTGTCGCACGTGTGACGTCAAGTCGATGATGACGATGGGGGACGCTCTCGGGTGGGACGGCTGAAGGGGAGCGCCGCGCGAGCCCGTTCTACGGCGTACGCCCTCCGGCGTCGGGGCCGGCGGGGGGTGAGGCCGCCCCGGCGGAGCACCCGGCGAAGACCCGCCGCGGCCCGGTCCGTCAGCGCGACACGCGCCGTCACCCGCGCCGATGCACAGAGCACGCCCTCCGAGCGGTTATGGTGGAAACCCCCCCTCGGGCCGGTCCGTAACCCCCCCCCCACGGACCGGCCCGCTTTTTATGGGCCCCTGCCAGGGCCACTCCCAGGCCCCTTCGGGGCCCTTTTCGCGGCCTCAGCTTTCTACGACGTTTCTGCGACGCTTCCTACGACCTCCGTGCCCAGATGTTGACTCCCTCGGTGCTCACCGCGAAGGAGTCGATCTCCGCCAGCTCCTCCGCGGTCAGCTCCGGCGCGTCCAGCGCCGCCACGTTCGCCTCCAGCTGCCGCACGCTCGACGCGCCGATCAGCGCCGACGTCATCCGCTCGTCGCGCAGCACCCAGTTCAGGGCGAGCTGCGCCAGCGACTGGCCGCGCCGCCGCGCGATCTCGTTCAGCCCGCGCAGCCGCCGTACGACCTCGTCGGTGAACAGCTCCGGATCCAGCGACTTGCCCTGCGCGGCGCGCGAGTCGGCGGGGATGCCGTCCAGGTACTTGTCGGTCAGCATCCCCTGCGCCAGCGGCGCGAAGGAGATGCAGCCCATGCCCTCCGCCTCCAGCGTGTCGAGGAGCGCCTCGTCCTCGGTCCACCGGTTGATCATGGAGTAGGAGGGCTGGTGGATCAGGGCCGGCACCCCCATGTCCCGCAGCAGCCGGGCCGCCTCGCGGGTCTGCTCGGAGTTGTACGAGGAGACGCCCGCGTAGAGCGCCTTGCCCCGCTGGACGGCGGACGCGAGCGCGCCCATCGTCTCCTCCAGCGGCGTGTCGGGGTCGAAGCGGTGCGAGTAGAAGATGTCCACGTACTCGACGCCCATTCGCTTCAGCGAAGCGTCGAGCGAGGACAGCAAGTACTTGCGGGAGCCCCACTCGCCGTACGGACCGGGGTGCATCCCGTAGCCGGCCTTGGTGGACAGGACGAGCTCGTCGCGGTAGGCGCGGAAGTCCTGGGCGAACAGCTTGCCGAAGTTCAGTTCGGCCGAGCCCGCGGGCGGCCCGTAGTTGTTGGCCAGGTCGAAGTGGGTCACGCCCAGGTCGAAGGCGCGGCGCAGGATCGCGCGCTGCGACTCCAGGGCGCGGTCGTCGCCGAAGTTGTGCCACAGGCCGAGGGAGATCGCGGGGAGTTTGAGCCCGCTGCGCCCCGTACGCCGGTACTCCATGGAGTCGTAGCGTTCGTCGGCGGCGCGGTAGTACGAGGGGTCGTTCATGTTGTTCTGCCTATCACGGAGTTGTGACAGGGCGGGTTGGGTGAGGGCCGTGTGCGGGCAGTAGGGTTACGCCCTCGGGGCGATTGCCATGCACGGAGGGGCTAAAAGACGTGAACTTGCGTGACCTGGTGTACGGGCTCTACGCCCGCCGGGTGGAAAACCGCTTGGACCACGCTCAGGTGCCCAAGCACATCGGCGTGATCCTCGACGGCAACCGCCGCTGGGCGCGGGCCGACGGCCGTACGACCGAGCAGGGTCACCAGGCGGGCGCCGAGAAGATCAAGGAACTGCTGGGCTGGTGCGCCGAGACCGACGTCGAGGTCGTCACGCTCTGGCTGCTGTCCACGGACAACCTCGACCGGACCGAGGACGAACTGCGCCCGCTGCTGGGCATCATCGAGAACACCGTGCGCGGCCTGGCCGCCGACGGACGCTGGCGCGTCCACCACGTGGGCACCCTCGACCTGCTGCCCGACCGCACCCAGACCGTGCTCAAGGAAGCCGAGCAGGCGACCCACGACAAGGACGGCATACTCGTCAACGTCGCCGTCGGCTACGGCGGGCGGCAGGAGATCGCGGACGCGGTGCGCTCGCTGATCCTGGAGGCGGCGGAGCGCGGCAGCTCGTTCGAGGAGCTCGCCGAGATCGTCGACGTCGAGCACATCTCCAAGCACCTCTACACGCGCGGCCAGCCCGACCCCGACCTGGTGATCCGGACCAGCGGCGAGCAGCGGCTGTCCGGCTTCATGCTCTGGCAGAGCGCCCACTCCGAGTACTACTTCTGCGAGGTCTTCTGGCCCGCCTTCAGGAAGGTCGACTTCCTGCGCGCGCTGCGCGACTACGCGGCGCGCCACCGCCGCTACGGCGGCTGACACCCGCCGCCGGCGCGGCGCGGCTCCGGGGCGCGCCGGCCGACACGCCGGGCGACCCGTCCGGCGGTACGGACCCTCGCGGTACGGACTACGGCGTACGGGCTCCACGCGAAGCGGCCAGCGCACTGATCGAATCGTTCACCTGCTCGTCGCATATGCCGTTGCATGGGCGCGCACGTTAGAGGGAATATCCCTGTCAGGTCGACGGTCTGTCCAAGATCGTCGAACTGCCAGCGGGCGGCATGGGGCCGCCCGCCCGGGAGGCCCTTTGCAAACGGACGACCGTGCGGATCGTACGGACGACGCGGAGGGCCGGCGTCCGGCCCTCGTAAGGCCAGGACCCGGTCCATTCCCGCGCGACGACGTCGCACCCCGACCTCTCCCGAGGGGGTTCGTCCACCCGTGGTGACCAGCAAGAAGCGCCGTGAGCTCGACCGGCGCACCTATGTCCTCGACACCAGCGTCCTGCTGGCCGACCCAGGCTCGATGTCCCGCTTCGACGAGCACGAGGTCGTGCTGCCGGTCGTAGTGGTCACCGAGCTGGAGGCCAAGCGGCACCACC
Organism: Streptomyces sp. NPDC050610; assembly: GCF_040654875.1. Taxonomy (NCBI): domain Bacteria; kingdom Bacillati; phylum Actinomycetota; class Actinomycetes; order Kitasatosporales; family Streptomycetaceae; genus Streptomyces; species Streptomyces sp. NPDC050610. Next base: position 375,050 of record NZ_JBFAIV010000002.1, on the reverse strand, counting down.
CCGAGCTCGGCTACTTCGCCCGGCAGGCCCTGCGCCTGCTGGACGGCTACCGGGTGCAGTTCGGGCGGCTCGACGCGCCGATCCCGATCGGCGAGTTGGGCGGGACGCTCAGGGTCGAGCTCAACCACTCCGACCCGGGCGTTCTTCCGGCGGGCTTCCGGCTCGGCGACAACGACTCGCGCATCCTGGCGGTGGCGCGCAACCTCCAGGCCGAGGGGCACGACGTCACCGTCGTCTCCAAGGACCTGCCCTTGCGCATCAAGGCGTCGTCCGTGGGGCTGCTCGCGGAGGAGTACCGCGCCGAGCTGGCGATCACCGACTCCGGCTGGACGGGGATGACCGAGCTGGCCGTCACCGCCGAGCAGGTCGACGAGCTCTTCGCCGCCGAGAGCGCCTCCGTGCCGGAGGCGGCCGAACTGCCCGTGCACACCGGGCTGGTGCTCCAGTCCGAGCGCGGCAAGGCGCTCGGCCGGGTCGCGGCGGACGGCTCGGTCCGGCTGGTGCGGGGCGACCGGGAGGCGTTCGGCATCCACGGCCGCAGCGCCGAGCAGCGCGTCGCGCTCGACCTGCTGCTCGACCCGGACGTCGGCATCGTCTCCATGGGCGGCCGCGCGGGCACGGGCAAGTCGGCGCTGGCGCTCTGCGCCGGCCTGGAGGCCGTACTGGAGCGGCAGCAGCACCGCAAGGTGATGGTCTTCCGCCCCCTGTACGCGGTCGGCGGCCAGGAGCTGGGCTATCTGCCCGGCAGCGAGTCGGAGAAGATGAGCCCCTGGGCCCAAGCCGTCTTCGACACGCTGTCGGCGGTCACCAGCGCCGAGGTCATCGAAGAGGTGGTGGGGCGCGGCATGTTGGAGGTGCTGCCGCTCACCCATATCCGGGGCCGCTCGCTGCACGACGCGTTCGTGATCGTCGACGAGGCGCAGTCCCTGGAGCGGAACGTCCTGCTGACCGTTCTGTCGCGGATCGGCGCCAACTCGCGCGTCGTGCTGACCCATGACGTCGCGCAGCGCGACAATCTGCGGGTCGGCCGGTACGACGGCGTGGTGGCGGTCGTCGAGAAGCTCAAGGGCCACCCGCTCTTCGCGCACATCACGCTGAACCGTTCGGAGCGCTCGCCGATCGCGGCGCTCGTGACCGAGATGCTGGAGGACGGGCGGATCTGACGGAGTTCGCACCCCAGGACGCCGCGCGGCGAAGCGCAGGAGCTTAGCCGCGCGGCGTCTTGCTGCGCTGCCTTTTCCGCTAAACCTACTCGGCAAACAGGGTGTGACCTTTCCCACGCAACCGGGAATTGCCTAGGAGCGTTGAGTTCCGGCAGAGTCTCAGTCCTGTCAGGCCCCGCATACGGCACACGAGCACCCCCAGCGGTGCGACACCACAAGAACTGAACAGCGTCGCCGTATGCCGCCCGAGCACCACGCGGACCTCCTTCCCCGGAGGGCCCACCGGGCCCGTGCCTCCTGTGACCAGCCGGCCCCCACCGCTCAGCGGGGGACCCGGGACCAATCGGAGGCCAGCGTCAGGGGCACGATTGCGTCCGCACGGTCACCTATGCGGGCGATGCTGGAAGGAAACCGTGTGAGCCGGATTTCGGTCCGGGGATTCGCCGTGGCGTCCGCCACCGCGGTCACCACAGTCGGCGCCGTCGTCGGTGTCGCCTCGGGCAGCGAGCAGGGCACGACCGACTCGGTCGAGGCCACCGCCGCCGATTCGACGATCCTCGCGGACATCCCCACTGGTCAGAACGTCCAGGCCCAGACCGCTTCCCTGACGCAGCAGGCGGACACCCAGTCCGCGGCCGCGGCATCCGACGCCAAGAAGGCCGCCGAGGCGGACGCCCGCAAGCAGGCGGCCAAGGACGCGCAGGCCAAGAAGGACGCCGCGGACGAGAAGGCGAAGAAGGAAAAGGAAGCCGAGGAGAAGGCGAAGAAGGAGCACGAGGAGAAGGAGAAGGAGACCAGCCGTTCCGGCGGTCACGACGACCTCTCCAGCCTCTCCACCAAGGGCTCCTACTCCGTCGCCGAGGTCAAGGCGATGGCACAGCAGATCGTCCCGGCCGACCAGTTCCAGTGCTTCAGCAACATCGTGAACAACGAGAGCACCTGGAACTACAAGGCGTCGAACCCCTCCTCCGGTGCGTACGGACTCGTGCAGGCGCTGCCCGGCACCAAGATGTCCTCCGCGGGCGCCGACTGGCAGACCAACCCGGCCACGCAGATCAAGTGGGGCCTCAGCTACATGAACGACCGCTACCACAGCCCGTGCGGCGCGTGGGCGTTCTGGCAGGCCAACAACTACTACTAGGCCGCGCAGCTCCCCATTACCCGGCCCCCGACCTCAACCGGTCGGGGGCCGCGTGTGTCTTCAGGGGCGACACATGCCGTGCCCGAGGCCAGGTCACGGGTAACGTCGACCCGTATGGCCGCGGGGATGGGGTAGAGGAAGAGAATGTCCAGATTGCCAGAGTGGGTCGGCGGCTTGGGGGCCGGTCTGTCGCGGCTCGCCGAGCGGTTGGACCAGCAGCGCAGGGAGGCGTCCGAGGACGCCGAGCCGGGTGCGTCCGACCGGGAGGGCTCCGGGTACGGGGCCGAGCGCGCGTACGAAAGTGAACACGGCGGCTCCGCGCCGGCCGAGGAAGGCGCGGCGCCGGACCGTACGGGCGCGACCGCCGAGCCGCCCCCCGGCGTCGACGACGAGGCCCGGCCGAAACGGGGCCTCGGGTGGGAGAAGAGCCGGGACCGGTCGGACCCGGCCGACGCGCCGCGCGACGACGCCGAGCCGCACGAACCGGAACACGTTCCCCCGCCGCCCGCGTACGCCCCGGCCATAGCGCCCCGGCCCGACCCGGTCGCCGCCGTCCCCTGGGGCGTGCGGGTGGCCGCCGAGGTCGGCTGGCGGATGCTGGTGCTGTCGGGAGCGGTGTGGGTGCTGATGAAGGTCATCAGCGATGTGCAGCTCGTGGTGCTCTCGTTCGTCGCCGGGCTGCTCATCACGGCGATGCTCCAGCCGACCGTCGCGCGGCTCAAGCGGCGCGGCGTGCCGCGCGGGCTCGCCACCGCCATCGTCTTCATCGGCGGCTTCGTCATCATGGGACTGGTCACCTGGTTCGTGGTGTGGCAGGTGACGGAGAACATCGACGACCTGACGTCCAAGGTGCAGCACGGCATCACGGATCTGAAGCACTCGCTGCTCAACAGCCCGTTCCATGTGACCGAGGATCAGATCAACAACATCGCCGACAACCTGAGCAAGGCCATCGGCAGCAATACCAAGGACATCACCTCGGCGGGGCTTGAGGGGGTCCAGGTCGTCATCGAGATGTTCACCGGCATCCTGCTGACGATGTTCTCCACCCTCTTCCTGCTCTACGACGGGCCGAAGATCTGGGGCTGGCTGCTCAAGCTGCTGCCGGGCGCCGCCCGCGAGGGCGTGGCGGGCGCGGGGCCGCGGGCGTGGACGACGCTCACCGCCTATGTGCGCGGCACGGTGATAGTGGCGCTGATCGACGCGATAGCCATCGGCGTCGGGATCTACTTCCTGGAAGTGCCGATGGCGGTGCCGCTGGCCGTGTTCATCTTCCTGTTCGCGTTCATCCCGATGGTGGGCGCGGTCGTCTCCGGCGCGCTCGCGGTGATCGTGGGGCTGGTGACGCACGGGGTGTTCACGGCGGCGATGGTGCTCGTGGTGGTCCTCGCCGTGCAGCAGATCGAGGGCCATGTGCTGCAGCCGTTCATCCTGGGCCGCGCGGTGCGCGTCCACCCGCTGGCCGTGGTCCTCTCCGTCGCGACGGGCTCGCTGATCGCGGGCATCGGCGGCGCGGTGGTCGCGGTGCCGCTGGTGGCGGTGACGAACACGGTGGTCGGCTATCTGCGCGCGTACTCCAAGGAGCAGGCGCTGCGCACGGCTCCGGCGTCGCCCGCGCCGGCGGCGGGGGGCGGGGCCTCCTCGACGGCGGACCGGGTCGGGGCCGCGGGGGCGAGAGAGTAGGGGCGGGCGGCCCCTCCCGGACTCCGGGCGGGGCCGCCTGTACGTACGCGGCCGTACGCACGTACGGGGCCGACCGTCGTACGTACGCAGGCGGCCGTACGTACGCGCCCGGCGTACGCACGTACCGCGCGAAAAGGGGCGGTCCCACCAGCATCGTGCTGGTGGGACCGCCCCTCGCTCTTCGACGTGGTGCTGTACGCGGCCCGTCAGCCGCCGAGCACGGCCTCGGAGTCGAGCGTGGCGCCGACGGCCTGCAGGACGGCGGCGATCTTGAACGCCTCCTGGATCGTCTCGCGGTCGACGCCGGCCTTGCGGAGCACCTGCTCGTGCGAGTCGAGGCACATGCCGCAGCCGTTGATCGCGGAGACCGCGAGCGACCAGAGCTCGAAGTCGGCCTTCTCCACGCCCGGATTGCCGATGACGTTCATCCGCAGGCCCGCGCGCAGGTTGCCGTACTCCGGGTCCGACAGCAGGTGCCGGGTCCGGTAGTAGACGTTGTTCATCGCCATGATGGCGGCGGCCGACTTGGCCGCGGTGTACGCCTCGGGGGAGAGGTTGGCCTTGGCCTCCGGCTCCAGCTCCTTGAGCACGCGCGGCGAGCGCGAGGCGATGGCGCAGGCGAGCACCGTGCCCCACAGCTGCTGCTTGGGCAGCTCGGAGTTGCCGATCACCGAACCGAGGTTCAGCTTCAGGTCCTTGGCGAAGTCCGGTACGGCGGACTTCAGTTCATCGAGTGCCATTCCTGGTCACTCGCCCGCGAGCAGCGCGACCGGGTCGAGGGTGTCCTCGCCCTTGCTCCAGTTGCACGGGCAGAGCTCGTCCGTCTGGAGCGCGTCGAGGACCCGCAGGACCTCCTTGGGGTTACGGCCCACGGAACCGGCGGTCACCATGGTGAACTGGATCTCGTTGTTCGGGTCCACGATGAAGACGGCGCGCTGCGCGAAGCCGTCCTCGCCCTCGACGCCACAGTCGCGCATGAGGTCGTGCTTGGAGTCGGCGAGCATCGGGAAGGGCAGGTCACGCAGGTCGGCGTGGTCCTTGCGCCAGGCGTGGTGCACGAACTCGGAGTCGCCGGAGACGCCGAGGATCTGCGCGTCGCGGTCGGCGAACTCGTCGTTCAGCTTGCCGAACGCGGCGATCTCGGTGGGGCACACGAAGGTGAAGTCCTTCGGCCAGAAGAAGACGACCTTCCACTTGCCCTCGTAGGTCTTCTGGTCGATCTGCGCGAACGCCTTGTCCGCATCGAGGTCCACGCAGGCGGTCAGGTCGAACTCGGGGAACTTGTCACCGACAGTGAGCACGCGCTCTCCTTCAGACTTGCTGAGGAAACCCATTGCGGGAGTTTCCTGAGGGTTGGACGAGAGCCACAGTGCCACACGAGGTATTGATCAGTGAAATAGCTAGACTGTGTGTTGTTGATCGGAGGTAGTTATCAGTGACAGCGTCCACGACGCCGGGAACCAGACCCCGGCAGCCCAGCCTCGCCCAGCTCCGGGCCTTCGCCGCCGTCGCCGAGCACCTGCACTTCCGCGACGCCGCGGCCGACATCGGCATGAGCCAGCCCGCCCTCTCCGGCGCGGTCGCCGCGCTGGAGGAGACGCTCGGGGTGCAGCTCCTTGAGCGTACGACCCGCAAGGTGCTGCTCAGTCCGGCGGGCGAGCGGCTCGCGGCCCGGGCCCGTACCGTGCTCGACGCCGTCGGCGCGCTGCTCGAAGAGGCGGACGCGGCGCGCGCGCCCTTCACCGGGCCGCTGCGGCTCGGCGTGATCCCCACCGTCGCGCCGTACCTGCTGCCGACCGTACTCCGCCTGATCCACGACGCCTATCCCGCGCTCGACCTCCAGGTCCACGAGGAGCAGACCGCCTCCCTCCTCGACGGGCTCGGCCACGGCCGGCTCGATCTGCTGCTCCTCGCGGTGCCGCTCGGCGCGCCGGGCACCACCGAGCTCCCGCTCTTCGACGAGGACTTCGTGCTCGTCATGCCGCACGAACACTGGCTCGCCGGGCGCGGCGACATCCCCCGCGAGGCGCTCAAGGAACTCGACCTGCTCCTCCTCGACGAGGGCCACTGCCTGCGCGACCAGGCCCTCGACGTCTGCCGGGAGGCGGGCCGCACGGCAGGCGCGGCCGTCACCACCAGCGCCGCGGGCCTCGCCACGCTGGTCCAGCTCGTCGGAGGCGGGCTCGGCGTGACGCTGCTGCCGCGCACGGCGCTGCGCGTGGAGACCGATCGCAACGACCAGCTCACCACGGGCTGCTTCGCGGACCCGGCGCCGTCCCGGCGGATCGCGCTGGTCATGCGCTCGGGGGCCGCGCGGCAGGGGGAGTTCGAGGAACTGGCGGCGGCGCTGCGCGAGGCCCTGCGCGAACTGCCGGTGCGGATAGCGGCCTGACGGACCGTAGGGCTCTCAGGGGCGGCGGCCGTACCGCCCGGCCCCGCCGCCGGCCACGACGCCGCGGCTCGTTCGTGAGCCGGCCGTCGAGGGCGGGGGCGGAGGCCGGGCGGGGGCCGTCAGGCGGATGCCTCAGTCACTCCGTACGTACCGTCGTCACTCCGTACGGAGCCCGTCCGGGCGCATCATCCGCCACAGCGGTGGCAGGCTGATCAGCGTCACCACCAGGATCACGGCGGCGCCGACGCCGGTCAGGGGCAGGAACACCAGCCAGTCGGCCGCCGAGCGGTTGAGCATCCGCATCAGCACCACCCCCAGGCCCAGGCCGCCCACGATGGCCAGGGCCAGGCCCAGCACCACCGGGACCGCCGTCTGCCACAGCACGGACCAGGCCATCGTGGTGCGCCGGGTGCCGAAGGCCACGAGCACGGACAGCAGGCGCCTGCGTTCGCGCAGCTGCTCCAGCATGGAGACCAGCATGCTGGCCGCGATCAGCAGCATCGTCGCCCCCGCGGCCAGGTACAGCCCGGTGCTGACGGTGTTGAACCGCTTGTCGTTGCGGTAGTTCTCGATGGACCGCACGAACATCGTCGGGTCGATCCGCGCCGCCGTGTTACGGACGTAGTCGGTCGCGTCCGGCTGCCGCGGGTCGACCCGGATGGTCATCCGCAGGGCGGGGGCCAGCAGGTCGGAGACGCGCAGGGCCGAAGGGGTCGCGTAGATCCCCGACTGCCGGTCCCCCCGGGGGTCGGTGCGCGCCTGGAGGGTCCGCGCCGACTTCGGCACGGTCCACGTCTTGACCGACGACGGCTTCTTCCCCTCCTCGGTCGGCCGCAGGTCGAGCTTCGCGCCGGGCTTCGCCAGCTCGCCGCCCGGGTCCGGGCTCCGGTCCCCCCGCACCAGGAAGACGTCGCCGTCCTCGCAGCCCCCGGTCGACCGCGCGATCTGCCGCAGCGTCGGGCAGTCGCCGACCATCAGCGTCTCGCTGGGCTTGAACTCCTCCCCCTTGCGCAGCGGCCCCGCCCGCTCCACGTTCGCCTCGATGGTGCCGATGACGTCGGCCACGCCCTTGGTGGTCCGGAACTCGTCGAGCACCTTGCGCGCCGTGGCGGGGTCGTCCGTGTTCGTGTCGGCGTAGAGCTGAGCGCGCTCGCTGTCCATGCCCGTCGCCTTGCGGAAGTCGCCCTGCACGCCGGAGAAGAGCATCTGGAGCGCGATGGTGCCCGCCACCGCCACGGTGATGCCGCTGACCGCGCGCGCCGCCGTGCCGCTGCTGAGCTGGAGCCGCCGAGTGGCGAGCTGCCAGGCGACCGGGCCGCCCCGCAGCCGTCCCACCACGGCCTCCACCAGCCAGGGCAGGAGCAGGGTGAGAGCGAGCAGCATCAGCGCCGCGCCCGTGGCGACCTGGGCCGTCTTGACCTGCCCGCCGCTCCCGTCGAGGCTGCCGGCCAACGGCAGGAGCAGCGCGAGGCCCAGGACCAGGACGGCCAGCCGCCACAGCAGCCGCCGCCGTCGCTCGCCGGTGCCGCGCACCACGCCGAGCGGCTCGATGCTGATGCCGCGCAGCGCGAAGAGCGTGACGGCGACGGCGGACGCCGGAATGGCCAGCACGACGACCGCGGCGAGCCAGGGCACGGGGGTCACGTCGGCCGGGAAGACGTTGATGTCCCAGATCGTGACCGAGCCGATGAGTTCCCGCCCGAGCAGGAAGAACGCGGCGCCCAGGATCAGGCCTAGGAGCGAGCCGAAGAGCGCTTCCCCGGCGGCGATCCGCCGTGTCATCCGCCGGTCGGCGCCGACCAGCCGCAGCGCGGCGAGCCGCCGGTCGCGCTGTTCGCCGCCGAACCGCACCGCCGTGGCGATGAAGACGGCCACCGGCATCAGCAGCACCACGCAGGCCACGATGATCACGAGTACGAGCTTCGCGTCCATCGGCCTGGTGTCGCCGTACCCCTTCTCGCCGCCGAAGTGGTCGGTGCGTATGCCCCTTTCGTTGGAGCCGAGGTTGTCGCTGCCGGCGTAGTAGACGAGTTCGCTGGGCCCCACCACGCCCTGGTCGCCGATGGTGCCGACGACCTTGTAGTTCTTCAGCCGCTCCCGCAGCAGCCCGCTCCCGGGCTCGTGCAGCAGGTCGCGCAGGGCGGGGGAGACGACCATCTCGCCGGAGCCGGGCATCTTCGCGACGCCGGGCGGCGCGGGCGGGCGGGCTCCGTCGGGCTGGAGCAGGACGCCGTTGATCTCGTCGTCGCGGAAGGCGCTCCTGTTGGTCACGTAGACGAAGGAGTGGTCGGAGGGGTGCAGCTCCCCGTCCGGGAAGGAGATGTAGCGGTTCTCCCCGCGCTGGTTGCGGGCGTCGAGGAGGCTGGGTATGGAGGAGGCGCCCAGCAGCAGGGCCACGCCCAGCCCGACGCCGACGGCGGTCAGGGTCGTACGTATCCAGCCCTGGCGTCCGCCGCCCGCGGCGAAGCGGACGCCCATCATGAGGTCGCGGGCCCAGGCGGCGAGCCCGCCGGGCGGTTTGCCCGGGGGCCGGCGGGCGCCGTCCCGGTCGGCCGCCACGTCGTCGAGGAGGGTCACCGGGCACCCGCCATGTCGCGGGCCTTGCCGTCGCGCACGACGACCTCGCGGTCCGAGTACGCGGCGACCCGCGCCTCATGGGTGACCAGCACGACGGCGGCCCGGGACTCGCGGGCGGCCTGCGTGAACAGCTCCATCACGCGCTCGCCGTTGAGCGAGTCCAGCGCGCCGGTCGGTTCGTCGGCGAAGAGCACGCGCGGCGAGGTGACCAGCGAGCGGGCGACGGCGACGCGCTGCCCCTGGCCGCCGGAGACCTGACCGGGCCGCTTCGCGCCGACCTCGGCGACCTCCAACCGCTCCATCCACTCCAGCGCGCGGGCCTCGGCGGTCTTGCGCTTCACGCCGGTCAGCCGCAGCGGCAGGGCGACGTTCTCGACGCAGGTCAGCTCGGGCACGAGCTGGCCGAACTGGAAGACGAAGCCGAACTCGCCGCGGCGCAGCGCGCTGCGCTCGGCGTCCCCCATGGCCGACAGCTCGCGGCCGTCGAAGCGGACGGAGCCCGAGTCGGGCCGGACGATGCCGGCGAGGCAGTGCAGCAGCGTCGACTTGCCGGAGCCCGAGGGGCCCATGACGGCGACGACCTCGCCCGGGTGGATGGAGAAGTCCGCGCCGTCGAGGGCGGGCGTGGGCCCGTACGCCTTGCGCAGGTCGTGGGCGGAGAGCAGGGCGCCGGCGGGGGTCACGGCCGTACCTCCTTGGCGAGCTGGCCGAGCCGGGCAGCGGTCAGTTCCAGCCACCTCAGATCGGCTTCGAGGTGGAAGAGGGCGTGGTCGCAGATGAGCTGGTCGACCAGCTCGCCGGTGCGCTTCTGCTGGGTCAGTTCGCGCATCAGGCGCAGGTGTTCGGAGCGCTGCACGTCCAGCAGGTCGTTGGCGTCGCGGCCGGTCAGCAGCGCCAGGACGACCTTGGTGTAGAGGGTCGACTGGAGGTACGGCTCGGGGGCCTCGGGCTGGGAGAGCCACTGGGCGACGTCGGTCACGCCCGCCTCGGTGATGGCGTAGCGCTTCCGGTCGGGGCCGCTGCCGTGCTCTATGCCGTCGACCTCGACGAGGCCGTTCTTCAGGAGGCGCGACATCGTCGAGTAGACCTGGCCGTAGTGGAGCGGGCGGCTCTGGCCGAAGCGCTCGTCGAAGGCGCGCTTGAGGTCGTAACCGTGGCGTGGGCCGGACTCCAGGAGCCCGAGCAGGGTGAGGCCGATTGACATGCGGAGCACTCTACACCACGTGTATACCTTGAGTGCATAGTTGGGAATGGGGGGGCGTTCTCGCAGGTCAGGAGTGTTTTTAGGGGGCGGGGCGGGCGGGGCTACGAACCGGGGGCGGGCGGCGGGGGAGCCTCCTCCTCGCCGCCCGCCCCCCGGTCCTGCTTCGGCGGCCGGCCGCGGCGCGGCAGCGCGCCCGTGCCGCCGGGCAGCCGTCCCGCGTCCGCGAGCGCCTTGCGCAGCAGGAACTCGATCTGCGCGTTGGTGCTGCGCAGTTCGTCGCCCGCCCAGCGTGCCAGCGCGTCGTGCACCAGCGGGTCGAGCCGCAGCAGCACCTGCTTGCGCTGCCGCGGCCGCCGCTCGGGGGTCTGGCCGGTCACTGGTAGAGCGAGCCCGTGTTCAGGACGGGCTGTGCGGCGCGGTCGCCGCACAGCACCACCATGAGGTTGCTGACCATGGCCGCTTTTCGCTCCTCGTCGAGCTCGACGATCCCCTGGTCGCTGATGCGGCCCAGAGCCTCCTCGACCATGCCGACCGCGCCCTCCACGATCTGCCGGCGGGCGGCCACGACCGCGCCCGCCTGCTGGCGCTGGAGCATCGCGGAGGCGATTTCCGGCGCGTACGCGAGGTGGGTGAAGCGCGACTCGATGATGTGCACGCCGGCCGCCTCGACGCGGGCGCTCAGCTCGACGGCGAGCTTCTCGGTGATCTCCTCGGCGTTGCCGCGGAGCGAGAGGCCGTCCTCGTCGTGGGCGTCATAGGGGTACTCGATGGCGATGTGGCGGACGGCGGCCTCGGTCTGGGTGGCGACGAATTCGAGGAAGTCGTCGACCTCGAACATCGCCTGCGCGGTGTCCTCCACCCGCCAGACGACGACCGCGGCGAGCTCGATCGGGTTGCCGTAGGCGTCGTTCACCTTGAGCACCGCGGTCTCGTGGTTGCGCACGCGGGTCGAGATCTTCTCCCGGCTGGTGAACGGGTTGACCCAGCGGAGGCCGTCGGTGCGGATGGTGCCGCGGTAGCGGCCGAAGAGCTGGACGACGCGGGCCTCGCCGGGCGCCACCATGTTCACGCCCCGCATGGCGAACAGCGAGCCGACCAGGAGCGCGATGCCGACGACGACCAGCGGCACGCCGAGCGCCTGGTGGCCGCCGGACGCCATGGCGCCGCCGCTGATGGCGAGCGCGATGCCGACGAGTACGCCGACGACGCTGAGCAGCAGACCGAGTCCGCCGTTGATGTCGTGCGCCGGGGTCTCGCGGACCCGGGGTGCGGGCATCGCCGGACCCTCGGCGTCTGCGGGCCCCTCGGCGGGTGCGGTGTCGGCTGTGGACATGGTGGTCCCCCGTTTCTGACGTGGTGTTACAGCGGTGCGGACGGTCCGTCCGTATCTAGCAAACTGATATCACTTTACACCCTGGTACAGGTGTATGAATCTGGGACGACTACGGTTCCAGCGGGACGCGTGCTGTATGTCACGTGTGGTAGAGGCTCCCTCCATGAGCTTTTGGTGACAGATGCGGTGTTAGTTTCTTGAGCCGGGTTTGGGGGCGGACAGACTGGAGCTACGGGAGCGATGGGCCGAGCGGAAGCGCGGAAGGCGCAAAAGAAGGGCGCCCGCAGAGCAAAGGGCAAGGCGGGCAGGAACGGTAAAAAAGGCGGAATACGCCGCTTTTTCACCTGGAAGAAGCTGCTCGCCTACTTCGTGGCTGTGTGCGCGCTCATCGTGGGCGGCGCCATCGGGCTCTACTGGTACGTGGACGTGCCGGCGGGGGGCAATCCCGCGGCCAAGGAGCAGAGCAACGTCTACAAGCTGAGCAACGGTGCGGTGCTGGCCCGAAAGGGTGCCACCAACCGTGAGTCCGTACCGCTCTCGAAGATCCCGCGGGACGTCCAGCGCGCCTTCGTGGCCGTCGAGAACAAGAACTTCTACGACGACGACGGCGTCGACATCAAGGGCACCACCCGAGGCGTCCTCAACACCCTGCTGGGGCGAGGCAAGCAGGGTGGTTCGACCATCACCCAGCAGTACGTCAAGAACTACTACCTGGGCCAGGAGCAGACCGTCACCCGCAAGGTGAAGGAACTGATCATCTCCCTCAAGGTCGACCGCGAGAAGGACAAGAACGAGATCCTCGCCGGGTATCTGAACACCAGCTTCTACGGGCGCAATGCCTACGGCATCCAGGCCGCCGCCCGCGCGTACTACGGCAAGGACGTCGGCAAGCTCTCCATCGAGGAAGGCGCCTATCTGGCCGCGCTGCTCCAGGCGCCGAGCCAGTACGACATGGCGGTCGCCGGCCCGGTGGGCAAGAAGCTCGCGCTGGGGCGCTGGAACGACTCCCTGAACAAGATGGTCGAGAAGGGCTGGCTCGACAAGGCCAAGCGGGACAAGATGAAGTTCCCGCAGCCGATCAAGCCCAAGCCCGAGCCCGGGCTCTCGGGCCAGACCGGCTATCTGGTGAAGGCGGCCGACGACGAGCTGCGCAGGTCCGGCATCTCGGACCAGGAGCTGGCCGCGGGCGGCTGGACCATCACGCTCAACATCGACCCGAAGAAGCAGAAGGCGCTGAAGGCGGCCGTCGAGGGCGAGGTCCTCGACAAGCTCGACCTCAAGAAGCGCAAGGCCGACCGGGACGCGCAGGTCGGCGCGGCCTCCGTCGATCCGAAGACCGGCAGGCTCCTCGCGATCTACGGCGGGTCGGACTACTTCAAGCACTACACGAGCAACGCCACCCGCGAGGACTACCAGCCGGCCTCCACCTTCAAGCCGCTCATCCTCGCCGCGGCGCTCAAGGACGGCGCCAAGACGCAGGACGGCCTGCCGATCAACGCCAACACCATCTATGACGGGACCAGCGGCCGGCCGGTCAAGGGCAGTACGACGGCGTTCGCACCGCCCAACGAGGACAAGACGGACTACGGCCAGATCAACGTCCAGAAGGCGATGAACAACTCCGTCAACTCCGTCTTCGCGCAGATGGCGGTGGACGTCGGCCTCGAAAAGGTCAAGCAGACCGCCATCGACATGGGCATGAGCCCCAAGGCGGGCGGCTTCGACGTACGGCCCGCCATGTCGCTCGGCGTGATGGGCGCGAGCCCGGTGGAGATGGCCGGCATCTACGCGACGCTCGACCACCACGGCAAGAAGGTCACGCCGACGATCGTCAAGTCCGCGACGAACCAGATAGGCGGCAAGGCCGAGATCAAGGACTCGATCGGGGAACAGGTCATTCCGCGCGATACCGCCGACTCCGTCACCCATGTCCTGACCGGTGTGGTCGACGACGGTACGGGCTCCGCCGTGCAGAACGCGGACCAGCAGGTGGCGGGCAAGACCGGTACCTCCGACGACAACAAGTCGGCCTGGTTCACCGGCTACACGCCCGACCTCGTCACCTCGGTCGGCATGTTCGGCGAGGGCGAGGGCGGCAAGCAGGTGACCCTTGGGGGCACCTTGGGCAAGAAGCGCATCAACGGCGGCGACCTCCCGGCCAACATCTGGGCCGCGTACACCAAGCAGGCGCTGAGCGGCGAGTCGCCGTCCAAGTTCGACCTGGCGGAGGGCTCGGCGCTGGATTCCCCGCCGCCCACGTCCCCGACGGCGCCGCCCCCCTCGACGCAGACCACGCCCGCGCCGCCGAGCCACACGGCGACGACGCCGCCGCCGACGCACAGTCAGTCGCCGCCGCCGACCCACAGCCAGACGTCGCCGCCGCCGACCCACCACACGCCGCCGCCGTGGACGCCGTCCGTACCGCCGCCGACGTCGCCGACCGGTGGTGGCAGGCCGGGTGACGACGACGACGGCTGGGGTCTCTGAGAACGCGCCGGGCCCCGCCGATCCAAGTGGATCGGCGGGGCCCGGTTCGCTGTCCGGCGGCCCGCGCCCGCACGGGGCGTACAGCCGTTCCTCAGCCGCCGTTGACCTTGCTCGCGACGCGGTCGCCGAGCGCCTTGTCGACGTTGTGCCAGTACTGGAAGGCGCGCTCGGCCACCGGCTTGCTGACGCCGTCCTTGATGTGCCCGGCGATGTTGTCGGCGAGCCGCTCGCGCTGCGCGTCGTCGAGGACCTCGCGGACCATGGTGCCCGGCTGGGTCCAGTCGTCGTCCTCGCGGTGCTGCCGGTACGCCTCGCGGACCATCTCGCCCGCCGCCGCCCAGCCCGCCGGATCGCCGTAGGTCCCGGTGTCCGCGTCGGGGCCGCCCTTGGAGTTCGGCGCGTACGGGGCCGACACGTTGGACGGCACGTAGCGCATCGGGCCGTCCTTGGAGTAGGAGTTGACGGGCGCGTGCGGCCGGTTGGGCGGCAGCTGCGTGTAGTTGGGGCCGATCCGGTACCGGTGGGTGTCCGGGTACGAGAAGAGGCGGCCCAGCAGCATCTTGTCCGGGGACGGGCCGATGCCCGGCACCAGGTTCGAGGGCTCGAACGCGGCCTGCTCGATGTGGATGAAGAAATCCTCCGGGTTGCGGTCCAGCGTCATCCGGCCGACCTCGATCAGCGGGTAGTCGCTGTGCGGCCACACCTTGGTCAGGTCGAAGGGGTTGAAGCGGTAGTCCGCCGCGTCCTCGAACGGCATGACCTGGACGTACATCGTCCATGAGGGCGCGTTGCCGCCCGCGATCGCGTCGAACAGGTCCCGCCGGTGCACATCGGCGTCCGCGCCCGCGAGGTGGTCGGCCTCCTCCTGGGTGTAGAACTCGATGCCCTGGTCGGTCTTGATGTGGTACTTGATCCAGAACCGCTCGCCGCCGCCGTTGACCCACATGTACGTGTGGGAGCTGTAGCCGTTCATGTGGCGGTAGCTCTTCGGGATGCCGCGGTCGCCCATCAGCCAGGTGACCATGTGCGCCGACTCGGGGGAGAGCGTCCAGAAGTCCCACTGCATGTCGTGGTCGCGCAGCCCGCTGTCGAGGCGGCGCTTCTGGGACCGGATGAAATCCTGGAATTTCATCGGGTCCTTGACGAAGAACACCGGCGTGTTGTTGCCCACCAGGTCGTAGTTGCCGTGCTCGGTGTAGAACTTCAGCGCGAAGCCGCGGGGGTCGCGCCAGGTGTCCGGGCTGCCCTGCTCGCCCGCGACGGTGGAGAAGCGGGCCAGCATCTCGGTGCGCCTGCCCGGCTGGAAGAGGTCCGCCTTGGTGAACTGGCTGACGTCATTGGTGACCTCGAAGGTCCCGTACGCCCCGCTGCCCTTGGCGTGCACCACCCGCTCGGGGACCCGTTCGCGGTTGAACTGGGCCATCTTCTCGATCAGGTAGTGGTCCTGGAGCAGAATCGGACCGGTTTCGCCGGCGATGGTCAGCGAGTGCTCGTCGCTCTCCACCGGGATGCCGACGTTGTTCGTCGTGTACGGGGCCTTGGGCGCGGAGTCGGTCATTCGGAGCGCCTCCATAGGGTGCGCGGGGAACGTGGTGGCGTGGTGCTGAGTCCACCCAAGCAGTCAACTCCGCCGACGGCATGTCGGCAACAGCTTGGACTGCGTCCAAGTCCGTACACGGGAGAATTCTAGACACCCGCCGGTATGGGGAGCTCGAACCAGACCACTTTCCCCGCGCTCAGCCGCGTCGCACCCCACCGCCGCGCCATCCTGTTGACCAGATACAGCCCCCGGCCGCCCTCGTCCGAAGGCCGCGCCTGCCGCAGCCTCGGCAGCTGCGGCACATCGTCGCCCACCTCGCAGCGCAGGACGTCCGTACGCAGCAGCCGCAGCGTGATCGGCCGCTCCGCGTACCGCACGGCGTTCGTGACCACCTCGCTGACCAGCAGCTCCACCGAGTCCGTCAGCTCCTCCAGGCCCCAGCGCGCCAGCGCCCGGCGGGCGAGGCGGCGTGCCTGGCCCGCCGTCTGGGCGCGCGGGTCCAGGAACCAGTACGCCACATCGCTCGGCGCGATCCCGTCGAACCGGGCCGCCAGCAGCGCGATGTCGTCGTCCCGGTCGCCCGGGCCGAGCATCCCCAGCACCTCGTCGCAGAGCGGCTCCAGCGGCGGCGGATTCGGGCCGGTCAGCCGGGCCGTCTCGGTCAGCCGCTCCCGCAGCTGCTCGATGCCCGTCCACACGTCCCGGATGCGCGACTCGACGAGCCCGTCCGTGTACAGCAGCAGCGTCGCGCCCGCCGGGGCGTCCAACTCGACCGCCTCGAAGTCCACGCCGCCTACGCCGATCGGTGCGCCCGGCGGTACCCGCAGCACCTCCGCGCGCCCGCCGCGGTGCAGCAGCAGCGGCGGCGGATGACCGGCGTTGGCGATCACGATGCGGTGCGCGACCGGGTCGTAGACCGCGTACAGGCAGGTGGCCATGCGGTCGGTGCCCAGCCGCTGCGCCTGCTCGTCGAGGTGGTGCAGCACCTCCTGCGGCGGCAGATCCAGCCCGGCCAGGGTCTGCGCGGTGGTGCGCAGCTGGCCCATGATCGCCGCGGAGGTCATGGAGTGGCCCATGACATCGCCGACGACCAGGGCCACCCGGTTTCCGGGCAGCGGGATCGCGTCGTACCAGTCGCCGCCGACCCGCGCCGTCTCGGCGGCCGGCAGATAGCGGCTGGCGAGCCGGACGCCCGTCGGCTGCGGCAGGGAGTCCGGCAGCATGGTGCGCTGCAACTCGTCCGCGATGTAGACCTCGCGCCCGTACAGCACGGCCTTGTCCACGCCCAGCGCGGTGTGCGTGGCCAGCTGCGCCGCGACCAGCAGGTCGTCGCTCTCGAAGGCGGGCCGCTCCGGGCGCCGTACGAACACGGCCGCGCCGATCACCCGGCGGCGGCCGCGCAGCGGCGCGAGGATCGTACGATGCCCGTCCGGCACCCGGCGGGCGTCGCCCAGCAGCTCCGGCAGCGCGGCCCGCGCCGCCGTGGAGTCGCCGAACACGGGCCGTACGCCGCGCAGCACCTCGGCCAGCGGGCCGCCCATGACCACCTCGCAGCGCTCGGTGGCGCCGCCCGCGAGCACAGGGCTCAGGTCCGGCTGCGGGGGCAGCAGCGGCAGCCGTACGCCGTCGGTGTCGGCCTCCTCGGGTATCCGGTCGGTGCGCCGCAGCCGCAGCACGACCGGGTCCACGGGGCGCTCGTCGCCCACCGGCAGCGGGTCGCGCAGATAGACGAGGATCGCGTCCGCGAAGGTCGGCACCGTCGCCCGGCAGAGCCCGAGCACGATCTCGTCGAGGTCGATGCCGCGCGCGATGCGGCGCGTCGCGGCCCCCACGAACCGCAGCCGCTCGCCGCCGGTGCCGCTGGCGGTGGGCCGGCCCTCGCGCGGGCCGCGGGGCCCGCCCACCTCGGCGAGCGGGCGGCCGCCGGCCGGCGGCGCGGGCGGCGGCCCGGCCGCGTCGGCGTGCGCGCCGCCCGAGCGGGCCGCCTCGTGCCCGGCCGGATGCTCCGCGTGCCCGGCCGCGCCGCGGCCCGGCTCGTCCGGACGGCGCTGCGGCGGGGACGTACGGTCGCCCGGCACGGGGACCGGGGCGCCGGTCCCGGGGCCTTGGTCCTCGTCGGGGCGGGCGCCCCTGGACGCGCCGCTCGCGGCGTGGCCGTCGGCGCCGTGCGCCGCCTGGGCCGTGCCGTCCGGGCAGCCGTCGGCGCGCCGCGGCCGGCCGGTCTCCGGCGCCGGGGCGGCGGACGGCGGCAGCGCGGCGCGGGGGTCCGGGACCGCGCTGTGCGCGTCGTCCGGGCCCGCGCTCGCGCCGGAGGCGGCGGGCTGCCGTGCTTCGTGGGAGGTCGGGTGCTCCGTCACGCGTGAGGTTCCATCCGTCCGGGGCCGTACGCCCATTCGCCGCGGGCGCACCGAGTGTCAGGCGCGTCGCAGATTGAGGAAGAGCTGGATCTCGGGGGGTACATCCGTGCTGGCCGGGGCGTAGGCGTGCGAGTCCTCCCCGACGACATCGAAACCCGCATCCCGCACGACTCGGCGCAATTCGTCCCGCAGGTAACCGGATACCCGGATGGTGTTGCCGAGGAACGGAATGGAAAAATCGTTCACGTCGGCTTCCACCATGCCGAGCGCCAGCAGCCCCTCGGGGCGCAGCATCCCGTGCAGCATCCGCAGTGCGTGCGGGATCTCGGGGCGGGGCAGCATCAGCAGCGTGAAGAACGCCGCGATGCCGTCGAAGGAGCCGAGCCGCCCGTCCCGCAGCTCGGCGATGTCGGCCAGGTGGAATTCGGCGCCCGGCACGTTGTCGCGCGCCAGCTTGAGGATGCCGGGGGAGATGTCGACGCCGACCACCTCGTGCCCGGCCTCGCTCAGCCGGCGGGCCGTGGGCAGGCCCGTACCGCAGCCGAGGTCGAGGACGCGGGAGCCGGGCGGCAGCGCCGACGCCAGCCAGTCGCCCGCCGTGAGCTGCCCGTCCTTGTGCGGGAAGGCGTCGTCGTAGCGGTCGCCGATCGCGTCGAACGCCTCGGCCTGGCCGGTGCGGTCCAGCCCCGCGCGGGCATATCCGTCATACCCCTGGTTGTCGTCACCGCTCACGGCTCCGCCCCTTCTGTGACCGCTTATGGCCCTTTTCGACCGCTCGTCAAATACCGTGCACCGTTCGAGAGTTGCCCGTGCTCGCACGTGTTCTTCACTCCCGTACGGGGTTCCGGAGGACGATCCTACGGTTGCCGTGCGGGGACGCAGCAAGAGGCTCACGCCCGGACGCGCGCCGGGGTGCGGTCCCAGTCTGCCGGGAGCTCCGGCACGGCCCACGCCGGGTCCGGCCGCCAGCCCTCCCAGCCCGCCGAGAACGGAGGGCCCCAGTCGTGGATCACCTTGATCGCCGAGCGCCCCGCGGCCCGTACCCGGTCCGCCTTGGCCGGTGACATCAGGCCGACCCGCTGCGCCTGTTCGAACTCGTCCTCGTCCTTCCATTCCCAACTGCGGTCCGGGTAGACCGAGATGTCGAGGAAATGGTCCTCGGAGTCGACACCCCCGGCCCAGCGGGCGAGCGGCTCCTCAAGGTTCACGTACCAGTCCTTGAAGCGCCAGCCGCGCTCCCAGAACAGCCAGACCGACCACGGCTCGCCCGGCCGGGCGAGCTTGAGCACCCCGGTGCCGAACCAGCGCGAGCGCGTCGTCGTCCGCGGCTTGGTGTAGCGCGTGGCCAGCGGCTCGCGATGGACCGGCGTACCGTCGGCGAGCAGGGGCTTGACGCAGTCCGTGCCGGGCGCCATCCACACCGCCAGCAGCTCGTCGGTGTCCCGCACGACGGTGACGGGGCGGCAGATGTGGATGCGATCGCAGGCGTTGTCGCGGTAGCGCCACAGGATGTGATCCCCCGGCGCCCAGTGCGCGGTCTCTGCCGTTCCCGTCGTCTCCATCGTGTCCGCTGTCATGCACAGATCTTAGGTGCCGCCCCCGTCGAGCGGCCGTGATCTGTGCGGCACGCGCGTCCCGGCCCCCGCGCGGCGGCTACGGCCGGGTCATGCGCAGCACGTCAAGGGCCTCGTCGAGCTGTTCGAGGGTCAGCAGCCCGCGGTCCACATAGCCGCCTTCGAGCACCACTTCGCGGATCGTCTTCCGCTCGGCGAGGGACTTCTTGGCGACCTTCGCCGCCTCCTCGTACCCGATGTACCGGTTGAGCGGGGTCACCACGGACGGCGACGACTCGGCGTACTCGCGGGCCCGCTCCGCGTTCGCGGTGATCCCGTCGACGGTGCGGTCGGCCAGTAGCCGCGAGGCGTTGGCGAGCAGCCGCACGGACTCCAGGAAGTTCTTGGCGATCACCGGGAGCATCACATTGAGCTCGAAGTTCCCGGCGGCGCCCGCCGTGGCGACGGTCAGATCGTTGCCGGCCACCTGTGCGGCCACCATCAGCACCGCCTCCGGGATGACCGGATTGACCTTCCCCGGCATGATCGACGAGCCGGGCTGGAGGTCGGGCAGTGCGATCTCGGCCAACCCCGTGCGCGGGCCCGAGGCCATCCAGCGCAGATCGTTGGAGATCTTGGTGAGGCCCACCGCGACGGTCCGCAACTGGCCGCTGGCCTCGACCAGCCCGTCGCGCGCGCCCTGCGCCTCGAAGTGGTTGCGGGCCTCCGTCAGCGGCAGCCCGCTGGCCCGGGCGACCTCCGCGATCACGGCGGCGGAGAAGCCGGGCGGGGTGTTGATGCCGGTGCCCACCGCGGTGCCGCCGAGCGGCAGTTCCGCCAGCCGGGGCAGGGCGGCGCGCAGCCGCTCCACGCCGTAGCGGACCTGGGCCGCGTAGCCGCCGAACTCCTGGCCGAGCGTGACCGGGGTCGCGTCCATCAGGTGCGTACGGCCCGACTTGACGACCTCCGCGAACTCCTCTGCCTTGCGCTCCAGCGACTCGGCGAGATGGTCCAGCGCGGGGATCAGATCGCGGGTGACCGCGGCGGTCGCGGCGATGTGGATGGAGGAGGGGAAGACGTCGTTGGAGGACTGGCTGGCGTTGACATGGTCGTTGGGGTGCACGTCGCGGCCGAGCCGCTCGGCGGCCAGCGTCGCGATGACCTCGTTGGCGTTCATGTTGGACGAGGTGCCGGAGCCCGTCTGGAAGACGTCCACCGGGAAGTGGTCGTCCCAGCGGCCCTCCGCGACCTCGTCCGCGGCGGCCGCGACGGCGTCCGCCACCTCTCGGTCCACCACCCCCAACTCGGCGTTGACCTGGGCGGCGGCGGCCTTGATACGGGCCAGCGCCTCGATATGGGCCCGCTCCAGGTGCGCTCCGCTGATGGGGAAGTTCTCCACGGCGCGCTGGGTCTGCGCCCGCCACTTGGCGTGCGCGGGCACCCGCACCTCGCCCATGGAGTCGTGCTCGATCCGGTAGGTGCTCCCGTGCTCGTCGCGGGGAGTGCCACTGCCTTGGTCGGCCATCGTCAGCCACCTCCTGTGAAGAAGAGCGTTTGTCTGGTTCGCGGTGTTCCCAAACACCACTACTTGCCAGTAAATACCGGAGGCAACAACTGAAACCGGGGAGGCTCCATGCAACACCGCAGCAGACCCAGGACGAGGTGTGCCGTCGCGGCCGTCGCCGCGCTCGCGGCGGCGCTGGGCGGGATGGCGGCGACCGCCCCCACCGCCCAGGCCGCGCCCGCCCGCACCCCGGCCGCCGCCCCCCTGCCGCCGGACCTGGAGAAGATCCGCGCGGCCGAGGCCGCCAAGCTGTACGGCGATCCCGCCGAGCGCCCCCTGGACCAGCGCAAGTCCTCGCTCATCTCGCTCGGCGACAGCGAGATCTCCGGCGAGGGCGTCGGCACGTACGAACCCGGCACCAACGGGCCCGACAACTGGTGCCACCGCTCACCCGACTCGGCCATCCACCGCACCGGCATCCCGGCCGACGTCACGTACAACGTCTCCTGCTCGGGCGCGTACACCGGGAACATCGTCATCGGCGGGGCCAAGCAGTACCCCGACGAACTGGTGCAGAGCGACAGCCTCGCGATCAAGGCCCGCAACACGAAGATCAAGATGGTGCTGCTGGTCGCCGGCGCCAACGACGACCTCCAGTTCGGCCCCGTCATGACCGACTGCGTCGTCCGCTGGTTCACCCTCCAGGGCGCCTGCGAGCCCAAGTACCAGCCGGGCTGGCAGGCCCGCGTCGA
The DNA here is from genome assembly GCF_040654875.1 of Streptomyces sp. NPDC050610. NCBI lineage: Bacteria > Bacillati > Actinomycetota > Actinomycetes > Kitasatosporales > Streptomycetaceae > Streptomyces > Streptomyces sp. NPDC050610. The sequence continues at coordinate 353,364 of NZ_JBFAIV010000002.1, read as the reverse complement.
CGGCCTGGTGCCCAAGGTCGAGAAGACCGTACGGGACCTGCGCACCACCATGACGAACGCGGGTTACGCCGACGGCGACTACAAACTCGTCGTCATGGGCTACCCCAGCCCCATCGGCCCGGACGTCGAGGACAACCCGCGCTACCCGGGCAAGCTCCCGGGCGGCTGCACCGGCTACACCTCCGACGCCGCCTGGGGCCGCGACACCGCCGTCCCCGCCTTCGGGCGCGGCATGCGCAAGGCCGCCCAGGACACCGGCGCCGTCTACCTGGACAACTCGCGGCTCTTCCACGGCCACGAGGTCTGCATGGAGGACACCTGGGCGCGCGGGCTCTACGTCGACCTCGCCAACCCCTTCCCGCCGGACTCCAACTCGGTCCGGCAGTCCTTCCACCCCAACGCGCGCGGGCACGGCGCCTTCGCGTCCTGCCTCACCCAGCTCTACGACTCCGGCTGGCGGGAAGCGGGCTGCACGGACCCGGCCTCCACGGGCAAGCCGAAGCTCTACAAGGGCGCCTGGGACGACGCGTACCGGCCGCTGAAGAACGCGGCCACCGGCACCTGCGTCGACGCGTACGGCGCGAGCAGCCGCGACAACACCGCGGTCGGCGGCTGGGACTGCGCCGGGCAGCGCAACCAGAGCTGGTGGTACGACGCCGAGCGCGGCTCGGTCCACACCGCGCTGACGCAGGACCGCTGCCTGGACGTGCCCGGCGGGAAGTACGACGCCGGGGCCGCGCTGGTGCTGTGGAACTGCCACGGCGAGGGGAACCAGAAGTTCACCGAGTCCGCGGGCGCCATCCGGCCGGCCGCGGCGCCCGGACTGTGCCTGACCCTCGCGGCGGCCAAGGACCCGCTGCGGCTCCAGAAGTGCGACGGATCGGCGAACCAGAGGTTCGTGTAGCGGTCCGTATCGGGCACCCCCGGCTCACCGCGTCGAACGCGCGGGAGCCGGGGGCGTCCACCGCGACCCGGATCACCGTGTTCGCTCACCGCGTCGAACGCGCGGGAGCCGGGGACGCCCTTGTGTCACGACCCCTGGCGGACCGGGATGCTCGTCACGAACGGCTGCTCGGGCGCCGGGTCGGCGAAGAAGTCGTTGCCCTTGTCGTCCACCACGATGAACGCCGGGAAGTCCTCGACCTCGATCCGCCAGACCGCCTCCATGCCGAGCTCCTCGTACTCCAGGACCTCGACCTTCTTGATGCAGTCCTGCGCCAGCCGGGCCGCGGGCCCGCCGATCGAGCCCAGGTAGAAGCCGCCGTGCGCGTCGCACGCGGCGGTGACCTGCCCGGAGCGGTTGCCCTTGGCGAGCATCACCTTGGAGCCGCCCGCCGCCTGGAACTGCTCCACGTACGCGTCCATCCGGCCCGCCGTCGTCGGCCCGAACGACCCGGACGCGTACCCCTCGGGGGTCTTGGCCGGACCGGCGTAGTACACCGGGTGGTCCTTGAGGTACTTCGGCATCTCCTCGCCCGCGTCCAGCCGCTCCTTGATCTTCGCGTGCGCGATGTCGCGGGCGACGACCAGCGTGCCGGTCAGCGACAGCCGGGTCTTGACCGGGTGCTTGGTCAGCTCGCCGAGGATGTCGTCCATCGGCCGGTCGAGGTCGATGCGTACGGCCTCCAGGTCCGGCCCGGCGCCCTCGGTCAGCTGCTCGTCGGTCGTCTCCGGCAGGAACCGCGCCGGGTCCCGCTCCAGCTGCTCCAGGAAGACGCCCTCGGCGGTGATCTTCGCGACGGCCTGGCGGTCGGCGGAGCAGGAGACGGCGATGGCCACCGGGCAGGACGCGCCGTGCCGGGGCAGCCGTACGACCCGCACGTCGTGGCAGAAGTACTTGCCGCCGAACTGCGCGCCGATGCCGATCTTCTGCGTCAGCTCGAAGACCTTCCGCTCCAGCTCCTGGTCACGGAAGCCGTGCCCGGCCGGGGAGCCCTCGGCGGGGATCTCGTCGAGGTAGTGCGCCGAGGCGTACTTCGCGGTCTTGAGCGCGAACTCGGCGCTGGTGCCGCCGACGACGATCGCCAGGTGGTACGGCGGGCACGCGGCGGTGCCCAGCGAACGGATCTTCTCCTCCAGGAACTTCATCATGCTCGCCTCGTTGAGGACGGCCTTCGTCTCCTGGTAGAGGAAGGACTTGTTGGCGGAGCCGCCGCCCTTGGCCATGAAGAGGAACTTGTACGCGCCGCCGTCGGTCGCGTACAGCTCTATCTGGGCCGGCAGGTTGGTGCCGGTGTTCTTCTCGTCCCACATGGTCAGCGGGGCCATCTGCGAGTAGCGCAGATTCAGCTCCGTGTACGCGTCGAAGATGCCGCGGCTCAGGGCCTCCTCGTCGCCGCCCTCGGTCAGCACGTGCTGCCCGCGCTTGCCCATCACGATCGCGGTGCCGGTGTCCTGGCACATCGGCAGCACGCCGGCGGCCGCGATGTTGGCGTTCTTGAGCAGGTCCAGCGCGACGAACCGGTCGTTGGCGCTGGCCTCCTGGTCGTCCAGGATGCGCCGCAGCTGCGCGAGGTGGGCGGGGCGCAGATAGTGCGAGATGTCGTGCATGGCCTCGGCGGCGAGCTTCCGCAGCGCCTCCGGCTCGACCTTGAGGAACGTACGGCCGTCCGCCTCGAAGGTGGAGACGCCCTCCGAGGTGACGAGACGGTACGGAGTGTCGTCCTCACCCAGGGGGAGCAGGTCCGTGTAGGAGAACTCAGGGACAGGGGGCATTGCGGCCATTCCTCACTCGGCAGACTGCGACTGCTGACGTCCTCGGCAGCGCCCACCAGAGTAGAACCCGGCCGGACGGGGACGGTTGTGAGGTAAGGCTCAGTAGGGCTCCGATGTTCGCCTGTCGCGATCTATCGCGTTTCGCTACTCTGTTGCCCGTGGATGAGTCTTCGCTCGAAAAGCGACCCCAGCAGCCGGAGCGGCCGACCGCGCCCCACTCCCAGGACGGGCCCGCGGTCCGGTTCCAGAAGGAGGCCGAGGGACGGCCGGCGGCACCGGCCGCGGCCACGGCCGAACCAGCGGGCGCTACGGCGTACCGCGCCTCCGACGCCGATCGCGACAGGGTCGCGGACATCCTCCGCGAGGCCCTGGCGGAGGGGCGGCTCACCGCCGACGAGCACGCCGAGCGGATCGGCTCGGTCTACGGCGCCAGGACGCTCGGCGAACTGGAGCCGATCGTCCGCGACCTGCCGGCCGCCGGCCGGCGCGCCGACCGCCCGGAGCCGGCCGCGGGCGCCGCCTACGACCCGCCGCCGCACTCCCGCACCAACGCCGCGGCCGAGAACCTCATAGCCGTCTTCGGCGGCGCGACCCGCAAGGGCCGCTGGCGGGTCGGGCGGCGCACCAACGCCTTCGCCGTGTTCGGCGGCGTCGAGATCGACCTGACCGAGGCGGTCTTCGATCAGCAGGAGATCGTCATCAACGTCACGGCGATCTTCGGCGGCGTGGAGATCAAGGTCCCCGAGAACGTCTCGGTGCGTTGCGCGGGTACAGGCGTCTTCGGCGGCTTCGACGTCGTCAGCCAGGAGGCGACCGACCCCGACGCGCCGGTCGTCGTGATCACCGGATTCGCGGTCTTCGGCGGCGCCGAGGCCAAGACCAAGCGCGGCAAGCGCCTGAAGAACCTGCGGAAATGACCGGACCGGCGAGCACCGGTCCATTGATCCGAACTCGCCGGGACGGCTTGCCCACCAGCGTTGAACGCACGTCAACGGCGCGTCGAACGCATATCGAGCACAACCGGAACGCACGCCGCGCACTCGCCGGCGGTCGCGAAGGCAACGGTGTGCATAAGCGCACGCACAGCGGGTAAGGCTTGGTGCACATCGTCTCGCGTACGGACTGGGGATGCGCGTTGTCGTACGCAGGGAGGCGGGCAAGGGTGACTCAATCGGTCAAGCCGTCGTCAGGAGTAGACCGTGCTGCAACCGCATCAGCCCCTGCAGGACGCCGCCGTACCATCCCAGCGGATTCATCCCCGGGATCAGGCCGGCCCCTGGCACTCGGAGGCGGTATGCCGCCGGGATGAGGCCGGGCTGTTCTTCGCTCCGTCCAAGGAGCCCACGGCAGCCCGGCTCTCGCGCGAAGAGGCCGCCAAGCGGGTCTGCGCGCGCTGCCCGGTCATGGTCGAGTGCCGGGAACACGCACTGCTGCAGCCCGAGCCCTACGGGGTGTGGGGCGGGCTGACCGCGGCCGAGCGTCGCGTCGTGCTGGCCCGCAGGCGCCGCCGCGAGGCGGAGCTCCAGCGTGCCACCAGGGTCGCCGCCGCCGGCTGAACGGGCGGCCGCGTTACGGGCCGGGCCCCGCCGGTGCTTCCGGCGGGGCCCGGCCCGTAATGGCGTGTGCTCACGGGGCTGTACGGACGTGAGCCGTCTCGCGTACCGGCGTGAGCCGACCGGTGCGGGCGTGAGCCGTCTCGTACGGGCCTGACGCCGTACGGGCGTGACCGCGTGACCCGGGAGTGCTCGTACGGGCCAGGGCGGCCGTACAGGGGGTGAAGCGAGCCGACGGCGGTCGACCGGTCAGTCGACCGGTCAGCTGGGGCGCTCGAAGTCGACCTGGCTGTACGCGCGCAGTTTCGAGAGCCGGTGCGTGGAGTCGATCTGCCGGATCGTGCCCGACTTGGACCGCATCACCAGCGACTGGGTGGTCGCCGTCTCCGCGCGGTACCGCACCCCGCGCAGCAGATCGCCGTCCGTGATCCCGGTGGCGACGAAGAACACGTTCTCGCCGCTGACCAGGTCCTCCGTCTGGAGCACCCGGTCCAGGTCGTGCCCCGCGTCGATGGCGCGCTGCCGCTCCGCGTCGTCCTTCGGCCACAGCTTGGCCTGGATCGTGCCGCCGAGGCACTTGATGGCACAGGCGGTGATGATGCCCTCGGGCGTGCCGCCGACGCCGAGCAGCAGGTCCACGCCGGTGCCCTCGCGGACGGCCATGATCGCGCCGGCCACGTCGCCGTCCGCGATGAACTTGATCCGGGCGCCGGCCTCGCGGATCTCCTTGACGATGCCCTCGTGGCGCGGCCGGTCGAGCACCACGACCGTGACGTCCTCGGGCGAGGACCGCTTGGCCTTCGCGATCCGGCGGATGTTGACGCCGACGGGCGCGTTGATGTCGACGAAGTCGGCGGCGTCGGGGCCGGTGACGAGTTTGTCCATGTAGAAGACCGCGGAGGGGTCGAACATGGTGCCGCGCTCGGCCACGGCCAGCACGGACACGGCGTTGGCCATGCCCTTGGCGGTCAGCGTCGTGCCGTCCACGGGGTCCACGGCCACGTCGCACTCGGCACCGGTGAGGTCGCCGACGCGCTCGCCGTTGTAGAGCATGGGCGCGTTGTCCTTCTCGCCCTCTCCGATGACGACGACGCCGTTCATGGAGACGGTGCCGATGAGCGCGCGCATGGCCTTGACGGCGGCGCCGTCGGCGCCGTTCTTGTCGCCGCGGCCGACCCAGCGGCCCGAGGCCATGGCGCCCGCCTCGGTGACCCGGACGAGCTCAAGCGCGAGGTTGCGGTCCGGGGCCTCGGGGCTGACCTCAAGGGGAGACGGCAAATGATGTTCGGTCAACGGAGCGCACCTTTCTGTACGGCGACGGCCGTTAAGTGAGGGTGACGATGACTTTATCGGTTGATTGCCATAGTGAGCAGAGCGCCCTACGTATGAGCGCCACGGCGAGCGGCGTACGCGCCTGTCGCGATGGCTCGCATACGGGCCGGAACCGCGCCCTTCTCCGGGGCGGTCGCCCGCGCTGGTTGGCCGGGCCGGTGTCCCGACCGGAAGGGGTATGGGGGACGATGGGCGGGTGGCAGGCAGAAGCGCTAAGAAGCAGACGGTGCGGAACATGATTCTGTCGCTGGCGGTGATCGTTCCCGTCGCGGTGGTCAGCTACGTGTTCATCCCGCACGACGAGAGCAACGACCCCGTCAAGGCGGTCAGCTACCGCGTGGAACTGGACACGGCGCGGCGCGCGGCCCCGTACGCGGTGGCGGCCCCGGTCGGCCTCCCGGAGGGCTGGCGGGCCACCTCGGTCTCGTACGACGGGGGCGGCAAGGAAGGCGCGGCGTGGCACCTGGGCTTCCTCGACCCGAAGAAGCAGTACGTGGCGGTCGAGCAGAGCAACGGCCCGGCGGCGGCGTTCATCGACGACGTCACCCAGCGGGCCGCGAAGACCGGGAAGACCGAGCGCGTCGACGGCGCGACGTGGGACCGCTACGAGGGTGAGAAGTACGACGCGCTGGTGCGCGAGGAGAACGGCGTGACCACGGTGGTCACGGGCACCGCGCCGCACGAGCAGCTCACGCGGATGGCCGCCGCGCTCAAGGCCGAGAAGACGAAGCCGGACACGAATCCGGACGCGCGCGACTCGACCTGAACGCGACGGCCATCGGACTGCCGCTGGGGGGAGCGGCAGGTCTGAGGGGGGTGCCGCCCGACGGAGCGGCCCCCGGGCCCGGCCGGTCGGCCGGGCATGTCGGGGGCGACTGCCGCCGGGCGACCTCAGACGTCTTCGGCGGTTTCTTCAGGTGGCGTTCCGTCTGTCTCAGACGGTCTTGACGACCTGGTCGTACTCCAGGCGCGGCGACCGCGGGAACCAGGCGTTCTCGCCGGGCTTGCCGATGTTGACGACCATCAGCGGGGTGTGGTCGTCGTCCAGGAACTCCTTCTGGACGCCCGCGAAGTCGAAGCCCGTCATCGGGCCGGCCGCGAGACCGGCGGCGCGGACGCCGAGGATGAAGTAGGCGGCCTGCAGCGAGGCGTTCAGCGCGGCGGCGGACTCGCGGGAGGAGCGCTCGGCGAAGAAGACGTCCTTGGCCTGCGGGAAGTGCGGGAACAGCGCCGGAAGCTCCTCGTGGAACTCGTTGTCGGCGGCCAGGATCGCGACCAGCGGAGCCTTGCGGGTCTTGGGCTGGTTGCCCTCGGCCATGTGCGCCACGAGACGCTCGCGGGCCTCTTCGGAGCGGACCAGCACGACGCGCAGCGGCGACTGGTTGAACGCGGTCGGCGCGTACTTCACCAGGTCGTAGACGGCCTGCATCTGCTCGTCGGTCACCGGCTCATCGGTGAAGGTGTTGGCGGTGCGGGCCTCACGGAAGAGCAGATCCTGGGCGGCGGCATCGAGGGCGAGAGTCATGCGGTGAACACCTTCTATTGCGTCAACGGTTCGAGCTGGCACAGACCACTGTACCCGCAGTAGATTAATGTTCAACTAAAAGGGGGTGGGTGTGCCCCGACTCACATGGATCAGGGCGTGCTGAGGTGCGGGCGTGTCGCCCGAGACGCCCGCGAGATCCGCGAGGTCCGTGAGATCCGTGACGCCCGCGAGGTCCGTGACGTCCGTACGAATGCGGCACGGATGCGGCCGTGGCGGCCCGCTCAGTCCTCGGAGGCGGCCGCTTCCTCGTCACTCGCGGCCTGGGCCCCGTCCTCCTCGCCGTCCCCGGACTCCCGCGCCAGCGCGGCGTCCAGCCGGGCCCGCGCCCCGTCGAGCCAGCGGCGGCAGACCTTCGCCAGCTCCTCGCCGCGCTCCCACAGGGCCAGCGACTCCTCCAGCGTCGTGCCGCCCGCCTCCAGGCGCCGCACCACGTCGATCAACTCGTCCCGCGCCTGCTCGTATCCGAGAGTGGAGCCGTCGGTCTTCTCGCTCGTCGTCGCCATGGGAACCAGCCTAAGCGGGGGGTGTGACAAGGGCCCGTACCGCGAACTCGCCGTCCGCGACCCGCGCCCGCAGCTCCTCCTCCGGCGCCACGTCCTCCGGGGAGTGCACCACCGAACCGTCCTCGTGCTGGAGCACCGCGTAACCGCGCCGGAGCGTCGCCGCGGGGGAGAGGGCCACGACCCGCGCCAGGGTGTGCGTCAGCTCGGAGTCGGCACGGTCCAGGAGGTGCGCCAGCGTGCGGCGCCCGCGCTCCAGCACCGCCGCCACCTGCTCCTCGCGCTCGTCGACCATGCGGTGCGGACGCTCGATCGCGGGCCGCGCCAGCGCCGAGGCCAGCCCCCGCTCCTCGCGGTCCAGCAGCCCGCCGACGCTGCGCAGCGCGCGCTCGCGCAGCTGCTGGATACGGGCCTGCTCCTCGCCCACGTCCGGTACGACCTTCTTCGCCGCGTCGGTGGGCGTGGAGGCGCGCAGGTCGGCGACCAGGTCGAGCAGCGGGGAGTCGGGCTCGTGCCCGATGGCGGACACCACGGGCGTACGGCACGCGGCCACCGCCCGTACCAGCTGCTCGTCGGAGAACGGCAGCAGGTCCTCCACACTGCCGCCGCCGCGCGCCACGACGATCACGTCCACCTCCGGCAGCGCGTCCAGCTCCTTGACCGCGGCCATGACCTGCGGGACGGCGTGCACGCCCTGTACGGGGACGTTGCGGACCTCGAAGCGGACGGCGGGCCAGCGCAGCCGGGCGTTTTCGAGCACGTCGCGCTCGGCGGCGGAGGCGCGCCCGCAGACCAGCCCTATGAGCTGGGGCAGGAACGGCAGCGGCCGCTTCCGGTCGGCCGCGAACAGTCCCTCGGCGGCCAGCGACTTCTTCAGCTGCTCCAGCCGCGCGAGCAGCTCGCCCACCCCGACCGGCTTGATCTCGGCGGCCCGCAGGGAGAGCTGACCGCGCGGCGCGTACCACTCGGGCTTGGCGTGCACGACGACGCGCGCGCCCTCCGAGATGACGTCGGCCACCTTGTCGAAGACGGCGCGGTAGCACGTGACGGTCAGGGAGATGTCGTACGACGGGTCGCGCAGCGTCAGGAACACCACCCCGGCCCCCGGCCGCCGCGACAACTGCGTGATCTGCCCCTCGACCCATACGGCCCCGAGCCGGTCGATCCATCCGCCGATCAGCCGGGACACCTCGCCGACGGGGATCGGCGCGTCCGCGGACGTGTTGACAGCCATGCGCCCAAGGCTATCGGCGCCCACTGACAACGGACGGCTGCCGCCGGACACCGGCGAAGCCACGGCAGCCGCCCCCCTACGCACCCATGCCGCAGTCAGCCGCTATCAGTGGGCATCAGGCCGTCAAACCCGTCGACGCCCCCGATATTGGAGCGCCAGAATCGCCAGGCCCACCGCCAGCCAGACGGCCCCCACGACCTGCGCCGTGCCCGACGCCTCGACGATCACCGCGACCACCACCGCGAGGCCCAGCAGCGGTACGAGCACATGGCCGACCAGGCTCGGGCTCTGCGCCCGCTTGCGGATCCAGAACCAGCCGATCACCGAGGCGTGCAGCAGGCCGAAGGCGGTCAGCGCCCCGACGTTCACGATCGACGACAGGTGGTCGAGGCCGTCGTCGCGGCGGGCCGCCCACACCGCCGCGATCAGCGTCACGACGGCCGCGCCGAGCAGCGCGCGCCGCGGCACGCCGCTGCCCGCGTCCACCTTCGACATCGCGCCCGGCAACCGCCGGTCGCGGGCCATGGCGAACAGCAGCCGTCCGGCCGCCGCCTGCCCGGCGAGCGCCGCGAAGGCCGCGCCGATCGCCTTGCTGGCCGCGACCAGGTCGTGCAGCCAGCCGCCGACCGCCGAGTCGACCGTGGCGTAGAACGCGTCCCCCTGCTCGGCCGGCTTCGCCGCCAGTTCGGCCGCCGTCATCGGGGCCAGCAGCCCCGCCAGGTACGTCTGCACGGCGAAGAGGACGCCCGCGACGACCAGGCAGGTGATCACGGCCTTCGCGACCCGCGCGGAGCCGCCCGCGGCCTCCTCCGCGAACGAGGCGATCGCGTCGAAACCCAGGTACGAGAGGACCGCGACGGAGACGGCCGCGAGGACCGCGGTCATCGAGAAGGAGCCCTCACCGGTGAGCGGCACCGCCCAGCCGCGCTGGGAGCCGTGCGCGATCAGCTCCCACAGCGCCGCGACGACGAAGACCACCAGCACCACGATCTCCAGCGCCAGGACCGCCGCGCCGACGACGGCCGCGGCCCGTACGCCCCACAGGTTCAGCAGCGTCGTCACGACCACCGCGACGGCCGTCCACACCCACTGGTGCACGGACGGCACCAGGGCGTGCATGGCGATCCCCGAGAAGAGGTAGGCCACGGCGGGGATCAGCAGGTAGTCGAGCATCGCCATCCATCCGGCGATGAAACCGGCGCCCTCGCCGAGCCCCACGCGCGCGTACGTGAAGACCGAGCCGGCCTGCGGTGCGACGCGCACCATCTGCGCGTAGGAGTACGCGGTGAAGGCCATCGCGACCGTCGCGACGATGTAGACGGTGGCGATCGCGCCGTGCGACTTCGCCTCCAGCGTCCCGAAGATGCCGACCGGGGCCATGGGGGCGATGAAGAGCAGTCCGTAGACGACGAGGTCCCGGAAGGACAGCGTCCGGCGGAGCGAACCGTCCTCGGCCGCCGGTGCGGTCGAGCCTGTCGGCGTGGTGGTCATGGGGTGCGCCCCCTAGTCGGTCCGGTGTTTCGTGGTGATCGGCGTTGATCGTCCCTTGTCGGTGATGATCGTGCCCCAGCTTCGGCCAAGGCGGCGCGCCGGGCATCCGGGGCGCGCCGGGACGCCCGTACCCGAGACGCGCCGGGGTGTGTGGGGGCGTGCCGGAAGGCGCGCCTCCGGGGTTGTCCACAGGATGATCCGCGCCATCTGCCAAGGCCCGTACGATGGATGGCATGACTGCTACGACAGCTCGCAAGGTCCTGCTCGCCGCCCCCCGGGGATACTGCGCGGGCGTGGACCGTGCCGTCATCGCCGTCGAGAAGGCGCTGGAGCAGTACGGCGCGCCGGTGTATGTGCGCAAGGAGATCGTCCACAACAAATACGTCGTGCAGACCCTGGAGAAGAAGGGCGCGATCTTCGTCGACGAGACGGAGGAGGTGCCCGAGAACGCCATCGTGATCTTCTCCGCGCACGGCGTGGCCCCGGTCGTCCACGAGGAGGCCGCGCGGCGCAACCTGGCGACCATCGACGCCACGTGCCCGCTGGTCACCAAGGTCCACAAGGAAGCCGTCCGGTTCGCCGACGACGATTACGACATCCTGCTCATCGGCCACGAGGGCCACGAGGAGGTCGTCGGCACGAGCGGTGAGGCGCCCGAGCACATCACGCTGGTCGACGGGCCGGAGGACGTGAAGAACGTCCATGTCCGCGACGAGTCCCGGGTGGTCTGGCTCTCCCAGACCACGCTGTCCGTCGACGAGACCATGGAGACGGTCGACGCGCTCAAGGACCGCTTCCCGAAGCTGATCTCGCCGCCCAGCGACGACATCTGCTACGCCACGCAGAACCGCCAGACGGCGGTCAAGCAGATGGGCGCCGACGCCGACCTGGTGATCGTCGTGGGCTCCAAGAACTCCTCGAACTCCGTGCGCCTCGTCGAGGTGGCGCTGGGCGCCGGCGCCCGCGACGCCCACCTGGTCGACTTCGCCGCCGAGATCGACGAGGCATGGCTGGAGGGCGTCTCGACGGTCGGTGTGACCTCGGGCGCGTCCGTGCCGGAGATCCTGGTGGAGGGCGTGCTGGAGTGGCTCGCGGAGCGCGGTTTCGGCGACGTGGAGATCGTCACGGCCGCGGAGGAGAGCATCACGTTCTCGCTGCCCAAGGAGCTCCGCCGCGATCTGCGCGCGGAGGCCGCGTCCCTTTCCGACGGGTCCAAGGGGTGATCACGCCCGTCCGGCCCTAGCCTCGTGTCCATGAAGGTATTCGGTGTGGACATCGGCGGGTCGGGCATCAAGGGAGCCCCGGTGGATCTGGTGCGCGGAGAGCTGGCGGACGACCGCTACAAGGTGCTCACCCCGCACCCGGCCACCCCTGAGGCGGTCATCGACGGCGTCAAGGAGGTCGTGGACCACTTCGGCTGGTCGGGCCCGGTCGGCGCGACGTTCCCGGGTGTGGTGGTCGACGGCACGACGCGGTCGGCGGCCAATGTCGACAAGAGCTGGATCGGCCTCGACGCGGAGGGGGCGCTGCGCGAGCGGCTCGGCGCCCCGGTGACGCTCCTGAACGACGCGGACGCGGCGGGCCTCGCGGAGGTGCACTTCGGCGCGGGCCGCGACCACTACGGCACGGTCATCGTGCTCACTCTCGGCACGGGCATCGGCAGCGCGGTCTTCACCGACGGCAAGCTGGTCGCCAACACCGAGCTGGGCCACCTGGAGCTGAACGGCCGCGACGCGGAGACGCACGCCTCGACCCGGGCCAAGGACGAGGAGGACCTGAGCTGGCACCACTGGGCCCACCGGCTGCAGAAGTACCTGGAGCACGTGGAGATGCTCTTCTCGCCGGAGCTGTTCGTGCTCGGCGGCGGGGTCAGCCGCAAGGCGGAGAAGTTCCTGCCGCTGATCAAGGGCGTCAAGGCCGAGATCGTGCCTGCTCAGCTGCAGAACAGCGCGGGGATTGTGGGGGCTGCGATGGCTGCCGCCGCTGTTGCCGCGGCTGACGCGGGTTCCGACGGCCCTGCTGCCGATCCCGCTGCCGCCGGCTGACCAGCGCCGCCCTGCGTACGAACACGATCAGCACGGCCAGTACCGTGCCCGCGTAGAGCCACCCGGCGTGCACGGCGAGCGCGGTGACCACGCTCATGATCCGGCCGCCGGTGCCGCCCGTGTCGTCGCCGATCGCGACGATGCCCACGGCGAACGCGATCGGGACGCCGACCGGCGCGATCACCAGGTCGGCGGGGCGTACCCACAGCGCGCAGGCGGCGGCGGCCAGCATGAAGAACACCCCGTACACGGCGGGCGCGCCGTCCAGCAGCAGGGAGTCGAGGAAGCCGACCAGCAGCATCGCGAGCGCGGCGAGCAGCCCGCTGCCGAGCGCCGTCAGGCGCGGGCCGGGCAGCCGGGACAGCGCGGCGGCGACCGCGGCGACCGGCGGCGGTGGCCGCCGGGACTGCGCGCGGTAGACGGTCGAGTTCTCACCACCGGATTCGTCGGCGCCCGTCGGCCCTGCCGGCCCCGGTGCCGCGGGTGCGGCGGGGCGCGGCACGGCGGACGCGCGGCGGTCGCTGCGGCTGGGGGTACGCGTGCTGGGTTGCTCCACTTCACCAACGTAGGGCGAAAAGTGGGAAGAATCAGGCGTTGGACACGCTGTTTGGGCCACCTTGGCTATCCGTTCGACCGATAACCCGCCCGGGGCGGGGTCGCGGCGCGGGCCCGTAGACTGGTTGACCGGCCCCGCGGGGGCCGGTCCCTTTACACATTCTCGCTACGGGAAGTCGCCAAGTGTCGCTCACGATCGGAATCGTCGGCCTGCCGAATGTCGGCAAGTCGACCCTTTTCAACGCCCTGACCAAGAACGACGTGCTGGCGGCCAACTACCCGTTCGCCACCATCGAGCCCAACGTCGGCGTCGTCGGCGTCCCCGACCCGCGCCTCACCAAGCTCGCCGAGGTCTTCAGCTCCCAGAAGGTCCTCCCCGCGACGGTCGACTTCGTCGACATCGCCGGCATCGTGCGCGGCGCCTCGGAGGGCGAGGGCCTGGGCAACAAGTTCCTCGCGAACATCCGCGAGTCCGACGCGATCTGCCAGGTCATCCGCGCCTTCAAGGACGAGAACGTCGTCCACGTGGACGGCAAGGTCTCCCCGAAGGACGACATCGAGACCATCAACACCGAGCTGATCCTCGCGGACCTCCAGACGATCGAGAAGGTCCTTCCCCGCCTCCAGAAGGAGTCGCGGATCAAGAAGGACATCGCGCCGAAGGTCAAGGCGGTCGAGGAGGCCAAGGAGATCCTGGAGAAGGGCGACACCCTCTTCTCCCAGGGCATCGTCCAGGGCTCGGAGCGCACGGAGCTCCTCCACGACCTGCACCTCCTGACCACCAAGCCCTTCCTCTACGTCTTCAATGTCGACGAGGACGAGCTGACGGACGACGCCTTCAAGGCCCAGCAGCGCGCCCTGGTCGCCCCCGCCGAGGCCATCTTCCTCAACGCCAAGCTGGAGGCGGACCTCGCCGAGCTCGACGACGAGGAGGCCCTGGAGCTCCTCCAGTCCGTAGGCCAGGAAGAACCCGGCCTCGCCACCCTCGCCCACGTAGGCTTCCGCACCCTCGGCCTCCAGACCTACCTCACCGCAGGCCCCAAGGAATCCCGAGCCTGGACCATCCCCCAGGGCGCCACGGCCCCCGAAGCCGCCGGAGTCATCCACACCGACTTCCAGAAGGGCTTCATCAAGGCCGAGGTCATCTCCTTCGACGACCTGGTCGAAACGGGCTCGGTCGCGGAGGCCCGCTCGAAGGGCAAGGCGCGCATGGAGGGCAAGGAGTATGTGATGCAGGACGGGGATGTGGTGGAGTTCCGCTTCAACGTGTGAGCGGGTGACGCAACTTCACGCCGTCGATGCGGCGAACATGCGGGTCAGAAGGGGTCAGGCTCTCGCGAGCCCGGCCCCTTCATCGCTTCATGTGCCGTAGACGGTGGAGCGGCGCCCGACGTGTACGGCCCACACCACCAACTCGCCGTTTTCGATTGTGTAGATCACTCGGTAGTCGCCTACTCGTAGGCGGCGGCGGTCGGGCTGGGAGACGAGGGATGTGGTGTTGAACCCCGTCGGGTCGCTCTCCAGCTCGGCCAGCTTGGCCAGGATGCGGAGAGCCATCTCTCGTGGCACTTTGCGAAGCTCGGCCTGAGCCTCGGGGTGGAAGAGGGTGCGGTACTTACTCACTGCGCGCCAGCGTCTCCCGCATGATGTCCTCGATCGGGATGCCGGGGGCCGAGTCGGCCAGACGCTCGTCGATGATCCGGTTGATCTCGCGCTCTTCCCATTCCTGGTACTTGTGCAGCACCTCGATGGACACCACGGCGGCGACCTGCTTGCCGCGCCGGGTGATGACGGTAGGTACGTCGTCCCGGTCGGCACGCTCCACGACCTCGGCCAGGTGCGCACGTACGTCGCGGATGGACTCTATGGGTAGCGGCAGCGTCATGCGCTCAAGTGTACCGAGTGTGCCATGTGTACATAAGGCCTGGGATGGATGGCGTTGTGTCGTGCTGGATGGCCACTTTCAGTACCGCGTTTCCGCAGGTGGGAGCCCTGTGCTACGGATTCCGCTTCAATGTGTAGTGGGTGACCAAACACCACGTCGCTGAACTGGCAAATGTGCAGGTCAGGTGGGTCCGACTCTTCGGAGTCGGGCCCTTTGCTTTTCCCGTGCCGGGGTGGCCGTGGCAGTTTTCCTACTCGTTTGACACACTCGGTGCATGGGCGAGACGACGTACGGCATCGGGGAAGGGCCGGCGACGCGGGTGAGCCTGTCGTTGCCGGAAGGAACGGCGGAGGCGATCCGGGCGCGGGTGGGTAAGCGGGAGTTCTCCGCGTTTATCGCCGAGGCGGTCGAGCGCGAGCTGCGTGGACAGGTCCTTGACGAGTACCTGGCGGACTACGAAGGCCGCAAGGGGCCGGTCTCCGAGCAGGCTCGTCAGCGGGCACGGCAGGTCTTCGACGAGGTGTTCGCCGAGGAGGCCGAGTGGCCCGCCGCAAGCTGAACCATGAAGGGACGCTGATCCTCGACAGCGAGGGGCTTTCGAAGCTGCTCGCCGACGATGAGCAGGTGGTGGCTCTGGTCGCTGAGGCGCGCTCGCGCGGCATGGAGGTCGTGATCAGTGCGCTCACCATCATCGAGGCCGCCCACGCCCGTACGAACAAGTCTCGCCTGAAATGGGTGCTCTCCGGACTGCGCGTGGTCCCGGTGGGCGACGAGGAGGCGAGGGCAGCCTCCGAACTGCTGGCGGGCGTCGGCTTGCACGGGCACAAGTACGCGATCGACGCGGCGGTCGCCGAGGCCGCGTTGCGGCAGCACCGCCCTGTGGTCATGTTGACCTCCGACATCGACGACATGGTCAAGCTCTGCGGCGATCGCGTCCGGCTCGTGGCGGCGTGATCGTGTGCGTCGAGCGGTACGAAGCCGAGTCGGAGAGGCACGATCGGCTGCTGTCCGAGGCATCTCCGATGGTTGGCGGATCGATGACGAGCATCGGCTCGTCTATCTGGTCTTCGGTGAAGAGGTCGTCATCCTTGCCGCTCGCTACCAGTACTGACGATGGAGCGCCGGCGGGTCGCGGTGAGCCGCGGCGGCTCTCTGGCGGGCTGGTGTCGCGCTGAGCCAGTGCCCTTCGCATGTGTGTACAACCCGGGCGGAGCGCTCCGGTGAGCCCGGTTGCGGCGGAAAAATCAGAGGCTGGGGTGGGAAAAACGTGCGAGGCTCTGGGGGAGCATCGAGTTCAGGAGGAGCCCATGGCCGCAGACGGACCTGCTCAGGACGAGCCTGAAGATGAGATGAAGCGGAAGTTCCGGGAGGCGCTGGAGCGTAAGCGGGGGGCACATGGGGAGGGGGCTTCGGGGGGTTCGGGGGTCAGTTCTTCGAAGATTCATGGGGCTCATGGACCCGCGAGCACGCAGCGTTCTTTCCGTCGGAAGAGCGGTGGCTGAGTTGTAAGGAGCTGCCATTGATATGCGGCTCGCGCGCGGAAAATTACCCCCGTCCCTCTGTTTGGGCGGGGGTTTTCCTTTTGGGTCTCTGTTGTTCATCGGGTGGCGCGGGTGCGCCGATCGGGAAATCGGCGCACCCACTCTTACATCGCCTGTCAGACCTTCTCGAAGATCCACTTCTGGTGCTGTTCCCCGGCCCAGGCGGGGAGGGTCAGCTGGGTGCTCTGCTGACCGGTGGCGAGGTCGACGACCCCGTCCTGATACGGGAAGTGGATCCGGTACAGGCCGGCGCCCGCAGGCTCGATCGACCACAGCACGTAGGTGAACTGAACGGCGATCGAGGGCGGGTACTGCCGGGTGACGCCCAGGTTCAGGTAGATGTCGCCCAGCTTGCTCTTGATGATGTACTCGTTGGCCTGGTTGACCGACTCAAGCTCCCACTGCTGGTTCTCCCCCTTGTGGTAGGGGTAACCAATAATAGGCGTGTTGGGCCGCTTGTCGCTCCCACTCACATCGATGACCCGGTCGTCATACGCGGCATTCTTGATGGCGTACGTTCCGGGTTCAATGATCGGTGCCACTGAGCCTCCAGCCAGAGACGGGATGTTGGTCTTTCCGACCCCGCTCACCGTAGGAGGAAAGCAGGTTTCGCGAAACAGGTACTTTCAGCCGAAGGGCGTCGGTCGAATTATTCGACCCTGAAGGTTGAAACGTCTCCGGTTGGCGCCGGTAGGTTCCGGTGGGTTCCGGTCGGTCATGGCCGACAATCAGTTTCGAATTCACGCCATGAGCCACAACGTGTTTGCTGTTGCTGGGCTTGCCCGCGTTATTGCGCTGGCTTTTGCGGGTGCCGTTTCTATTTTTGCCTCTGGGTGTGTGGTGGGGCGGGACGGTCGGTGGGGTGGCCCGCCCCACCCGCCCGCCAGTGATCGCCCCAACCCCGGATTACGCCTCCCTGAGCTGCAATTCACTACATCTAGTGAATCCTTGGCCTTAAGTTGCGACTCACAACCGACGGTTGCCAAGCTGTTGCGGACTGTCAAGCTGTTGGGAGTGGACGTGGCCTTCGGTGACCAGCCCGCATACCTCCGCGTCGCCGGGGATCTTCGGCAGAAGATCGTGGCCGGGGAGTTGCCGCCGCACACCCGGCTCCCCTCGCAGGCCCGCATCCGTGAGGAGTACGGAGTCTCCGACACCGTCGCCCTCGAAGCCCGCAAGGTGCTGATGGCCGAGGGGCTCGTCGAAGGCCGCTCCGGCTCCGGTACGTACGTACGCGAGCAGCCCGTGCCGCGCCGGCTCTCCCGTGGCGGTTACCGCGCGCTCGGCGACTCCACGCCCTTCCGTCAGGAGCAGGCCGACGAGCGCGTCAAAGGCACCTGGGAATCGCGCAGCGGGCAGGAGGCCGCCGACGCCGCCGTCGCCGGTCGGCTGCGCATCGCGCCGGGCGAGCGCGTCATGCGCACCGACTACCTCTTCCGCGCCGTCGGCGAGCCCGCCATGCTCTCCACCTCCTGGGAGCCGCTCGCCCTCACCGGGCGTACGCCCGTGATGCTGCCGGAGGAGGGGCCGCTGGCCGGGCGCGGTGTGGTCGAGCGGATGGCCGCCATCGATCTCGTCGTCGACAACGTCGTGGAAGAGGTCGGCGCGCGGCCCGGACTCGCCGAGGAGGCGCTCGCCCTCGGCGGCGTCCCCGGGCACTCCGTACTCGTCGTCTCCCGCACGTACTTCGCCGGCGGCTGCCCCGTCGAGACCGCCGACGTGGTGGTCCTGGCCGAGCGGTACCGCGTCTCCTACCACCTGCCGGTCAAGTAGCCCCTCGACGGGGCGGTTCCATCGCGTTTCGCCGGGTTTCCGCAGGCGGTTATCGGACATCGCCGCTCTGGCTTCGCCCGGCTTGTCCGTCTTCCCCTCTTCTTGTCGTCCTCGCAGGTCAAGTGGCTTCTCGTGGGTCCTTCAGCCCGCTCCGTAACAGGTCTGCACCAAGCCGCTGAAGCGTGCCGCTACCACCCGTTTTGGGCCGGTACGGCGACGGCGTCCACGGTGTTGCAAACCTCACATACGCCCAGGTCAGGGCCCTGCTGTGGATTTTTCTCGGCGTGATCGCTCATAGGATGGCGCGGTTTGCGTCCTGCCGTGGGGGAGAACGAAGAAAAGGAGATCCGGGGCTTGAGTACCGAGCAGGGTTCCCACTCGAATTACCGCCGTACGCTCGGACCGGTGGCCCTGACGGCCGTCGGTCTCGGGTCGATCATCGGCTCCGGCTGGCTCTTCGGCGCCGAGCGGGCCGCCGCCATCGCCGGGCCCGCCGCGATCCTGGCCTGGGTCATCGGCGCCGCGGTCGCGCTGACCATCGCGCTGACCTATACCGAGCTCGGCTCGATGTTCCCGAAGGCCGGCGGCATGGTCCGGTACGGGCAGTACTCGCACGGCTCGCTCGCCGGGTACCTCGCGGCCTGGGCCAACTGGATCGCCATCGTCTCCGTCATACCCGGGGAGGCGACCGCCTCCGTCCAGTACATGAGCTCCTGGGACTTCTCCTGGGCCGCGGGTCTCTACAACGGCAAGGAGCTGACCGGCAGCGGCGTCGCGCTCGCCAGCGTCCTGCTGGTCTTCTACTTCTTCCTCAACTGGTTCGCGATCACACTGTTCGCCAAGACGAACAACGCGATCACCGTCTTCAAGGTCGTCGTCCCGATCCTGACCGCGAGCGCGCTGATGCTGGCGCACTTCGACACCAGCAACGTCAAGGACAACGGCGGATTCACGCCGAACGGCTGGAGCGCGGTCTTCACCGCCGTCGCCGTCTCCGGCATCGTCTGGGCGTACAACGGCTTCCAGTCCCCGCTGAACATGGCGGGCGAGGCCCGCAACCCCGGCAAGTCGCTGCCCAAGGCCGTCATCGGCTCGATCGTCATCGCGCTCGTGATCTACGTCGCGCTCCAGATCGCCTTCCTGATGGCCGTCCCCGCCGCCGACCTGAGCGACGCGGGCAGCTGGGCGCACCTCTCGTACAACTCCCCGCTCGCCGACCTGTCCCTGGCCTGGGGCCTGAACTGGCTGGCGATGCTGCTCTACGCGGACGCCTTCATCTCCCCGTCCGGTACGGGCATGATCTACGCGGCCACCACCTCGCGCATGATCCACGGCGTGCAGGAGAACGGCCACCTGCCGGGCATCTTCGGCAAGGTCGACCCGAAGACCGGCGTCCCGCGCCCGGCCCTCGTGCTCAACCTCGTCGTCGCCTTCCTCTTCCTGGCCGTCTTCCGCGGCTGGGGCTCGCTGGCCGAGATCGTGTCGGTCGCGACCGTCATCTCCTACATCACCGGCCCCGTCGCCGTGATGTCGCTGCGCCGTCTCGCGCCGGGGCTCAAGCGTCCGGTCAAGCTGCGCATCATGCCGGTCCTCGCGCCCATCGCGATGGTCTTCGGCTCGCTGGTGCTCTACTGGGGCCGCTGGCCGCTCACCGGCAAGGTCATCCTGATCATGGCCGTCGGCCTGCCGGTCTGGGCCTGGTACGAGCTGCGCAAGCCGTGGGCCGAGCTGAAGCCGCATCTCAAGGCGGGCGCCTGGATGGTGGCCTACCTCGTCGTCATGGCCTGCGTCTCCTGGGCCGGCGGCACCGACTTCGGCGGCCAGGGGTATCTGGCCGAGGGCTGGGACATCGTCACCGTCGTCCTGATCGGTCTCGTCTTCTACGTGTGGGGCGTGCGCAGCGCGTGGCGCAACCCATCCCTCGTCGCGGTCGAGCAGGAGATGGCCGAGGCGGAGGCCGCCGAGGCCGCCGAAGCCGAGCGGGAGGGCGTCGAAGACGCCGCTTCCGGTGGCCGGATGAATGCCTCTTCGTGAATTGCTGTATCCGCTGAGTAAAGGTCGGGCGTAGGCTCGGGCATATGCGGATTGCGGTTTCGTCATGAGGTGTCGAGGGGCGTACGCCGGAGTACGCCGCGACGGGAGGGCGGGGCTATGAGCGACGGCGATACGACTCTGCCCTGGCTGGTCGTCCGTCAGGACGACAACGGCAACCGCTACCGCGTCGGCCGCTACGCCACCAGGTCGGAGGCCGAGCAGGTCATCGACCGGCTCGGGGTGTACGGGCAGGAGCGGCTCTACATAGTCGAACGGGTCGGCCGCGCGGTCTCCTAGCGCGCATGGGGAGGCGGCGGGCCTCCCACGGCCTCGGCTTTGTAGGCTCCGTCCATGACGACGGCGCGTGTAGTGGTTGGCGGAGCGGTGCTCGACCAGGGGCGGCTGCTCGCCGCCCGGCGCAGCGCCCCGCCGGAGCTGGCGGGGCGCTGGGAGCTGCCCGGCGGGAAGGTCGAGCCCGGCGAGACGCCCGAGCAGGCGCTCGTACGCGAACTGCGCGAGGAACTGGGCGTGGACGTCGAGCCGCTGGAACGCATTCCCGGCGAATGGCCGCTGCGCCCGCCGTACGTGCTCCACGTCTGGACGGCGAAGCTCCTCGCGGGTGAACCGCGTCCGCTCCAGGACCACGACGAACTCCGCTGGCTCGGCCCCGCCGAGGTCCATGACGTCCCCTGGCTCGACCAGGACCGCCCCGCCGTCGCGGAGGCGGTCCGCCGGCTCACGGGGTGACGCGGCGGCAGCGGTCGCAGCGGCGCGTGCCGCGGGCGTGGACGATGCGCCGTCAGATGCCGCTCTGCTGCCCCCTCGCACGATGATGTGATGTCGTGCGATGGCGTGTATGTCGTGCATGCCGTGTATGTCGCGCACGTCGCGTGTTGACGGGTGATGGCGTGTGTTGACGGGCGATGGTGCGTGGTGACGGGTCATGACGCGCTTTGCCGGGCCGCGTCGTGCGGCGCCGAACTGCGCCGATACGCCAATCGTGCCACCGAGTTCCGGGGCAGAAGGTAGCAATTGCCCTATACCGGGTATGTGCTGATTAACTTCCCCGAAGTCGGGCAAACCGGCGGGGCCTGCGAGAGGTCTGGGACGTGGTCGGCGTGAGCGAGAGCGCAGTGCCCCTGGCGTGGACGCCCGGGTTCGCGGAGTGGAGCTTCCCCGCCGAGGCCGGTGCCGTGCGCACCGCGCGCACCCTGGTGCGCGACACCCTCGCCGAGTGGGGGCTGGAGTCGGTCGGAGATGTCACGGTCCTGCTGGTCAGCGAGCTGGTCACCAACTCCCTGCGGCACGCCAGCGGGCCCATCGGCGTCCGGATGTACTCCCGCCGCCCCCAGCCCGACGAGGCCATCCTCCTCGTCGAGGTCTCCGATCCGCTGTCCGATCCGCCGCGTGAGCGCGTCGCCCGGCCGGAGGACGAGGGCGGACGCGGTCTCCAATTGGTGGCATGCGCTTCGCGTCGCTGGGGAACCCGGCGAGGCAAGACCGGAAAAACCGTGTGGTTCGAGCTGACCTTGCCTGGTTAGGAGTCCTACGGCGCGGGTTGAGATCGTGCTGTGATCGTGAAGGCCGTGTTCCGGATGGCCGCGGTGCTGGATACTCGGCCTTCTGATGCCGGTGCGAGCACGAGAGGCCGGAGGGGACGGGCACGTGAGCGAAATGCCAGCGGGAACCACGGGTACGCCGCAGGGAACAGATGCCGCGGTGTTGTGGCAGAGCAGCCTTCCGGGCTCGCTCTACGACTACATCCGGGTCGCCTCGTTCTCGCTAGGAGCGGACGGCCGGATCGAGCAGTGGAGCGAACGGGCGGCCGAGCTGTTCGGCGTGCCGGCGCGGGACGCCGTGGGCAAGGACCCGGGAGACGTCTTCCTGCTGCGCGAGCCGCCGCGTTCCGCGGAAGCGGGAGATACGGGAGAGGCGGAGAGTGCTGGAGAGGCCGCCGGGGCCCCGGATCCGGGCCCCCGCGACCAGCCGTCCTCCCCCCTCCCCGACTTCCTCGGAGAGCGCGGCCTCGACGGGCACGAGCGGGTCGCCCTCGTCCCCTACCGCGCCGCCGACGGGCAGACCGGCCTCGCCGAGATCTTCCTGATGCCCACCGAGAACGAGCGCGGCGAACGCGCCGCGCTCTGTATCGTCGTCGACGTACGGGCCCTGCGCGGCATCGAGACCGACCTCGCCGCTTCGCAGGCCGTTTTCGGACAATCTCCCCTCGGCTTCTTCTTCTTCGGCACCGATCTCACCCTGGTGCGCGTCAACGAATCCTTCGCGCAGGCTTTCGGCCGCCCCGCCGACTGGCACCGCGGCCGCACCCCGCACGACTTCCTGCCCCGCGCCGAGGCCGACCGGCTCACCGCCGCGCTGCGCCAAGTCCTCGACTCCGGGAAGCCGGTGTCCGATCTCCAGCTCGTCGGGCCGGCGCCCGGCCGTACGGAGCGGCGCCGCTGGTCCGTATCGCTGTACCGGCTGCACAGCGGCAGCGGGCGGCCGATCGGGGTGGCGGCGCTCGCCAGCGACGTGACCGGCCGCCGCCGCGCCGAGCGCGAGGCCGCGGGCGTACGGCGCAACCTCGCGCTCCTCAACGAGGCCGGCGCGCGGATAGGCAACTCGCTCGACCTGGAGACCACCGCCCGCGAGCTCCTCGACGTCGCCGTGCCGCAGTTCTGCGACCTGGCCACCGTCGACCTCTACCAGGGGCTGCTCGTCGGCGACGAGGCGCCGCCGGGGCTTGCCGACGGCAGCGCCGAGCTGCGCCGTGTCGCCTTCGCCAGCGCCGTCTCCGGCGCGCCGATCGGGTCCGACGACGGGGAGACGAAACCCATCCAGGTGGGCGAGGTGCATCGTTTCCCCTTCCATTCACCCTGCGCGGTGGCGCTGCGCACCGCGCATCCCAAGGTGGTGCCCGGCCGGGAGGCCGACGAGAGTCCCGAGCTGGGGGCGGTGGTCCAGTCGACGCTGGTGGTGCCGATGGTGGCGCGCGACACCGTCGTCGGGCTCGCGCAGTTCGCCCGTACGAAGGGCAGCGAGCCGTTCGGCGAGCGGGACACGGCGCTCGCCGTGGAGCTCGCGGCGCGCGCCGCCGTCTGCATGGACAACGCCCGCCTCTACCGCCGCGAGCACGAGCGCGCGCTGATCCTCCAGCGCAGCCTGCTGCCGCCCGGCGACCCGGAGGCCGCCGGCATCGAGATCGCCTGCCGCTATCTGCCGGGCAACACCGCCACCGAGGTCGGCGGCGACTGGTTCGACGTCATAGAGCTGCCCGGCCACCGGACGGCCATCGTCGTCGGCGACGTCATGGGCCGCGGCCTGCGCGCCGCCGTCGCCATGGGCGAACTCCGGACGGCCGTACGGACGCTGGCCCTGCTCGATCTGGAGCCCGCCGAGGTGCTCTCCGCGCTCGACGAGGTCGCGCACGGCCTCGGCACGCCCGGCGGCAAGCAGTCCTCGTCGCGTTCGGCGCGCGGCAGCGGCAAGGACGCCGACCTCTCCGAGGTGTACCTGGCGACCTGCGTGTACGCCGTGTACGACCCGGTGACGCGGCGGGCGACGTTCGCCAACGCCGGGCATCTGCCGCCCGTGCTCGTCGAACCGGGCGAGCCCGCCCTGCTGCTGGACGTGCCGCCGGGCATGCCGCTCGGCGTCGGCGGCGAGCCGTTCGAGGAGACCGAGGTCGACCTGCCGGACGGCGCGCTGCTGGCGCTCTACACCGACGGTCTGGTCGAGTCCCGCGACCAGTCGCTCGACGACGGGCTGCGCGCCTTCCGGGAGGCGCTCACGGACCCCTCGTCCGTGCTGGAGGACGTCTGCGACCACGTGCTCGGCGCGCTCGACACCCACCACGGCGAGGACGACATCGCGCTGCTCATGGCGCGGGTGCAGGGGCTGCCCGCCGAGTCGGTGGGGGACTGGCACCTGCCGCCGGAGCCGCGCTCGGTCGCCCGCGCCCGCGAGCTGGCGCGCGAGCAGCTGACGGGCTGGGGCCTGGAGAACCTCGTGGACACGGCGGAGTTGCTGGTCAGCGAGTTGGTGACGAACGCCCTGCGGTACGGGGAGGGCGAGATACGGCTCCGGCTGCTGCTCGACCGCACCCTGGTCTGCGAGGTCTGGGACGGCGGACTCGTGCAGCCCCGGCGGCGCCGGGCCCGCGACACCGACGAGGGCGGCCGCGGCCTCCAGCTCGTCGGCCTGCTCAGCGCCGCCTGGGGCAGCCGCCGCACTCCGCACGGCAAGACGGTCTGGTTCGAACTCGCCCTCCCGGACGGCGACTCCGCGGGCGTGGACGCGGTGGAGGCGCTGCTCAGCCTGTACTGACGGGCATACCTGTACTGACGGGCATACCGGAGCAGATCACTCCGCCAGCCGGCCCCGTGTGCCCCCGCCGCCGAACGTGGCGGGGAGCAGGCCGCCCAGGATGATGCCGCCCAGCAGCGCCCCGCCGATCGCCCCGGCGGGGTGCGGGGACTGCGGCGCGTACGGACCGGCGTGCGCGCTCTGGTCGGCGTAGCTCCTGACGTCCCGTTCGGCCAGCTCGCGCGCCTGCCGGGCCAGCGCGTCCGCCAACCGGGCCGCCGCCAGCAGCCGGGCGTCGGCCGCGTCGTCCGTGGCGTCGGCCGCCTCCTCGGCTCGCGTCAGATGGCGCTCGGCCTCCGCCAGGCGGGTACGGGCCCGGCTGCCGATCGCGCCCCGGTGCGTGCACACGAAGTCCCGCGCGGCGGCCACGTCGCCGCGCGCCGCGAGCAGGGCGCGCGCGCCCAGCGCCCAGACGCGCCGCTCGCGCGCCCCCTCCTCGTCGAGCAGCTCGTCCAGCCCGGCCCCCGCGTCCTCGACCCGCTGGAGCGCGGTGAGCGGGTCGTACCGGCCGCCCGCCATGTCCCGTGCGGCCTGGGCCAGCGCGTGCTCCGTACGGGCGATACGGGCGCACAGCTCGCTCGCCCGCTCGGCGCCGATGGACCCGGCGCGCAGGCCGCTCCGGTCGGCCAGCAGGGCACGGGCCCGCGCCAGGGCGGCCTCCGTCTCGGGCAGGAGCGCGCGCAGCCGCTTTCCGGCGCGGATCACGTTGTGCGCGTGGCGCAGCACGGCGGTGGTGAGCGTACGGGCCTGGGCGAGGGCGCCCTCGGCGGCGCGGATGGCGGGGGCGGCGCCCGCGGGGTCGTTCTCGGCGAGGGACCGGCGGGCCTGCGCCAGCCCCGCCGCCGCGAAGGCGAGGCGGTCGCGGGCCTCGGCCGGGTGCTGGGCCACGGGCGCCAGCGCGGGCGCGGTGCACCCCCGGGCCAGTTCGGTCAGGGCGTCCTCGGCGGTGCCGATGCGCGGCTCCAGCGCCTCGGCGGCGGCCTCGGCCCGGGCGAGCAGGTGGGGCGCGTTCTCCTTGAGCGCGCGGAGCCGGTCGAACGCGTCGGACTCCGCGTCGAGCCGCCGGTTGGCGCTGGTGCAGCGGGAGAGGATCTCGTCGAGCGTGTACCGGCGGGTGTCGGCGTCCTGGTTCGGCGCGTCGTCGAGCCGCTGCCGCAGCCGGAAGGCGCGCGCGACCTCCCCCCGGGCGTACGCCACGGCCTCCGCGAACGGCAGCGCCGCCCGCCGGCCGAACTGGTCGACGGCGAAGTCCAGTTCCTCCTCGCTCGTACGGATGGCGTCGTCCGTCTCCACGAGTATCCGCGCCGCTTCGGCGTCCAGCGCGGTCAGCGGGGTGAGCGGCTGCGCCAGACGGGCGAATCCGGCGAGGGCGGGGGCCGGGGCGGCGGCGCGGCGGTCCCGGGTGCGGCGGCCGCGCCGGGCCAGGAGGTAGCCGCCGAGCGCGCAGGAGCCCATCACGACGACGGCGGGCAGCCACACGCCGCGCCCGCCCGGTACGAGCGCGTCCCCGCCCGGGTCGTCCGCGCCGGGGGCGAGGGCGGGGGTGCGTACGGGCTGCCCCTTGAGCACCGCCTGGTACCCGGCGGCGGCGCCGATCGCCGCGTCGGCCCAGGCGTGCGCCCGGAGCGCGGGTTCGATGGCGGCGGTGGCGACGCGGGTGAGCTGGCTGTGGCGGAAGCCGGAGTCGTCGGCGGCCGAGACGGCGTAGCGGCGGTCATGGGTGGCGATGGCCAGGACCAGGTCGCGGGGGCCGAGGCCGTTGCGGTCGGCGGTGGCGTCGGCCCAGTCGTGGCCCGCGCGGCCGGAGAAGTCCCGCACGTAGGTGACGAAGAGCTGCACCCGCGCCTCGCGGCGCAGCCGTTCGAGGGCCGTGGCCACCTCCTCGCGCCGGTCGCCGAGCGCGCCGACGGTGTCGGTGATCCGGCCGGTGCGCGCCAGGTCCAGGGGGCCGTCGGCGCGCGCGGGGGCCGGGAGGAGCAGGACGCACAGCGTCAGGAGGGCGCACACCGCGGCCCAGCCGGGTGCCCCCGATCCGTACCGCCTCAGAAGCCGCGTCACATTTGGGAGCGTATGACCGTTCCGGCTGCTCCGCGACCGGTCGCGGAGGGCTGGCCGGTAGCGGTGCCCGGGAGCGTTCGCCGGGTCCGCGCGGAAGCCCGTACCGCGTCATGAGGCATCCGGTTCCGCCGGGCCGCGCCGACGGCCGGCGAGCTCGGCGCGGCAGCGAGCGCTGTCCAGCAGTGAGCCCGGCCCGCCAGTGAGCCCGGCCCGGCAGGCAACGCCGCCCAGCAGCGAGCCCCCGCCCACCGGCGAGTGCCTGCCTCAGCGGGCCCCGGCTCCCCACCAAGCCTGCCCCCCTCACTCCCCCCGGCGGCGGATCTTGTTCCCCAGCCAGACCAGCGGGTCGTACTTGCGGTCCGCCGCCCGCTCCTTCAGCGGTATCAGCGCGTTGTCGGTGATCTTGATGTGCTCGGGGCAGACCTCCGTGCAGCACTTCGTGATGTTGCAGTACCCCAGGCCGTGCTCCTCCTGGGCGCTCCGCTTGCGGTCGATGCCCGTCTCGTCCGCCGCGTCCAGCGGGTGCATGTCCAGCTCGGCGACGCGCATCAGGAAGCGGGGGCCCGCGAAGGAGGTCTTGTTCTCCTCGTGGTCGCGCACCACGTGGCAGGTGTCCTGGCACAGGAAGCACTCGATGCACTTGCGGAACTCCTGCGAGCGCCCCACGTCCTCCTGGCGCATCCGGTACTCGCCCGCCTTCAGGTCCGCGGGCGGCACGAACGCCGGGACCTCGCGCGCCTTCGCGTAGTTGAAGGACACGTCCGTCACCAGGTCCCGTACGACCGGGAAGGCGCGCAGCGGCGTCACGGTCACCGTCTCGTCCGGGGTGAACACCGACATCCGCGTCATGCACAGCAGCCGCGGCCGGCCGTTGATCTCGGCGCTGCACGAGCCGCACTTGCCCGCCTTGCAGTTCCACCGGACGGCCAGGTCGGGCGCCTGGGTGGCCTGGAGGCGGTGGATGATGTCGAGGACCACCTCGCCCTCGTTGACGGCGATCTCGAAGTCCTTGAGGCCCCCGCCGACCGCATCACCCCTCCACACCTTGAAGTGGGCCTGGTAGCTCACGGCGTCAGCTCCTCGTCCGTCAGGTACTTCGCCAGTTCGTCCCGCTCGAAGAGGGCGAGCAGATCGGGCCGGATGGGCGGCGACTCGCGGCGCTCCAGGGCGATCTGGCCGAGCGCCGGGTCCGCGGCCGCCGACTCGGCCCCTTCGGCGCCCTCCTGGCCGACGGCGAGCCGGCAGACCAGATTGGCCCGCCGCCACCGCCGGTCCATCTCCGGATGGTCGTCGCGGGTGTGCCCGCCCCGGCTCTCCGTGCGCTCCAGGGCCGCGCGCGCCACGCACTCGCTGACCAGCAGCATGTTCCGCAGGTCGATCGACAGGTGCCAGCCCGGATTGAACTGCCGGTGCCCCTCGACGCCCGTACGCCGCGCCCGCCCCCGCAGATTGGCGAGCCGGTGCAGCGCCTCCCGCATCTCCGGGGCCTTGCGGATGATGCCCACCAGGTCGTTCATGGCCTGCTGGAGCTCCTGGTGCAGGGTGTACGGGTTCTCGGCCGGGCCTCCCGCGCGGGGGCCGGGGCCGCCCTCGGCGCTGAACGGGCGCAGCGCCTCGGCAGCCGCCGCGTCGACGTCCGCGTTGGTCGGCACGGGCCGCTCCCCGGCGGCCAGCGAGGCCGTGTACTGGGCCGCGTACAGCCCGGCGCGGCGGCCGAAGACCAGCAGGTCGGAGAGGGAGTTGCCGCCGAGCCGGTTGGAGCCGTGCATGCCGCCGGCGACCTCGCCCGCCGCGAAGAGGCCGGGCACGCCGGCCGCCGCGGCGGTGTCGGGGTCGACGTCCACGCCGCCCATCACGTAGTGGCAGGTGGGGCCGACCTCCATCGCCTCGGCGGTGATGTCGACGTCCGCCAGCTCCTTGAACTGGTGGTGCATGGACGGCAGCCGGCGCTTGATGACCTCGGCCGGCATGCGCGTGGAGACGTCGAGGAAGACACCGCCGTGCGCGGTGCCGCGGCCGGCCTTGACCTCGGAGTTGATGGCGCGGGCCACCTCGTCGCGAGGGAGCAGCTCGGGCGGGCGGCGATTGTGGTCGGGGTCCTCGTACCAGCGGTCGCCCTCGTCCTCCGACTGCGCGTACTTCTCCTTGAACACGTCCGGGACGTACCCGAACATGAACCGCTCGCCCTCGCTGTTGCGCAGCACTCCGCCGTCGCCGCGCACCGACTCGGTGACGAGTATGCCCTTCACGGACGGCGGCCAGATCATGCCGGTCGGGTGGAACTGCACGAACTCCATGTTGATGAGCGGGGCCCCCGCGAGCAGCGCCAGCGCGTGCCCGTCGCCCGTGTACTCCCAGGAGTTGGACGTCACCTTGAAGGACTTGCCGATGCCGCCGGTGGCCAGCACCACCGCCGGCGACTCGATGACGAAGAAGCGGCCCGACTCGCGCTCGTACCCGAAGACGCCGGCGACCCGCTCGCCCTCCTTGAGGACGCGGGTGACCGTGCACTCCTGGAAGACCTTCAGCCGCGCCTCGTAGTCGCCGAACTCGCGGAAGTCCTCCTGCTGAAGGCTGACGATCTTCTGCTGGAGGGTGCGGATCAGCTCCAGGCCCGTACGGTCTCCCACGTGCGCGAGGCGCGGGTACTCGTGCCCGCCGAAGTTGCGCTGGGATATTCGCCCGTCGGCCGTCCGGTCGAAGAGCGCGCCCCAGGTCTCCAGCTCCCACACCCGGTCGGGCGCCTCGCGCGCGTGCAGCTCCGCCATCCGCCACTGGTTGAGGAACTTCCCGCCGCGCATCGTGTCGCGGAAGTGCACCTGCCAGTTGTCGCCCTCGTTGACGTTGCCCATGCTGGCGGCGATGCCGCCCTCGGCCATCACCGTATGGGCCTTGCCGAACAGGGACTTGCAGATCACCGCACACCGCATGCCCTGTTCGCGCGCCTCGATCGCGGCCCGCAGCCCGGCGCCGCCCGCGCCGACCACGACCACGTCCCAGCTCTGCCGTTCCTCGTGCGTCATCAGCTGCGCCCCATCAGAAGAACCTCGGATCGTCGAATACGCCGCTCGCCACCAGGTACACATAGAGGTCGGCCGCCATCACGCTCACCAACGACGCCCAGGCCAGCAGCATGTGACGGCTGTTCAGCTTCCCTGTCCAGCTCCACAGCCGGTAGCGCACCGGATGCTTGGAGAAGTGCTTGAGCCGGCCGCCGACGATGTGCCGGCAGGAGTGGCAGGAGAGCGTGTACGCCCAGATCAGCGTGATATTGGCGAGCAGCACGAGGGTGCCCAGACCCATATGGCCCCACTCGCCGCGCTCGTCGCGGAAGCCGAGTGCGGTGTCGTAGGTCAGGATCAGCGCGACGATCACCGCGAAGTAGAAGAAGTAGCGGTGGACGTTCTGGAGGATCAGCGGGAACCGGGTCTCGCCGCCGTACTTCTTGTGCGGCTCGGCCACCGCGCAGGCGGGCGGTGACGCCCAGAAGCTGCGGTAGTACGCCTTGCGGTAGTAGTAGCAGGTCAGCCGGAAGCCCAGCGGGAAGATCAGGATCAGCAGGGCGGGGGACAGGCCCCACCACGCGCCGAAGATCTCCCAGTCCGCGCCGCCCTTCATGGGCACGCAGTTCTCCGCGACGCAGGGCGAGTAGAACGGGGACACATAGGGCGCCGCGTAGTAGTCGTCACCGGCGAAGGCCCGCCAGGTCGAGTAGACGACGAAGACGAGCAGCCCGGCCGCGGTGACGGCGGGCGCCAGCCACCAGCGGTCCGTGCGCAGATGGCGGGCCGGGATGGCGGCGCGCGACGCGTGGTGGACGCCGCGCGCGGTCATATCGCCGGGCGTGACTTCGGGGTCGGTACCAGTGGTCAAAGGGAACTCCGGAAGGAGTGGGGTGGAGGTCGGCGTACGGGCTCGCCGCCCCTTTAGGGGGCCCTGCGGTCGCGCGATCCGAGCCCCTCGTCCTCGGCGTCCGCCCACAGCGAGCTGTCGTACGGGGCGTCGGGGATCGGCACCATCGCGGGTTTCGGCCGCTCCGGCGGGGTGCTCTCGCGCAGCAGGGCGACGCTCTCGCGCAGATGGTCGGCGTCGGTGCGGACGCGCCTGATCTCCAGATCGCCGCTGCCGACCCGCTGCTCCAGCCGGACCACGGACCGTACGAGATCGTCGAGGCAGCGCTGTACAGCGGTCAACTCATCGTTCAGGGACATGACTTGCTCACACCTCCGCGCTGGCGGGTGGCGACGCTCATGCGACTGCGAGTGTTGCGCGTCACACCCCTCAAGGGGAAGAGAGCGGTCCCGATCCCGGCTTCGCACCGGCGCGTTCGGGACGCCGCGCGCCGATCTTCCTGGCCGGTCCGAGCCCAGGTGGCGCCGGTTCTACGGGCGCGGGGCGGGGGCGCGGCGTGTCGTCGCGAACCGTCAGCGCCTCGCGCGCCCCACCGCGCGCCCCCAGGCCGTGGCCCTCCGCGTCCCCGGCCGTCCGTTCCTCGCACTTCTGTGCGGACCCGCACTGTTCGTCCAGCCGGGTGGCTTGCCGCCCCGCCCCGCCGTGTCGGCGCGCCTTCGCCCGGACCGTCGCCTTCAGTGGCTGGCAGTACATGTGATCAGCGGCACATTAAGCCGAATGTGCCGCATACGTCCGGGCCCCCGGGCCCCAGCCGGGGCCGGGGACCCGGCGCCGCACCAGCCAGCCAGTGAACGAACCAACCCGGCCGCGTCGCAGGAGGCCGGGCGGGCGAGCCCCGGAGGTACCAGCCATGTCCCACGACGGCGTCCCGAGAGGCACCGCACCCCGCACCGGACCCCTCCGCCGGGCCCGCCGGCGCCGCCGCGCCGCGCTGCTGACGGCCGGCGCGCTGCTCCCGCTGCCCGCACTGGCCGGCTGCGGCTCGGGCGGGGGCGCCGCCGCCGCGCCCCCGGCCCCGATGGACGTGGCGCGCACCGCCCGCGCCGCCGTAGCCGACCGGGGCGCCCTGCGCTGGGCCGTGGACGAGCTCCCCGGCACCCTCAACGCCTTCCAGGCCGACGCCGACGCCGGCACCGAGCGCGTCGCCGGGGCCGTACTGCCCGCCCTCTTCACCCTCGACCAGCGCGGCCGGCCCCGGCGCAACCCCGACTACCTGCGGAGCGCGGAGACCGTCGAGCGCGAGCCCAAGCAGATCGTCGTCTACAAGCTCAACCCGAAAGCCGTCTGGAGCGACGGCCGCGCCCTCGGCGCCGCCGACTTCGCGGCCCAGTGGAAGGCGCTGAGCGGCAAGGACCACGGGTACTGGACGGCCCGCAACGCCGGCTACGACCGGATCGAGAAGGTCGAGCCGGGCGCGAAACCGCACGAGGTCAAGGTCACCTTTGCCCGGCCGTACGCCGACTGGGCCGGGCTCTTCACACCGCTCTACCCGCAGAGCGTGATGGGCTCCCCGGACGCCTTCAACGACAGCGCCCGCAAGGACCTCAAGGCCACGGCCGGCCCCTTCGAGGTCGCGGGCCGCGACACCGGCGCGGGCACCCTGACCCTCGCCCGCAACCCGAAGTGGTGGGGCGACCGCGCCAAGCTCGACAAGCTCGTGCTGCGGGCCGTGCCGCGCGAGCGGCGGCCCGCCGCCCTGACCGCGGACACGATCGACCTCGCGGCCGTCGACCCGGCCACCGCCGCGAACATCAACGCCGCCCACAAGCCCGCCGAGCGCGGCCGCAAGGGCGCCGCCGGATCGCCCGGCGACGGTACGGGCGGGCGCGCGGCGGCGGCCGCGATGCGGGCCTGGGCCGAGGCGCACGGCACGCCGGAGGCGCGCGAGAAGGCCGCGGCCGCCGCGCAGGCCGAGCGCGCGGCGACCGCCCGGACCGCGGCCCGCGCGACGGCGCTGCGCTCGTACACCGTCCGCAAGTCCCTGGAGCCCGCCTACACCCAGCTGGCGCTCAACGGCGCGTCCGGGCCGCTCGCCGACGAGCGGGTGCGGCGGGCCGTCGCCCGCGCCATCGACCGCAAGGAGCTCGCCGCCGGCGTGCTCGGCCCGCTGGGGCTGCCCGCGAAGCCGCTCGGCAGCCATCTGCTGATGGCGGGCCAGCAGGGGTACGAGGACCACAGCGGCGCGGTCGGCGGCGTGGACGCGCAGGCGGCGCAGGCCCTGCTCGCCGACGCGGGCTGGCAGTCGCACGGCGGCCCGATCGCGCCGAAGAAGGCCGGCGGGGACGCCGACATCGGCACCGACACCAAGGCCGACAGCGGCAAGGACCAGGTGGATGGCGGCTCGGGGCCCGAAGGCTCCAAGGGGCCCGACGGCGCCCACGGCCCCAAGGACCCCAAGGACCCCGAGGCCGCCGAGGCCGCCGAGGACGCCGGCGCCGGGCGCAGCAAGGCCGTCGCCGCTCCGGTCCGCATGAAGAACGGCCAGAAGCTGGCCCTCCGCTTCGTCCTGCCGCGCGGCGCCGCCGCCGAGCCGCTGCGCGCCGTCGGCGACCGCATCGCCCGCGACCTGGACGCGATCGGGGTGCGCACGGAGATCACCAAGGTCGCCGACGACAGCTACTTCAAGGACCACATCGCCTCGGGCGGCTACGACCTGGCGCTGTACTCCTGGCCCGCCACCGCCTACCCGGCGACCGACGCCCGCCCCATCTTCGCCAAGCCGCAGCCCGCCCCGGACGGCTCGCTGCTCGTCGAGCAGAACTACACCAGGGTCGGCACCGACCAGATCGACCAGCTCTTCGACC
Source organism: Streptomyces sp. NPDC050610 (assembly GCF_040654875.1). Taxonomy (NCBI): domain Bacteria; kingdom Bacillati; phylum Actinomycetota; class Actinomycetes; order Kitasatosporales; family Streptomycetaceae; genus Streptomyces; species Streptomyces sp. NPDC050610. The sequence goes on along the minus strand of NZ_JBFAIV010000002.1, from coordinate 320,024 downwards.
AGGCCGCGGCCGAGCTGGACGCCGGTGCCTCGCGGGACCTCGTCGAGCGCGCGGACGCCCGTATCTGGGCGGCGGCCGGCTCGATCCCGCTCTACCAGCGCCCCGAGCTGATCGCCGCCAAGTCGGAGATCGCCAACGCCGGGGCCTTCGGCCTCGCCACTCCCCGATATCAGGACATCGGCTTCCGCAAATGAGACACGAGGTGTGCGAAAGGTCACGGCGATCGGCATAACCGCAGGCCAGAGCCGGTGCGTACGGGCTGGGGCGGCCTAAGTCGCCACAGCCACGTACCATGGGGTGAGGCCGTGGCGTGATCTGCCCGGCAGGCACGCGTACCGGACCGTACGCGGAGCCACCCACGATTCCGGGAGAAGCGCCGCAAGTATGCCCACGCGCCACGACATTCGTAACGTAGCCATCGTCGCCCACGTCGACCACGGCAAGACGACCCTCGTCGACGCCATGCTGAAGCAGGCCGGCGCATTCGCGGCCCATCAGCACCTCGACGAACGCATGATGGACTCGAACGACCTTGAGCGCGAGAAGGGCATCACCATTCTCGCGAAGAACACCGCCGTGAAGTACCACCCCAAGGGTGGCGGCGACGTGATCACCATCAACATCATCGACACCCCCGGCCACGCCGACTTCGGCGGCGAGGTCGAGCGCGGCCTGTCCATGGTGGACGCGGTCGTCCTGCTGGTGGACGCCTCCGAGGGCCCGCTGCCGCAGACCCGCTTCGTGCTGCGCAAGGCGCTGGACGCCAAGCTGCCGGTCATCCTCTGCATCAACAAGACGGACCGCCCGGACTCCCGGATCGACGAGGTCGTCAACGAGACGTACGACCTCTTCCTGGACCTGGACGCGGACGAGGACCAGATCGAGTTCCCGATCGTCTACGCCTGCGCACGCGACGGCATCGCCTCGCTGACCAAGCCCGAGAACGGCACGGTCCCGGCGGACAGCGACTCCCTGGAGCCGTTCTTCTCCACCATCCTGGGCACCGTCCCGGCCCCGGAGTACGACGAGGGCGCGCCGCTCCAGGCCCACGTCACCAACCTGGACGCCGACAACTTCCTCGGCCGCATCGCGCTCTGCCGCGTCGAGCAGGGCGAGCTGCGCAAGGGCCAGCAGGTCGCGTGGATGAAGCGCGACGGCTCGATCCAGGGCGTCAAGATCACCGAGCTGCTGATGACCGAGGCGCTCACCCGCAAGCCGGCCGAGGTGGCGGGCCCGGGCGACATCTGCGCGGTCGCGGGCATCCCGGACATCATGATCGGCGAGACGCTGGCCGACCCCGAGAACCCCATCGCGCTGCCGCTCATCACGGTCGACGAGCCCGCGATCTCCATGACCATCGGCACCAACACCTCGCCGCTGGTCGGCAAGGGCGGCAAGGGCCACAAGGTCACCGCCCGCATGGTCAAGGACCGCCTCGACAAGGAGCTCATCGGCAATGTGTCGCTGAACGTCCTGGACACCGAGCGCCCCGACGCCTGGGAGGTGCAGGGCCGCGGTGAGCTGGCGCTGGCCATCCTGGTCGAGACGATGCGCCGGGAGGGCTTCGAGCTGACCGTCGGCAAGCCGCAGGTGGTCACCAAGGAGATCAACGGCAAGATCCACGAGCCGACCGAGCGCATGACCATCGACTGCCCCGAGGAATACCTCGGCGCGATCACGCAGCTGATGGCCACCCGCAAGGGCCGCATGGAGACCATGACGAACCACGGCTCCGGCTGGGTCCGCATGGAGTTCGTGGTCCCCGCCCGCGGTCTGATCGGCTTCCGCACGGAGTTCCTCACGGACACCCGCGGCACCGGCATCGCGCACTCCATCTTCGAGGGCCACGAGCCGTGGTTCGGCGACCTGCGGACCCGTAACAACGGCTCGCTGGTGGCGGACCGGGCGGGCGTCGTGACGCCGTTCGCGATGATCAACCTCCAGGAGCGCGGCGTGATCTTCGTCGAGCCGACCACCGAGGTCTACGAGGGCATGATCATCGGTGAGAACTCGCGCTCCGACGACATGGACGTGAACATCACCAAGGAGAAGAAGCTCACCAACATGCGCGCCGCGTCCGCGGACACCACCGAGAACGTGGTGCCGCCGCGCAAGCTCTCGCTGGAGCAGTCCCTGGAGTTCTGCCGCGAGGACGAGTGCATCGAGGTGACCCCGGAGACCGTCCGTATCCGCAAGGTCGTCCTCGACCAGAAGGAGCGCGGCCGCGCCGCCTCGCGCGCCAAGCGCTGACGTTTTCCGCGCCAAGCGCCAAGCGCCAAGCGCCAAGCGCCAAGCGTCGACGCTTCTCGCGCCGACCGCTGACGCTTCGCAGCCGGTTCACGCCGGTACGTGCCGACGGCCCGGCATTCCGCATCGAGCGGGGTGCCGGGCCGTCGGCGTGACACCCGATCATGAGTTCGTCGCGCAAGGGAATTATGAAGTACGTGTGTTCGGATATCGGCGATCACTGTCCGAATGGAGTGCTAACAGTCCGTTTCGCGGTTGTCTGTCTGTGATGTGTTTGTCCGGATATCGGGTCTTCGCGCGTAACTGATGTGACCAAAGCGAGACCCTTTAAGTGTGGTTTACGGGCCGCCCGTACTTAATAGTTGGCTCCATTGAGCTCGGGTCAATGGGTCACGCGCTGTGGGGAGCGCCGACTCACGAGCACACTCGGGGCTCTCGTAGCGCGGCTGTCAGGGGTGTCAGCCATTGCTTAGGGAGCCCGTTTCATATCGACAGTGGACTCCTGAGGAGGCAAACCCATGCGCGGTGCAAAGAGCGCAGCCTGGGTCGCAGGTGCGATAGCCGTGGCGCTTACCGCGACGGCTTGCGGCGGCAGCAGCAAGGACAGCAGCGCCGGCGGCGCGGTGGACCCGAACGGCGTCTTCAGCTACCAGAGCAACGAGCCGCAGCGCCCGTTGCAGCCCGCCAACGCCAATGAGGTCGGCGGCGGCCGCATGCTGGACAACCTCTTCCGGGGTCTCACCGAGTTCGACCCGAAGACCGGCAAGCTGAAGATGGCGGTCGCCGACAAGATCGAGACCAAGGACTCCCAGCACTTCACCGTCACGCTGAAGCCCGGCTGGACGTTCCACAACGGCGAGCCGGTGACCGCGAGCTCGTTCGTCGACGCCTGGAACTGGGGCGCGAACACCAAGAACGCCCAGATCAACAGCTCCTGGTTCGCGGACATCAAGGGCTACGACGAGGTCCACCCGACCAGCGGCGACCCGAAGAGCGACAAGATGTCGGGTCTGCAGGTGAAGGACGACAAGACCTTCACCATCGAGCTGACGCGGCCGGTCTCGTACTTCCAGTACAAGCTGGGCTACGCGGCGCTCTCCCCGCTCCCCAAGGCGTTCTTCAAGGACCCGAAGGGCTTTGGTCAGAAGCCGGTCGGCAACGGCCCGTACCAGTTCGTGAGCTGGGACCACAACGTCAAGGTCACGATGAAGCGGTACGAGAACTACAAGGGTGACGACAAGGCCAAGAACGGCGGCGTCGTCTTCAAGATCTACCCGAAGCCCGAGGCCGCCTACCAGGACATCCTGTCCAACAACCTCGACACGCTGGACCAGGTCGACCCGACCGACCTCAGCAAGTACAAGCAGGACCTCGGCGACCGCGCGATCGACCAGCCGATGGCCGGCACCGTCAACATCGGCTTCGCGATGTACGACGACGCCTGGAAGGGCGTCGACAAGGCCAAGGTCCGCCAGGGTCTGTCGATGGCCATCGACCGCAAGAGCATCGGCGAGAAGGTCCTCCAGGGCTCCCGCGAGCCCTCGACCGGCTTCGTCGCGCCCGGCACCGTCGGCTACGAGAAGAACGACAGCGACCTCTTCAAGTTCAACCCCGCCAAGGCCAAGCAGTACATCAAGGACGGCGGCGGCGTCCCCGGCAACAAGATCAGCCTGCTGTACAACAGCGACGGCGGGCACCAGAGCTGGGTCGACGCGGTGTGCAACTCCATCACCCAGGCCACGGGCATCGCCTGCGAGGGCAACCCGAAGCCGGACTTCAAGACCGCCCGTGACCTGATCACGGACAAGAAGCTCAAGGCCGGCGACATGTACCGCACCGGCTGGCAGGCGGACTACCCGCACATCGCGAGCTTCCTCTCGGACGTCTTCCGCACTGGAGCGGCCTCCAACGACTCCGGCTACAGCAGCAAGGAGTTCGACGCGGCGGTGGAGAAGGCCGACAAGGCCGCGACGCCCGAGGAGTCGGCGAAGCTGTACGGCGACGCGGAGAAGATCCTTGAGAAGGACATGCCGCAGATCCCGCTCTGGTACTACAAGTCCAATGCCGGCTACTCGACGCATGTCAAGAACGTGACCTACGACTGGATCGGCCAGCCGGTCTGGACGCAGGTCGAGGTTCTCAAGAAGTAAGTCCGACCGGCCAACCGCGCGGCGATGCGCGAACGCCGCCGTTAGCGGTCAGACAGATCGCGCGGCTGCCGTCGACTCTCCTCAAGGACAGACAGGGGGGTCGGCGGCAGCCGCGCCGATCGCATTGGAGGAACGATGGGGCGTTATATCCTTCGACGCCTGCTCCAGATGATCCCGGTGTTCATCGGCACCACATTGATCATCTTCTTGATGGTGTACGCGCTGCCCGGCGACCCCGTGAAGGCGCTGTTCGGCGACAAGGCCGCGGACCCCGCCACCGTCGTCCAGCTCAAGCACCAGTTCGGCTTGGACAAGTCACTGCTGGAGCAGTACTGGACGTACCTGACCAACCTGGTCCAGGGCGACCTCGGCATGAGCTTCAGCCAGCGTGACGTGACGGACATCCTGACGGATGCCATCCCCGTGACCATCCGGCTCGCGCTCGTGGCGTTCGCCATCGAGATCGTGGTCGGCATCGGTCTCGGCATGCTCGCCGGCCTCAAGCGCGGCAAGCTCATCGACCAGCTGGTCCTCGTCGTCACCCTCGTGGTGATCGCCATTCCGGTCTTCGTGCTCGGCTATGTCGCCCAGTCGGTGCTCGGCAACGAACTGCACCTGGTCGATCCGACGGTCAACGACTCGAACGACCTGAGTCAGCTGCTGCTGCCCGGCATCGTGCTCGCGTCGGTCTCCCTCGCGTACGTATCGAGACTGACCCGGACGAGCATCGCGGAGAACATCCGCGCGGACTACATCCGCACCGCCATCGCCAAGGGCATGCCCAAGCGCCGCGTGGTCGGCATCCACCTCATGCGCAACTCGCTCATCCCCGTGGTCACCTTCCTCGGCACCGACTTGGGCGCGCTCATGGGCGGCGCCATCGTGACGGAAGGCATCTTCAACGTCCAGGGAATCGGCAATACGCTCTACAGGGCAGTCCTCCAAGCCGACGGCCCTCTTGTGGTCGGCCTCGTCACGTTCCTGGTCGTCGTCTACCTCGTCGCCAGCTTGCTGGTCGACCTGCTCTACGCCGTTCTGGACCCGAGGATTCGCTATGTCTGACACCAGTGGCATCACGAGCCCGAGCCTCGGGAACTCGTCCGGGAACTACGCCAAGGCGGACGAGGCAGCGCGCCTGAAGAGCGGCGGCCCGCAGCCGCCGGAGCCCAAGAAGGACCAGGCCAAGAGCCTGTGGGCGAACGCCTGGCAGGACCTGCGGCGGCGGCCCGTCTTCATCGTCTCCGGCGTCATCATCGTGCTGCTGATCGTCATCGCGCTCGCGCCGTCCCTGTTCACCAGCGCGAACCCGAAGCCGGGCGACCTCGCCCACTTCATGCAGAAGCCGAAGCTCGGCCACTTCTTCGAGGCCGACTGGTTCGGCTACGACGGCCAGGGCCGCAGCATCTACGCCCGCGTGATCTACGGCGCCCGCGCCTCGATGACCGTCGGTGTGTTCGCCACGCTCTTCGTGACGATCTTCGGCGGTCTGATCGGCATCATCGCCGGCTACTTCGGCGGCTGGGTCGACGCCCTGCTCTCGCGGCTGACCGACATTTTCTTCGGCATCCCGATCCTGCTCGGCTCGCTGGTCCTGCTCCAGGCGTTCGCCGGCCGTACGGCGTGGACCGTGGCGCTGGCGCTCGGCGCGCTGGGCTGGACGCAGGTCGCGCGCGTGATGCGCGGCTCGGTGATCACGGTCAAGCAGGCGGACTACGTGCAGGCGGCGCGGGCGCTCGGCGCCGGCAGCGGCCGCATCATCTTCAGGCACGTGCTGCCGAACGCCATCGCGCCCGTCATCGTCGTCGCGACCATCGCGCTCGGCATGTACATCTCGGCCGAGGCGACGCTGTCGTACATGGGCATCGGCATCCAGAACGGCATCTCCTGGGGCGCGGACATCTCCATGGGCTCGTCGCAGATCCGCAACTCGCTGCACGTACTCCTCTTCCCGGCGGGCTTCCTGACCGTGACCGTGCTGGCGTTCATCATGCTCGGCGACGCGGTCCGCGACGCCCTCGACCCCAAGCTGCGCTGAGGGAGGCGTACGTGACCACTATCGAAACACCCGCGAACGTCCCCGAGCCCACCGCCGGCGACGGCACCCCGCTGCTCGAAGTCCGCGATCTGCATGTGGAGTTCCACACGCGGGACGGCGTCGTCAAGGCGATCAACGGCGTCAACTACTCCGTCTCCGCCGGTGAGACGCTCGCCGTCCTCGGCGAGTCGGGCTCCGGCAAGTCGGTGACCGCGCAGGCGATCATGGGCATCCTCGACATGCCGCCCGGCAAGATCCCGCAGGGCGAGATCTTCTTCCGCGGCGACGACATGCTCCGCATGTCGGACGAGGAGCGGCGTAAGATCCGCGGCCGCAAAATGGCGATGATCTTCCAGGACGCGCTCTCCGCGCTCAACCCGGTGCTCAGCGTCGGCTACCAGCTCGGCGAGATGTTCCGCGTCCACCAGGGCATGTCCCGCAAGGACGCCAAGGCCAAGTCCATCGAGCTGATGGACCGGGTGCGCATCCCCGCCGCCAAGGCGCGCGTGAACGACTATCCGCACCAGTTCTCCGGCGGTATGCGCCAGCGCATCATGATCGCGATGGCGCTGGCGCTCGAACCGGACCTGATCATCGCGGACGAGCCGACCACGGCCCTCGACGTGACCGTCCAGGCGCAGATCATGGACCTGCTCGCGGAGCTTCAGCGCGAGTTCAACATGGGGCTGATCCTGATCACCCACGACCTGGGCGTGGTCGCGGACGTCGCCGACAAGATCGCGGTGATGTACGCGGGCCGGATCGTGGAGACCGCGCCGGTGCACGAGCTGTACAAGCGGCCCGCGCACCCGTACACCCGCGGCCTGCTCGACTCGATCCCGCGTCTGGACCAGAAGGGCCAGGAGCTCTTCGCGATCAAGGGGCTGCCGCCCAACCTGCAGCACATCCCGGCCGGCTGCGCCTTCAACCCGCGCTGCACCATGGCGCAGGACGTCTGCCGTACCGACGTGCCCGTACTGCACCAGGTGACGGAGCGGGACGGCGCGGAACTGGCCGGCCGCGGCAGCGCGTGCCACTTCTGGAAGGAGACGATCCATGGCTGAGATGAAGAAGAACGACGGGGCCGTGGCCGACTCGACGCCGAGCGTCTCCGACGTGGTCGCGAGCGACGCGAGCACCACCACCGAGGTGGAGGCCGTTCTCGACGCGCCGGTCGAGCGCGGCGAGCCGATCCTCCAGGTGCGGAATCTGGTCAAGCACTTCCCGCTGACCCAGGGCATCCTCTTCCGGCGGCAGGTCGGCGCGGTCAAGGCGGTCGACGGGATCTCCTTCGACCTCTACCAGGGCGAGACGCTGGGCATCGTCGGCGAGTCCGGCTGCGGCAAGTCCACGGTCGCCAAGCTGCTGATGACCCTGGAGACGGCCACCGCCGGCGAGGTCTTCTACAAGGGCCAGGACATCACCAAGCTGTCCGGACGCGCGCTGCACGCGGTGCGGCGCAACATCCAGATGGTCTTCCAGGACCCGTACACCTCGCTCAACCCCCGGATGACGGTCGGCGACATCATCGGGGAGCCGTACGAGATCCACCCGGAGGTCGCCCCGAAGGGCAGCCGCCGTCAGAAGGTGCAGGACCTGCTGGACGTGGTCGGGCTCAACCCCGAGTACATCAACCGGTACCCGCACCAGTTCTCCGGCGGTCAGCGGCAGCGCATCGGCATCGCCCGCGGTCTGGCGCTCAACCCGGAGATCATCATCTGCGACGAGCCCGTCTCGGCGCTGGACGTGTCCGTACAGGCGCAGGTCATCAACCTGATGGAGAAGCTCCAGGACGAGTTCAACCTCTCCTACCTCTTCATCGCGCACGACCTGTCCATCGTCCGGCACATCTCCGACCGCGTCGGCGTGATGTACCTCGGCAAGATGGCCGAGATCGGCACCGACCAGGAGATCTACGAGCACCCGACGCACCCCTACACGCAGGCGCTGCTCTCCGCCGTGCCCGTGCCGGACCCGGATGCCCGCGAGGGCCGCGAGCGCATCATCCTCACCGGCGACGTCCCGTCCCCGGCCAACCCGCCGTCCGGCTGCCGCTTCCGCACCCGCTGCTGGAAGGCGGAGGGCCGGTGCGCGGAAGAGGAGCCGCTGCTCGCGATCCCGAAGCGGTTCGCGACCACGGACTCGCTGGCGTCGCACGAATCCGCGTGCCACTTCGCGGAGGAGAAGGACGTGGTGGGCGCGGCGTAGCGCGTCGGATCGCATTGGTCGTCTCATAGGCCGCTCAACGTGTGTGGGGTTTCCCGGATTTACGATCCGGGGAGCCCCACACACGTTTGCGCACCGGGCTGTCGGTTTATGGGGAGGCGGGCGGCTCGTAGCGCCGCTTCTTCCGCCCTCCGGCGGGCCGCTCCCCCCACCCGTGCGGGCCGGGCGCCGCCGCCCGCCGGGTCCGAGGCGATATCCCCCTCAGCCTGTGGGCATGCCGATCTGGTCGCGTTCGAGCGCGGAGCGCAACTGCGAGATGGCCAGTAGGACAGCCGCCCCTGAGGGACCGTCGAGCGTGCCTCCGATCAGCTCGGCCAGCGCTTCGGCGACGGTCGCCTCCGCCGCGTCGGCGAGCCGCGAGCCGTCGTCGGTCAGGGCCAGCAGTGAGGACCGGCGATCGGCCGGATTCGGCTGCCGGACGGCCCATCCCCGCTTTTCCAGACGGTCGACGCCCTTGCTGGTCGCGCCGATGCCGATGGCGAATTCGGCGGCGAGGTCCGCCACGCGGGACCCGGGGTGGTCGCGCAGGTGGCGCAGGAACTCGAACTGCGAGGTGACGATCCCGTGCCGGTCACGGAGCCGGTCGTTGAGGGCGTTGTACAGACGCGTCTCGCAGCGGACGAGATCGGCGAAGAAGGCCGGGAGGTCGGCTGCGCCGCCGGTCGTCTTATATTCCATGGCATATAGTGTAACGGAAGCTACTTACGGCAGGAGTGCACCCATGAGCAAGGAACAGCGCGCCAAGGTCGACGCGATTCTGCGACAGCCGCGGCCCGAGGGCCCCCGGTCGGTGGACGAGCTCCGAGCCGGATTCAAGGCGCTGATGGCCCAGATGATCGTGCCGGACGACATCCGCGTCACGCGGACGACGCTCGGCGACCGGCGCGCACTGCACGTCGAACCGGATAACGGGCGCCGCGCCGGGACGATCCTGTACTTCCACGGCGGCGGTTGGGTGTTCGGCTCTCCTGAAACCGCCCTGTCGCTGACGGGGAACTTGGCGGCCAAGACCGGCTTCGCCGCGTACTCGGTGGACTACCGGCTCGCCCCTGAGCACCCTTTCCCCGCCGCGATCGACGACACCCTGAGCGCTTACCGCGCCCTCCTCGATGGCGGCGAAGGCCCCTCGGCCATCGCGTTCGCCGGCGACTCCGCCGGCGGCGGCCTCGCCGTCACCACCTGCCTCGCCGCCCGCGACGCGGGCCTTCCGCTGCCCGCTGCCATAGTGGCCTTCTCCCCGGGCCTCGACGCCACCCGGACGGGCGAGAGCATGGACACCAAGGAAGACGTCGACCCGATCTTCACCCGCCAGGCCGTCGAACGCACCGGGGCCATGTACCTCGCCGGAGCCGACCCGCGGCAGCCCCTGCTCAGCCCGGCCGTCCTCGCCGACCTGACCGGTTTCCCCCCGCTGCTGCTCCAGGCGGGCACCAACGAGATCCTGCTGGACGACTCCACGCGCCTGGCCGCGCGCGCCAGGGCGGCCGGAGTGGACGTCATCCTGGACGTCACCGCCGATGTGCCGCACGTGTTCCAGGCGTTCGCCGGCGTACTGGACGAGGCGGACGAGGCACTGGACCGCGCGGCTCTCTTCCTCAGCCAGCGCGTGCGCGCCGACAGCACGGCGCGCACGTCAGCGGAGTAGGGCGGGTCCTGTGCGCCGCCTGGTGCTGTTGTCGGTGGTAGAGATCGTGAACAGGCCGACGGGCGAGGTGAATTGGTGAGTCGGGGGAGGACGGCGACCTCTTGCGCGTCGGTGGGCGGTGTGCGAGGGGTCGCGGCCGTACGGGGCGAACGGTGAATAGGGTGAGGGTATGACGGAGAACGCTGCTGGTGCAGACGCGATGAGCCCGGTGGAGGCGCTGATAGTGGTGGACGCCCAGGTGGCGTTCATGTCGGGCGAGGAGGCGGTGCCGGCGGCAGCGGAACTGCTCGTACAGCTCAAGAGCCTCGTCACGAGGGCCCGCGAGGCCGGTGCGCTGGTCGTCCACCTCCAGAACGACGGGGCTCCGGGCACGGCGGACGAACCGGGCACGCCGGGCTGGGAACTGCATCTTCCGGTGGAGGCCGGCGCGCGGGAGACCGTGATCCGCAAGGAGGAGGACGACGGCTTCGAGGGGACGAACCTCGGGGATCTGCTGGCGAGGGAGGGGGTGCGGTCGCTGGCCGTCTGCGGCGTGATGTCCGAGATGTGCGTCCTGGCGACAGCACGCGCGGCCCTGGAACGCGACTACCGGGTGGTGCTTCCCCACGACGCGCACGCCACGTACGACATCCCGGCTGGCCCCGGCAGTGATGCCGTCCCCGCGGCGACGGCTTCGCGGGTGGCGGAGTGGGCACTGGGCGACGAGATCGAGATCGTGGCGAGGGCGGCGTCAGTTCCTTTCGCCAGGCCGTTCACGTCGCCTACGTCCGGAGAATGAACCACACCGCTTTGCCGGGCGACGCGGGGTCGCTCTCGTGGCTCTGCACGCCCCAGGCATCCGCACACGTCTGCACGAGCCCCAGCCCTCGCCCGTGTTCGTCCTCACGGGTGGGCGCATGCCGCTGCGGCAGGCCCGTACCGGTGTCCCACACGGCCACGTGCAGATCATGCGGAACCCAGTCGACGCTGACGTACGCGTCGGTCTTGCTGTAGCGGTACGCGTTGGTCGCCAGCTCGGAGACCAGCAACTCGGCGGTGTCGACGACGCAGTGGAGCCGCGCGGCTTTGAGAATGGCCCGAACCGTCGCCCTGACGATCCCGACCGCCCGGGGGTCGTGCGGGATGAACAGACCGTAGGACCAGGGTTCGTGGGGGTTGGGAAGCTCGGGGGGCTTGAGGGGCTCATTGGGCGTGCGCATGGCAGCCTCCAGGTGAGTGCAGTCTGTGACTGAAGCCACACTCAAGGTAGCGGGATCAGTTGTAAATTCACAACTCGATCGCTGAAAGTGGGAGTTGCGCAATACTGCTCCGTGGATCGAGGGAGGTGTCCGTGGGTCTGAGGGCCAACCCCACTTATCGCCAGCGCCGCTTTGGTGCGGAAGTTCGAAAGCTGCGCGAACGTGCGGGTCTGAATGTCGGCGAGAGCGCCGAGGTGATGGGCATGCACCAGTCACATATCAGCAACGTCGAGACGGGGCGTACCAACCTGTCGCCGGAGCGGCTGCGCGCGCTCGCCGGGGCGGCAAGTGGTGTGCGTGAGGAATACGTTGAGGCGCTGGTGGAAATGGCGCAGGCCACCGGTAAGGGGTGGTGGAGTACGTACCGCCACGATCTGCCGACTCCCCATCTGGACTTTGCAGAGCTTGAGGCGAGCGCGAATCGTCTTGACGCCTACGAACCGTTGTTCATCCCCGGTCTCTTGCAGACGCGGGAGTACGCGGCCGTCATCCACCGCGACGGGTACGGGCAAGGCTCCCCTGCGTGGCAAGACATCGCCATTGACTTCCGCATGCGGCGACAGAAAGTGCTCACTGAGGAGGGGGCTCCGCAACTGCATGTGATCACTCATGAGGCGGCTCTCCGCACATCGTTGGGCAACCGCGAGGTCATGCGCGACCAGTTGCTGAAGCTGATCGAGGTCTCACGCTGTCCCAATGTGACGGTGCAGGTGCTGCCGTTCGACGGCCCGGTGCCGTACGGCACCGCGTTCACCCTGGCCGAGCCGACTCTGCCGGAGCTTGGGACAGTCATGGTGCCCCAGGTCGATGGCTCGTTGTACCTGGGTGATGCAGATTCCCTTGCCCAGTACAACGAGACGTTCGCTAGGCTGGCAAGACTGGCTCTACCCGCAGTTGATGCTGGGATGGCACCGGAGGCGCATGTCCGTAAAGATTCACTTGGCCTGATCCAGCGACTCCTGTACCCCCTGCTCTAGGAAGGTTTCCATGGCACAGCTCCATTGGCGGAAGTCGAGCTTTAGTGAAGGCCATACCGAGGCGTGTGTCGAGGTTGCCGTCGATGAGGCCGGGACTTCCCATCTCCGCGAGAGCGACGATCCGGCGCGCGTCATCGCCACTACTCCCGCAGCGTTTCGCGCGTTCGTACGCGCTGTGCGGACGGATGCGTTGATAGGCGGCTGACTCCGTCTCCGAGGATGGGTGATCCAGATGTCGAGGCTTGGTTGGCGCAAGTCCACATTCAGCACTGGTGACGCGGAGAATTGTGTAGAGGTAGCTGTCAGCTCTGGCCTGACCTACTTGCGAGAGAGCGATGCGCCTGAGCGCGTGCTCGCCACTGCCCCCGCTGCGCTTCGGGCGCTGCTGCGGGCGGTCAAAACGGGCGCTGTGGGGCGAGGCGCTGACTGAGGGGCTGCCGGGTACCCGCGGTACCCGGCATTGGATGGGCCGACACCCAGGCCCGTTGTCAGTGGTCGCGAGTATGTTCGCTCGTATGGCGATGACAAGACCCTCCCAGCAGTGGCGCGAAGTGATTGCTGAGGAGGCACGGGGGTTGGCGGGCGGGGAACGGGGCCCGGAGGGCGACTGGTTGGCTCAGTGCGCGTGGCGGGAGTGGTGAAGGCTGTGGCTGTGAACAGCGATGGCCTTCGCGGAACGCTGGACCGCCTTGAGCGGTACTACGACGCCGTTCCCCGGTCCGGCGCCCGTGCTGAGGACTTCGGGCCGCTGACGCTGTTCGTACGGGAAGGGCAGGGGCAGGGCTGGCCCTACTACGCGCGCCCGACCCTGGGGCATCGCGGGCCGGTGAGCGTCGCAGACATCGGCGATGTGCGGGCGCGGCAGCGTGAGCTCGGGGTGTCGGAGAGCTTTGAGTGGGTTGCCGAAACCACGCCAGGGCTGAGGGCGGCGGTCGAGCGGGCGGGGCTGGTGGTGCATGAGCATCCCCTGATGGCGCTGGATCTGGACGCGGCGTCGCCTCCCGTCGCATCCGACGGGAACGCCGAGGGCATATCGGTACGGATAGTGGGGCCGGACGATCCGGCCTTGTCGAGCGCCCTCGCCGTCCCCTACTTGGCATTCGCCGACCCCGGTACGGCTGTGGGCGCGGCCGGCCCGGCCGAGTTGGACGAGTTGGTGGTGAGCCAGGCCGATGACGGTTCCGTGGAACGTATAGCGGGCCGTATCCGGGCCGGGCTGACCTGCGTGGCCGCGGCGGTGGCCGACGGAACGGCGTTGTGCGCCGGGCAGCATCAACCGGTGGGGGAGGTCAGCGAGATCGTCGGCGTGGGCACGTTGCCGTCGGCGCGCCGCCGCGGCCTTGGGATGAAGGTCACGGAGGCGCTGGTGGCGGATGCCGGGGCGCGTGGGGTGGAGACGGTGTTCCTGTCGGCGGGTGACGACGACGTCGCCCGGATCTACTCGCGGCTGGGCTTCCGCCGAGTGGGCACGGCTCTGATCGCCGAGCCCGCCGGGTAGTTCTCTGTCCGCGCTGTTCACGAGCATTGCCCGATTCGGCCGCCACCATGGTTGACTTTCCGTTGCGGAAAGCGCGTGGCGCGGTGGCCGAGTTCGGCTGTCCGGAACGCCGTTGGGAGAACGGGGAGCGCGTGGTGGGACACCGCAGCTGCGGTAACGGCCCAGGCCGCCGGAGCGGTCCGGCGGCTGTGGGGCCCGTTCACGAACGGGGAGCGCTCGACCGTACGGCCCGACAGGGCCCGGCGCCCGGCCCGGCTTCGCCCGACGCGACGCTGTCATCAGGTGGCGGGAACAGCGAGAACCGGCATGACCGCTGACCCGCCCCAGCCGCCGGGCCCCGGCCTCGACGAGGCGTTCCACAACACCACTCGACTGGCCATCGCGGCGTTCCTGTCCGCCTGCGCGGAGGCCGAGTTCGGGATGGTCCGCGACCACTGCCGGGTGTCCGACTCGGTGCTGAGCAAGGCTGCGGCGGCCCTGGAAGGCGCTGGGTACGCGGAGATCCGCAAGGGCTACGTCGGCAAACGCCCCCGAACGTGGCTCTCCCTGACCTCCACGGGCCAACTCGCCCTGTCCCAGCACGTCACGGCGTTACAGAGCATCGTCGCGGCGGCCCGAGAGGCCAACGTGAACGACGGGGACCGTACGCGCTGACGCCGGCCGGTCGCCGGGGCGGGCGGTGGTCCGGATGCCGAAGGCAGAGTCGCGCAGCTGAGCGTTTCAGCCGGGCTGGACCGTCACGAAGCATTCGGATCGTGGTCGATGAGGGACACATTGGATGCCAGGGCGCGGGCGGTGTCGGCGAAGTACTGCTCGTCGGCGCCAGGGGCGAGGCCGAAGGGGACGCCCTGGCTGAGGCCGACGAACAGTGCCCTGAGCGCGGTGGTCAGGCGTTGTGCCTGATGCGACGACACGACCCCTCCGTTGTGCCGCCTTCCGGTGAACAGCGCGATCAGATGGTTCTCCTGCGCCCGGACGGACGCGGCGAGCTGGGACCCCAGCTCAGGGTCGTGCAGGGCCATGTCCAGCAAGGTGATCTGGAGCGACAGGCGGGACAGCGCGTCCGGGGCGTCGCTGCTGCGCCGGTAGTGCCGGGCAAAGGCGTCGACCGCTTCCAGCAGATCGAGCCCAGCGGGGACCACCTGCTCGATCTCCTCGTAGTACGGCCGCAGATAGTCGGCGACCAGGGCGACCACCAGGCCGTTCTTGCTCCCGAACAGGGAGTAGACGGCACCGGTGGTCAAGTCGGCGCGTTCGGCGATCTCCTCAAGCCTGGCCCGGTACCCGTCCCGGGAAACGACCTGAAACGCGGCGTCCAGCAGCGCCCGGCGGTTGCGTTCCTTGGTCTCTGCCCTCGTCATTCTCATAACTTCATTATTGCCGTAATCTCGTTATGGAACCAGTCTGAACGCGCTTCGAGGAGGACGCTCATGGCCCAGGTTGTGACATCGCGGGTGACCCGTCAGATGGTGGGAGCAATCGCCGATGGCGTCTTCAAGGTGTTGCTCGCAGCCGTCTACATCGCCGGCGCCGCCCCGCTCGGCCGGCTGCTCGGCACGCCGGCCTGGCTGATGGCCGTCTCGGGCGTGGCCCTGCTGATCGGCGGTGGCATCGAGATCAGATACTTGCGCAGCCGGTCGATGCGCACGTGCACGCGACTCATGATTGCCTACGACAGCGGCTGGGCGTTGGCGAGCCTGGCCGGCCTCCTGTTGGTGTGGCAGGGCAACAGCGCCGGGGGCGAAGTCTGGATGGGCTACCAGACAGCCGCCCCCCTCGCGTTCGCCGCGCTGCTGATCGCCGCTGCCCCAGCGCAGATGACCTCGAACACTCACGCAGAGGGCGCCGCCCGTTGACGGCGAAGGCGACCGCCGTCGACCCGTACTGATGGATAGACCCTTCACCAGCGCGGTTCGTCCTCCAAGGGCGTGACAGGGGGCCGGCCTGAGCCGTCGGCGTGACACCGTCGGGCGGGCGGGCCCTAAATCGCGTGCGGCCCGCGCGTCGGCATGCTGGGATCGTTGGCTATGAACGCCCCCTTGCTCGGTGACGACGACCTGCCGGACCAAATGGAACGGAATCTGGCGGAACACGCCTGCCATCTGCATCGGAGCATGACGGGCGCGTCCGTCACGGAGACTGATGACCTCCTGGTCGCCGACAGCGGCCTGGACGACGACACCTTCAACATCGTTGCCGCCGCCCGCTTCACCGCCGCTGCCGCCCCGGCGCGGATCACCGAGACCGTCCGGACGCTGGCCCGTACCGGCCGCCGTTTCTCCTGGTGGGTCGGGCCGGCCTCAGAGCCGGCGGACCTCACCGCCCGGCTGGCGGCGGCCGGTCTGCCGCAGTCCGAACGCGAGACGGCCATGTGGGCCGAACTGGACGACACCCTGCCGCTACCCGCGGCTCAGGGACTGGACATCCAGAGGGTGACCACGCCCGGACAGCTCGCCGACTACTCCGCGGTGCTCGCCGCGAACTGGGACCCGCCCGCCGACACCGTCCGCCGCTTCTTCGCCCGAGCCGCCCCGCAGGCCCTGGCCGCGGACTGCCCGGCCCGCTACCTGGTCGGCTACGCGGAGGGCCGCCCGGTCTGTTCGGCCGAAGTGTTCTTCCACGCGGGGGTGGCCGGGATCTACAACATCTGCACCCTGGCCGCCCACCGACGGCGCGGCTACGGCGGTGCCATCACGCTCGCCGCACTCCACACGGCCCGCGACCGGGACCACCGCACCGCGGTCCTGCAAGCGTCCCCCGACGGCGAGCCCGTCTACCGCCGCCTGGGCTTCCGCTCCTGCGGCCAGTTCACCGAACACGCCATCACCCCTTGAGCCCCTTGAGCCTCCTGAACCGCCTGAACCGCCCGAACTCCACGAGCCGATCCGCGCAGACCGCGCGCTCTGCACAACGGTGCTGGTGACAGCTTCGGGGAGGGCTGAACGCCTACGCCGCCGCGGCGGGGTGGGGCTCACTGGTGGGCGCTGATGATGCCGCCGTTGCTGAGCACGATGTAGACGCCGTTGGCGTTCATACCGACGTCATGCCGGTCCGAGGTCTCCAGCGTGTCGACCACCTCGCCGCCGCGGCCGATGATCTGCGCGCGGAAGTGGAGCTCGCCGACCTTGGAGACCTTGGCGGTCCAGCCGCCCGCGAGCTTGAAGGTGCCCGGCCCCTGGTGTCCGCCGCCGAGCCAGGAGTGGACCTTGCCGTCCATACCGAGCTCGACGAACATGTCGTTGGCGTCGAGTCCGGCGTCGGCGTCGTTCGTCTCGATGGTGGCCAGGACGTCACCGTGGCCGATGAGCTTGGCGCGGTAGTTCTGGTCACCGGTCTTGTAGACGTGGGCCACGCTGCCGTCCGCCAGGGGCTGCTTGCTGACCGTGGCCCCCGTCCCCGTCCCGTTGCCGTTGCCGTTGCCGTCAGGGGCGGGCGCACTGTCCGGCCGCTCGTCCGCGGAGCCCGGCTTGGGACCGGTTTCGGAACCCGAGCCCGACTTGGGACCGGACTTGGCGTCGGCGTCCTTCGCCCCGGTGGAACCCGCGTTGCCGGACTCGGCGGCCTTGTTCATCTCCGTCTGGCTCGCAGCCTTCGTACCGCCGTCGTCCGAGCCGGAGCAGGCGGTCAGGCTGAGGCCGGCGGCCGCCGTAAGGGCCACGGCGGCGATCCGCAGGGTGCGGAGGCGGGCGGTGCGGGCAGTGGTCCTGGAGTGCATTTCGGTTCCCCCGGGGCAGTCGGTGGCGTTGTTTCCTCGGTACGTCCATAACTCTGACCGAGCCCGCTACCGCGAGGATGCCGCTCCGCTAACGTCCGGCTAATACGGCTGCGAGCAGGGAAAGAACGCCTGGTGGAAGCGGTTGCGCCCTTCGGCGATCCGGGGCTGACGCGGGCCGGTCCGCGCCGAATGAGGCCCTCGTCGTCGGCTGACGGCCCCGCTGTTCGGCGGTCAGCCGAGCGGTACGACGATTTCGCCGCCGTGACGGCCCGCTTCCGCTTCGTCCAGCATGAGCGCGGCCACGGAAGCCCGGGACATCCTCGGCGGCAGCAGAGGGCGTCGCAGGTCGGCCAGGGGCACGATGCGACGGTCCGGGCTGAGGGGACCGCCGGTCAGGTCCGGGGCGTGGAAGACGGCGGCGCCGGCGGCCAAGGCGATTCTGTCGGCAGCCGCCTTGGCGGTCAGCTCCTTGCCGACGGCCATCCGCATCACCACCTGGTAGATCCGGCCGCCCGCGCCGGTCGACACACCCGATCCCAGCGCGCCGAGCCACACCGTGCGGACCTGGGCCGCGGCGAGCAATTCGGCCCCGGCGGTCAGCGCGCCCAGGCCGTCGCCTTTGCCGACGCCGATGGCCGAGACGGCCGCGTCGACATCGCCCAGGTCGGGGAAGGTCTGCGGCGAGAAGACATCCGCCTGCCGGACGTCGACCCGGCGCGACACGGACGCGGTGATCTTGTCCGGGGTGCGGACGAGTGCCACGACCTGGTGCCCCCGCTCAAGAGCCTGCTCGACGAGGAGGCCGCCGACCCTTCCGGACGCGCCTAGAACTGCGATGCGCATGATGATCCATTCGCTGACTGAACAAGTGTTGGTGAGATGAGTAAACGAGTGTTGGTCATCCGGTGTCAAGGCGGGCGGGGCGGTAAAGTGAACAGCCGTTGCTGAATGCGTACGAGGTCGGAAGGGTGTCGGGATGCCGCCTCAGGAGCGGGCCGTTGCCCGCCGCCGCAACCCGCGAGGGCAGGGGCAGGTGCTCAAGGCCCAGCTCGTGGACGCCGCGGCGAAACTGCTGGCCACCCTCGACCGGCCGGAGACCCTGACCCTCCGGCAGGTCGCGCGCGAGGTCGGCGTGGCGCCGGCCAGCATCTACAGCCACTTCCCGGACCTGAGCGCGCTGATCCAGCACGTGCTGCGACTGCGCTACGCCGAACTGGCCCGTCTGATGAACGAGGCCGCCCAGTCCGTCCCCACCCCACTGGCCGACCTCGTGGCGCGGTGCGCGGCCTATGTGCACTGGGGGGTCGAGCAACCCGGCCACTACCGGACCCTGTTCGGCGGTCGGATGACCGCCGACCTCGTTTCCGGCTCGGACCACGGAGACGGAGCCGAACTGCTGGAGTCCGTCGTCGCTTCCCTGGCCGCCGTCGCCGGTCCGGAGCGGACGGGTTCCACGGTGGAGCGGCAGTGGCAGGCCGGGCTCATGCTCTGGACCGCGATGCACGGCCTGATCAGCCTCTACAACGACCATGGAAACCTCCCCTGGCCGCCCCTGGACGAACTGATCGCGGACCTGATCAGCCTGCACTCCGGCCGCCCGGCGGCCGATATCGCCGCACTTCTGCCACGCGGCGAGACGTAGACGGGGCAGGGAGTAGACGGGGGGCGAGGTGTAGACGGGGTGTGGGGGGCTGGCTGGAACGGTGGGCCAACAGACCGGTGGGCCAACTGGGCGATGGGGCCAACGGGCCGGCGGGGCCAGCGAGATCAGCAGGGCCGACGAGATCAGCGGGGCCAGTGGAACCGGCGGGGCAGGGGCAGGTGCCCTGGCTCGCGACCCGCACTTGCTGACCGTCGCGCCCCGGATGTCCCCGGCTCCGGGCTCTGTGCTCCGGGCTGCGCTCAGCGCGTGGTGCTGCTGTTGAAGAGCGACCGCGACCAGACGTAGCCGACCAGGGCGATACCGGCGCACCAAGCGAGCGCTATCCAGGCGCTGTTGCCGATCTCCGTGCCGGAGAGCAGTCCGCGCAGCGTCTCGATCATCGGCGTGAACGGCTGGTACTCGGCGAACCAGCGCAGCCCCGGCGACATCGAGTCGGCAGGTACGAACGCCGAGCCGAGGAACGGCAGGAACTGGATCAGCAGCGGCTTGTTGCTCGCCGACTCGACGGTCTTGGAGATCAGGCCGAGCGCCACGGACAGCCAGGTCACCGAGAAGGCGATGGCCGCCAGGAACCCGGCCGCGGCCAGCCACTCCAGCGGGGTCGCCCCGGACCGGAAGCCGAGGGCGAACGCGACGCCGACGACCGGCACGGTGCTCACCATCGTCTGGACGACGCTGCCGAGGACATGACCCGTCATGAAGGACGAGCGCGTGATGTTCATGGTGCGGAAGCGGTTGATGATGCCCTCGGTCATGTCGGAGCAGACCGCGATCGAGGTCGACATCGACCCGGCGGCCACCCCCATGATGATGATGCCGGGTGCCAGATAGTTCAGATACGCGTCCCGGCCGCCGCCCATGCCGGTGCCGATCGAGTCCCCGAAGGCGTAGACGAACAGCAGCAGCATCAGGATCGGCGTCATGGCGCTGCCGAGCCCCACGGACGGATAGCGGATCGCGTGTTTCAGGTTTCGCCGCAGCATCGTCATCGAGTCGTGCACGGCGTAGGTGAGGGTGCTCATCGCAGGGTCTCCTTCGGCTGGAGCGGGGCGCCGGCGCCGCCGTCGCCGGTCAGGGCGAGGAACACGTCGTCGAGGTCGGGGGTGTGCACGGAGAAGTCGGCGGCGCGGATACCGGCGGCGTCGAGCCGGTCGAGCAGGGCGCGCAGCGCGTCGAGCCCGCCGTCGCCCGCCACGCGCAGGGCGAACTCCTCATCGTCGCGGGCGGCCCCGGGGAAGGCGGCGGCCGCACGCTCGTACTCCTCGGGGCCGGTGAACCGTAGGCGTACATGGCTGCCGGGGATCTGCGCCTTGAGTTCGTCGGCGGTGCCCTCGGCGACGATCCGCCCGCCGTCCAGGACCGCTATCCGGTCCGCCAACTGGTCGGCCTCCTCCAGGTATTGCGTGGTGAGGAAGACGGTGACGCCGCCGGAGACCAGGGACCGCACGGTTTCCCACATGGTGCGGCGGCTGCGCGGGTCCAGCCCGGTCGTCGGCTCGTCGAGGAAGATCACCCGCGGGTCGCCGACCAGCGTCATGGCGAGGTCGAGCCGGCGCCGCATGCCGCCGGAGAAGAACGCGGCGCGCTTGTTCGCGACGTCCGCGATCTCGAACCTCTTCAGCAACTCCTTGGCCCGGACGCGTCCTTCGCGTTTGCCCAGGCGCAGCAGATCGGCCATGAGGAGCAGGTTCTCCTCGGCGGTGAGCAGGTCGTCGAGGGCGGCGAACTGCCCGGTGACGCCGATCGCGGCGCGTACGCCGTCCGGCGCCGCGGCCACGTCATGACCCGCGACCTGGGCCTGTCCGCCGTCGGCGGAGATGAGCGTGGACAGGATCTGCACGGTGGTGGTCTTGCCGGCGCCGTTCGGCCCCAGCAGCGCGAACACGGAGCCGGCCGGGATGCGCAGATCGATCCCGTCGAGGACGGTCTTGTCGCCGTACGACTTGCGCAGATCGGCGGTGGAGATCGCGGCGGGGGGCTGTTGGCCGTCGTATTGCGCAGAGTTAGACATGGGCATGACAGAAGAAGGCATGGGGTCCTCCCATTCGAAGGCGTGGTTTGCGGATCGACGGGTCGGCGGGTCGGCGGGTCGGCAGATCGGCGGGTCGGCGGATGCGCCGACGCGCGGGTTTGCGGATGCGTGGTCCGGGCGGCAGCGGGGCCGGGCGGTCAGGCGGCTCGGGCCCGGTGGATGTCGATGTTGCCGTAGTGGGTGTGGGCCCTGACCTCGACCGTCTCCTCGGTCTTCGCCGGCTTCCCGGTCGCGGCGAGCGCGCTGTGCACCTGGCCGGAGCGCGAGTCGACGTCGAGCCAGGCCGCCGTGGACTCGCGGATGCCGACCTCGATGGCACCGTAGGAGGTCTCCAACTGGACGGTGCCGCGGGCGACATCGGCGACGCGCAGGGTGCCGTGGGCGGTGGTGGCGGCGACCGAGCCCTCGGCGCGGTCGATGGAGATGTCGCCGTTGGCCCCGCTCACCCGCAGGTCGCCCCGGGCGTTGCCGACGGTCGTGGTGCCGTGTGAGTTCTTCAGGGTGGCGGTGCCGTCGATGGCGCCGACGCGCAGGCTGCCGGAGCTGGTGGTGATCTCGGCGGAGCCCTCGACGCGCTCCACGGTGATGTTGCCGTGGGCCGCGGTCAGGTACAGCGGCCCGGTGGTGTCGAGGCGGACGTCGCCCGACGAGGTCTCCACCCGGACCTCGCCGAGCCGGCCCTCGCCGTGCACCTGGGTCCAGGCGCCCACCGTCTCCATCTGTGAGCCCGTGGGCAGTTCGACCGTCACGTCCACGGTGCCGGTGCGTCCGATGAGATAGCGCTGCCTGGGCGTCCTGATGGTCAGCAGGCCGCTCGCGTACGTGACCTCGGTCTGCTTGGCCGCCCGTACGTCCTGGTCCTTCTCGGGGTCGCGGGGCCGCACCTCGACGACGGTGTCGGACCGGTCCCCGGCGAGGAACCGGATGGAACCGGCGTCCACGTGGGCGGTGGCGGAAATCATGGCGGGGGTGTCGAAAGAAGGCATGGCTGTCCCGTCCTCTTGGCTCTTCTAGCTCTTCTGGGGCTTCTGCGGTTTCTACGGCTTCCGGGCCTTCGCGGCTTCCTCTCCGCAAGGACGCGGTGCGAGGTTCGTGACGCCATAGTGGCATCACTTTGGCGTCATCGGCAAGCCCCTGCGGGGTGGATTGTGGATGACGCTCAAGAACGGGGCGTTGACCTGCGTGAACGCGTCGAAATCGAAGAGCGCCAATGCGGCGCCGGGTGGTGCATCGGCATGCCTGGCGCGCTCGGTGGCGTCACGTGGCGTCGCGTGGCGCCACTCGGTGCCGCGCACCGCGGCCCGGCGCGGCCCGACACTGGCGCGGCCCAGCGCGGCCCAGTGCGGCCCGGAGCCGGCGATGCCCGGCGCGGCCCGAGCCTGGCGCGGCCCGAGGCCGGCCCCGCGCTCCCGCCTCACGCGTACGGGGGGTTTCCGCAGGCGATGGCACACGTACGGCACCCATGAAGATGCACTGCGTAACCGCATGGGGTGTTATTTGGGCTTAAGCGAGTCCTGGGACCCGGAGGAGGCACTTCATGCGCGGAGCCACGCGCGCCAAGTGGGCCGTATGGGTGATGGTCGTCGCCCTGGCCGCGGCGGGCTGCGGGGGCGGCAGGAGCGTGGGGAAGGGCGGGGCCGTACGGGCCTCGTGGGGTGATCCGCAGAATCCGCTGGAGCCCGCGAACACCAATGAGGTCCAGGGCGGCAAGGTGCTGGACATGATCTTCCGGGGGCTGAAGAAGTACGACCCCAGGAGCGGCAAGGCCGTCAACGTCATCGCCGACCGGATCAAGACCTCGGACCAGCAGAACTTCACCGTCACCATCAAGGACGGCTGGACCTTCAGCAACGGCGAGAAGGTCACGGCGCACTCCTTCGTCGACGCCTGGAACTACGGGGCGGCACTCGGCAACAAGCAGAAGAACGCCTCCTTCTTCCAGTACATCGACGGCTACGACAAGGCCCACCCGGACTCGGGGAGTCCGAGCGCCAAGACGCTCTCGGGGCTGGCGGTCAAGGACGACAAGACGTTCACGGTCAAGCTCAACCAGAAGTTCTCCACCTGGCCCGACACGCTCGGCTATGCCGCGTTCTCGCCGCTGCCGAAGGCGTTCTTCGACGATCACGACGGCTGGATCAAGAAGCCCATCGGCAACGGCCCGTACAGCGTGCGCTCGTACGACAAGGGCACGGTGATGCGGCTCGCGAAGTGGGAGGAGTACCCGGGGGACGACAAGGCGCGGAACAACGGCGTCGAGCTGCGGGTCTACACCGACAGCAACACTGCCTACACCGATCTCCAGGCCGGCAACCTCGACCTCGCCGACGACATCCCGGCCCAGCAGCTCAGGAACGTCAAGGCCGACCTGGGCGACCGCTATATCAACCAGCCTGCCGGCATCCTCCAGACACTGTCCTTCCCGATGTACGACAAGGCGTGGTCCAAGAGCGGCATGGCGAAGGTCCGCAAGGGCCTGTCCATGGCGATCAACCGCAGGCAGATCACCGATGAGATCTACCAGAAGACCCGGGTCCCGGCCACGGACTGGACCTCGCCGGTGCTCAAGGCGGAGGGCGGCTACAAGGCGGGGCTGTGCGGGACCGTCTGCTCGTACAACGCCGACGAGGCAAAGCGGCTGATCACCGAGGGCGGCGGGCTGCCGGGCGGCAAGGTGACCGTCACCTCCAATGTCGACACCGGGTCGCACCGGGTGTGGATGGACGCGGTCTGCAACAGCATCAACAACGTCCTCGACAGCGAGAAGGCGTGCACGGTCAACCCGATCGGCACGTTCGCGGACTTCCGCAACAAGCTCGGCGGACACCAGATGACCGGCCCGTTCCGCACCGGTTGGCAGATGGACTACCCGCTGATCCAGGACTTCCTCCAGCCCCTCTACTACACCGACGCCTCCTCCAACGACGGGAAGTTCAGCAGCCCCGACTTCGACCGGCTGGTGGACAAGGCGAACGGCGAAAGCGACAAGGCGAAGGCGGTGTCCGACTTCCAGGACGCGGAGAAGGTGCTCGCGGAGCAGATGCCGGTGATCCCGCTCTGGTACCAGAACGGCAGCGCCGGCTACTCGGAGAGCATCAGCAACGTCGCGCTGAACCAGTTCAGCGTCCCGGTCTACAACGAGATCAAGGTCAACTGACCGCAGGCAGCCAGGGGTTCGGCGGGCCGCACCGCCCGCCGGGCCACCCCCTCCCACCACCCCCGGAGCCCCCATGGGACGCTATGTGATCCGGCGGCTGCTTCAGATGATCCCGGTGTTCATCGGCAGCACGTTCCTGATCTTCTTCATGGTGTACGCGCTGGGCGACCCCGTCGCCGCCCTCTTCGGCGACAAGGCGCCCGACCCCGCGACCGCCGCGCAGATCCGCAAGGACCTCTACCTCGACGAACCGCTGTGGAAGCAGTACCTGCACTACATGGGGCAGGTGCTGCAAGGGAACTTCGGCATCGCCTTCAACGGCCAGAAGGTCACCGAGCTGATGTCCACCGCCTTCCCGGTGACGCTGCGGCTCACCATCGTCGCGATCGTCCTGGAGATGGTCATCGGCATCGTGCTCGGCGTCTTCAGCGGGCTGCGGCGCGGGCGCGCGGTGGACACGACCGTACTGCTGCTGACCCTGATCGTCGTCTCGGTCCCGACGTTCGTCAGCGGCTACCTCCTCCAGTACCTGTTCGGCGTGAAATGGGAGACGGCAGCGGCCTCTGTGTCGCCCGAGGCGCCACTGGGCGAACTGCTGCTGCCCGGACTCGTACTGGCGCTGGTCTCGCTCGCCTACGTGACCCGGCTGACCCGTACGTCGATCGCCGAGAACGCCCGTGCCGACTACGTACGCACCGCCGTCGCCAAGGGGCTGCCGAGACGCCGGGTGATCACCCGCCACCTGCTGCGGAACTCGCTGATCCCGGTCGTCACCTTCATCGGCACCGACATCGGGGCGCTGATGGGCGGCGCCATCGTCACCGAGCGGATCTTCAACATCCACGGCGTCGGCTACCAGCTCTACCAGGGCATCCTGCGGCAGAACTCGCCGACGGTGGTCGGCTTCGTGACCATCCTCGTCATCGTCTTCCTGCTGGCGAACCTGCTCGTGGACCTCCTCTACGCCGTGCTCGACCCGAGGATTCGCTATGCCTGACCCGTACGTTCCCAAGGAAGCCGTCGCGCACGGCGACGGCGCCACCGCCAACCTCGCCATCGGCGAGGCCGAGTCGCTCGAAGGCACGCCGGGCGGCCCCGGCGGCGCGCCCGTAGACCCCTCCGTCAAGGCCCGCAGCCTCTGGTCGGACGCCTGGCACGACCTGCGCCGGAACCCGATCTTCATCATCTCCGCGCTGGTCATCCTCTTCCTGATCGTCATCGCGATCTGGCCGTCGCTGATCGCGAGCGGCAGCCCGTACAAGGCGGACCTCACCAAGGCGCAGCGCGGCGCCTCGCCCGGCCACCCCTTCGGCTACGACACCCAGGGCCGCGACGTCTACACCCGCGTCGTGTACGGGGCACGGGCGTCGATCACCGTCGGCATCTGCGCGACGGCGGGAGCGGCGCTGCTCGGCAGCGTGCTCGGCGGCCTGGCCGGGTTCTTCGGCGGCTGGTGGGACGCGCTGCTGTCGCGGATCGCGGACGTGTTCTTCGGCATCCCGATCATCCTGGGCGGCCTGGTCTTCCTGTCGGTGGTCACCAGCGGCTCGGTCTGGCCGGTGGTCGGCTTCATCGTGCTGCTGGGCTGGCCGCAGATCTCCCGCATCGCGCGCGGCTCGGTGGTGACGATCAAGCAGAACGACTTCGTACAGGCGGCGCGGGCGCTGGGCGCGGGCAACGGGCGGCTGCTGCTGCGGCACATCGCGCCGAACGCCGTCGCCCCGGTCATCGTCGTGGCGACCATCGCGCTCGGCACGTACATCGCGCTGGAGGCGACCCTGTCGTTCCTCGGCGTCGGACTGAAGCCGCCGACCGTCTCCTGGGGCATCGACATCTCGGACGCCGCGACCCGCATCCGCAACGCCCCGCACATGCTGCTGTGGCCGGCCGGCGCGCTGTCCATCACGGTGCTCGCCTTCATCATGCTCGGCGACGCGGTCCGCGACGCCCTCGACCCCAAGCTGCGCTGAGGAGACGCCGGATGACGACATCGCCGGACGACCGGACGACGACACTGCTGGACGTACGCGACCTCCAGGTCGAGTTCCGTACGAGGGACGGCGTGGCCAAGGCCGTCAACGGGGTCTCCTACAGCGTCGACGCGGGCGAGACCCTCGCGGTGCTGGGCGAGTCGGGGTCGGGGAAGTCGGTGACCGCGCAGGCCGTGATGGGCATCCTCGACTCCCCGCCGGGGTTCGTGACGGGCGGGGAGGTGCTCTTTCAGGGCGAGGACCTGCTGAAGATGGGGCGCGAGGCGCGCCGCAAGGTGCGCGGCGCCAAGATGGCGATGATCTTCCAGGACGCGCTCTCCGCGCTGAACCCGGTGGTCTCCGTGGGCGCGCAGCTCGGTGAGATGTACGAAGTGCACCAGGGCATGTCCCGCAAGGCGGCGCGGGCGAAGGCCGTCGAGCTGATGGACCGGGTGCGCATCCCGGCGGCGCGCGAGCGGGTCGGGGACTATCCGCACCAGTTCTCCGGCGGCATGCGCCAGCGCATCATGATCGCGATGGCGCTGGCGCTCCAGCCGGACCTGATCATCGCCGACGAGCCGACCACCGCGCTGGACGTGACGGTGCAGGCCCAGGTGATGGACCTGCTCGCGGAGCTCCAGCGCGAGTACAACATGGGGCTGATCCTGATCACCCACGACCTGGGCGTGGTCGCGGACGTCGCCGACAAGATCGCGGTGATGTACGCGGGCCGGATCGTGGAGACCGCGCCCGTGCACGAGTTGTACAAACGGCCGGCCCACCCGTACACCCGCGGCCTGCTCGACTCGATTCCCCGGCTCGACCAGAAGGGGCAGCAGCTCTACGCGATCAAGGGGCTGCCGCCCAACCTCGTCGCGATCCCACCCGGCTGCCCCTTCAACCCGCGCTGCCCGCGCGTACAGGACATCTGCCGTACGGACCGGCCGCCGCTGTACGAGGTCGCCGACGACGACGGCACGCCGCTGCCCGGCCGCGCCAGCGCCTGCCACTTCTGGAAGGAGGAGCTCGCCGATGCCTGAGCTGATGACGGGGGCCAAGGAGGAGCTCGCACATGCCTGAGCTGATGACGGAGGCCAAGGAGCTCGCCGATGCCTGAGCTGACCATGGAGAGCGAGGCGGCCCCGGCGCGTACCGAGCCGATCCTCGAAGTACGCGACCTCGCCAAGCTCTACCCGCTGACGCGCGGCATCGTGATGAGGAAGCAGGTCGGAGCGGTACGAGCGGTCGACACGGTCTCCTTCGGGCTGGCCCGCGGCGAGACGCTCGGCATCGTCGGGGAATCGGGCTGCGGCAAGTCGACGGTCGCGAAGCTGCTGGTCAACCTGGAGCGGCCGACGAGCGGGCAGATCCTCTACAAGGGCGAGGACATCACCCGCCTCTCCGGGCGCGCGCTCAAGGCCGTACGGCGCAACATCCAGATGGTCTTCCAGGACCCGTACACCTCGCTCAACCCGCGGATGACGGTCGGCGACATCATCGGCGAGCCGTATGAGATTCATCCGGAGGTGGCCCCGAAGGGAAGCCGTCGCAAGAAGGTGCAGGACCTGTTGGACGTGGTCGGGCTCAACCCCGAGTACATCAACCGCTATCCGCACCAGTTCTCCGGCGGCCAACGGCAGCGCATCGGTATCGCCCGCGGCCTGGCGCTGCGCCCCGAAGTGATCGTCGCCGACGAGCCCGTCTCCGCCCTGGATGTGTCCGTACAGGCACAGGTCGTCAACCTCCTGGAGCAACTCCAGGACGAGTTCGACCTGTCGTATGTCTTCATCGCGCACGACCTGTCCGTGGTGCGGCACATCTCCGACCGGGTGGCGGTGATGTATCTCGGGCGGCTGGCGGAGACCGGGACCGAGGACCAGATCTACGAGCACCCGACCCACCCGTACACCCAGGCGCTGCTCTCCGCCGTACCGGTGCCGAATCCGGAGGCGCGGGACCGGCGCGAGCGGATTCTGCTCTCCGGCGACGTGCCGTCCCCGGCCAATCCGCCGTCCGGCTGCCGGTTCCGCACCCGGTGCTGGAAGGCGGAGGCGCTGTGCGCGGAGGAGGTGCCGCTGCTGGCGGTGCCGGAGGTGTTCCGGGAGGGCGGCGGACCGGCGGCGCACGAGTCCGCGTGCCACTTCGCGGAGGAGCGGCGGATCGTCGATACGGGGAGGGGTGGGGGTGGTGGGCGTGGGGGGTCTGATGGGTCTGCCGGGCCGGGGCGTTCGGGGGCGTCTGCGGAGCCGCCGGCTGGTGGGTAGGTGTTCCCCGGCTGGCTGCTTGTGAGGGTGTGATGTTCCCAACTCGTTGTGGCCTGCGCCGAGTTTCGCGCCTGTCGTGATCTTGCCGTAGGCGCTTGCCGGGCGTACGAACGTGCCGTGCTCGCGTCTCATGCCTCGCTGCGGGGTGCGTCGGCGAGCAGCGGCCGGAGGTGGTCGTACGCCCAGGCGGCGAGCGTGGTCGGGGTCGTGGTGCGGACGGTGCGGAGCTGTTCGGGCACGAAGTCCTCGCGGAGGCCGGTGGACATCCCGAGTACGGCCTCCACCAGTCCGTCGGACATTCCGACCTGATGGAGCTGGGACCGCATGGCGTCGTCGGAGATCCGCTCCACGCCGATCCGCCGGCCGGTGGCGGCGGTGAGGATGTCGGCGACCTGGTGCCAGGTGAGGTCGGCGGCCCCGTGGACGGCCTGCACGCACCGCCCGGACCAGTCGCGGGAGAGCAGCCGGGCCGCCGCGACCTCGGCGATGTCGCGGGGCGCGACCCAGGCCATGGGCAGGTCGAGCGGCAGGATCACCTGGAGGGGCGCGCCGGCTCGCAGGGCGTCCAGTTGGAGTTCGAGATTGGTGAAGAAGTAGCCGCAGCGGAGGTGGGTGACGTCGATGCCCAGGCCGTCCAGCGCGGTCTCGGTGTGCGCCAGGCCGTCGATCTCACCGGCGCCTTCGCGCTTCTCGGCGCCGACGCTGCTCTGGAAGACGACGCGGCCGATGCCGTTGCCGGTGACGGCGCGGACCACGCTGCCGGTGGCGCGGCCGTAGTCGGCGAGGGGGTCCTCGCCGTCGGAGGGCGGGTCCACCCAGAACAGCGCGTCGACGCCTTCGGTGGCGGCGGCCACCGCGTCGGCGTCGTACTGGTCGACCTGTACGGCGTCCACCTCGTCCCGGATCTCGGGGGAGAGCCGGTCGGGATCGCGCAGCAGGACGCGCGGCCGGACCCCTGCGCGTACGAGGGCGGCGACGACGTGGCGGCCGACGTTGCCGGTCGGGGTGGTGACAGCGATTCGCATGATTTCCTCGCATCCTCATATTCGGCATATTCGGCATATTCGGCATATTCGGTACATGCGGTACATGCGGTGCCTCGGGTTCAGGTATGCCGGGCACTTCAGGCTAGGAGCAGAGGCGGCCGGAACCTGTCCGCCTCTCCGGGAACGGGAAGGCTGAGCACATGGAGCTCGACCCGACGACCAGGACGTTGACCTTGCTGACCCTGTTGCAGTCAGGGGGTGAATGGACCGCCGCCGAACTGGCCGAACGGCTGGGTACGAGCGTCCGTACCGTACGGCGCGATGCCCAGCGGCTCCGCCGGCTCGGGTACACCGTGGAGGCCCGGCCGGGGCCGGGCAGCGCCTACCGGCTGAGCCCCGGCGTCAAAGTCCCGCCGCTGCTGTTCACCGCCGACGAGATCACCGCGCTGGTGGCCGGACTGCATCTGATCCGCGCCTGGCTGCCCGAGGAAGCGGTGGCGTCGAGCGCCCTGCTCAAGCTCGACCAGGTGCTGCCGCGGCCGCTGCGCCGCCGCGCGGCCGCGACCGACCTCGCGACCGAGGTGTTGCAGCAGCCCGGCGCGGCGGTCGAGGCGGCGACGGTCGGTGTGATCGCCGACGCGGTGGCCGGGGACGGGAGGGTGCGGTTCCGCTACGTCGACCAGCACGGCCGGCCGTCGACCCGCTTGGTCGAGCCGTACCGCCACTTTCTGCGGGCCGGGCAGTGGTATCTGGTGGGCTTCGATGTCGACCGGGACGACTGGCGTACGTTCCGCCTCGATCGCATCTCCGACATCTCGGCGGTGGAGGGCGTCTACCGGCCCCACGCATTCCCTGACGAGTCCATTGAGCACTGGCTGACCACCGACTTCGGCCGCGCGCCTTCGCCTTCCTCGGGTTCTCCCGACTCTTCCGCTCCTCCCGGTTCTTCCGCTTCGCCGGGTTCTTCCGGTGAGCGCGCTCGGTGACCCTCCGTTACCGAATGGCTCGGCGTGCGGGCGGGTGCAGCCGGCGGGTCCCTCCCGCTCGCCCGGACAGGGTCGCGCGTTCCCGCTGAGGGCGGCCGATGGGGCAGAACCGCCTGCGCAGCCGGGCATAGTTGGGCCCTGGGCCGACAAAACGTGCTTAATGCCCAGGAGTTGGCGGCGGAGGCCGAATAGAGGGGTACGGGTGGGGCAGATGTGCCCCAGGGGAGTCGCCTGGGCACCGCCCGCGAGCGGCCCCACAAGGCCCACAGGCCACCGTCACAACATCTTCACGGGGGTCGAACCCCGTTACGGGGCTATGACAAAGCTCGCTTGACAGTCGCTGTCATCGCGCAAGTAAGTTCGGTGTGAACTTACTTTCAGCTACATCCCGGCGTCCCTGCGCCGGAAGAAGGGATGCCCATGGGTTCCCACGCCCGCCCCAACCGAATACACCGCACCGGTGTCCGGGTCGCGATGGTCGCGCTCGTCGGCGCCGCCCTGCCGATCAGCGCCGCCGGCCTCGCCGAGGCGGCCACGCCCGGCACCGCGCACTCCGTCGACGAGAAGGGGCAGCAGAGCGGCGAGACCACCGCCCCGGCCGGTCACCAGCAGGACGTGCAGCGGCAGGACGCGCACCAGCAGGACGTGCAGCGGCAGCTCCACCCTGCCCAGTCCACGCAGCACGCTGTCAAGGACAAGTCGGACGGCAAGGCCGGCGAGACGGCCGGCAAGACCGCTCAGCCCGGCAAGGCCCCTGCCGCGCAGGACCCGAAGGACCAGGCCGCCCCGCAGATCAAGGCCGACCACGCCTTCCTGCTGGACGCCCGCGACGGCAGCCAGGAGCGGCCGATGTGGGGCGGGGCCAAGGCCGACGAGAGCGTGCCGATGGCCAGCACCACCAAGATCATGACCGCTCTGATCGTGCTCAAGCACCCGGAGTGGCTCAACCGGCAGATCGAGGTGAAGCAGGAGTACCGGGACTACGTGCAGAAGGTCGGCGCCAGCACCGCCGATCTCCAGACGGGCGACAAGCTGACCGTCAAGCAGATGCTGCACGCCATGCTGCTCCCGTCCGGCTCGGACGCCGCGCGGGCCCTGGCCGACAACTTCGGCTCCGGGGACACCGAGGACGCGCGGATCGCCGACTTCGTGCGCCAGATGAACGCCGAGGCGCAGCAGCTGGGCATGAAGGGCACGCACTTCGACACGTACGACGGCATCTCGCACGGCAACAACCACAGCACCGCCCGCGACCTGGCCAAGCTCGGCCAGCGCGCGATGCTGCAGCCGACGTTCGCCGACGTCGTGAAGAACAAGCAGTACAAGACCGAGGCCCCGGCGGCCAACGGCCACACCCGGTACTACACCTGGAACAACACCAACGAGCTGCTGGGCAGCTACGACGGCATCCTGGGCATCAAGACCGGCAGCGGCCCGGAGGACGGCTACTGCCTCGTCTTCGCCGCCAAGCGCGACAACCGCACGCTGGTCGGCGCGATCCTCCGCGACGACGAGGGTCGCTTCGACGACGCCACCAAGATGCTCGACTGGGGCTTCGCCCACTGAGCGGACGCTGAGCGCTCACTGAGCGGCCGTTGAACGGCCGCTGATCACAAGCGCCACCACGGGCCCCCGTACCGTCCCCACCCCCACGGTGGACGAGCGGGGGCCTTCCGCGTGCGCGCGGGCGGCCGTCGCCGTCCTACGCGTCGCTACAGACCGCGAACGCGATGAACGCGGCCCACGCGGCGGGGGAGACGGCGAGGACCGGGCCGCAGGGGTCCTTGCTGTCACGGACGGGCACGACGCCGTGAACCACGGCACTGGGGGCCCACTCGACGCACTGCCCGCCCTCGGGCCCGCTGTGCGACGACCGGACCCACTCGGTGGGCGTCACGTTGATTCCGTTACGCATAAGTCCGCTCCTTGAACATGCCTTTGATGTAGGCGATCGACTCATCGGAGACAGGGCGCCCCCGCCCATCACTCGCCCCCCTCCTTCGCCCTTAGCGCCGGGTCCAGGACCACGGCCTCGTCTATCTCCATCGTCGGCGCCTCCGGGAAGTGGCAGGCCGACAGGTGGCCCTCCCGGTTTCCCTCGATGCGGGCCAGTGGTGGGGGCGTTCGGGCGCAGATGTCCTGGGCTTTCCAGCAGCGGGTGCGGAAGCGGCAGCCGGAGGGGGGTTCGACGGGGGAGGGGACGTCGCCTGCGAGGCGGATGCGTTGGCGGGGGGCGGCGTCGTCCTCGTCGGACAGGGCCGCCTCCGGGACGGCGGAGAGGAGGGCGTGGGTGTAGGGGTGGCGGGGGCGTTGGTAGATGTCGTCCCTGGCGCCCACCTCGACGATCTTGCCCAGGTACATGACGGCGACGCGCTGGGAGAAGTGGCGGACCACGGCCAGGTCGTGGGCGATGAAGAGGAAGGCGATGCCCAGTTCGCGCTGGAGTTCCTGGAGCAGGTTGATCACTTGGGCCTGGATGGAGACGTCCAGGGCGGAGACGGGTTCGTCGGCGACGATGAGTTTGGGGCCGAGGGCCAGGGCCCGGGCCACGCCGATGCGTTGGCGCTGGCCGCCGGAGAACTCGTGCGGGAAGCGGTTGTAGTGCTCGGGGCTGAGGCCGACGATTTCCAGGAGTTCGCGGACGCGGGCCTCGCGGCCGCCCGGCGGGTCGATTCCGTTGATCTCCATGGGTCCGGAGATGATCGTGCCGACCGTCTGGCGCGGGTTCAGGGACGAGTACGGGTCCTGGAAGATCATCTGAATTTCGGAGCGGACCGGGGCCAGCGCCTTGCGGCCGGCGTGGGTGATGTCCTGCCCCTGGTAGGTGATCCGGCCCGCCGTCGGTTCCAGCAGCCGGGTCAGGAGGCGGCCGGTGGTGGACTTGCCGCAGCCGGACTCGCCGACCAGGCCGAAGCTCTCTCCGGCCCGTACGGTCAGGTCGATGCCGTCCACGGCCTGTACGGCCCCCACCCGCCGCTTGATCGGGAAGCCGCCCATGATGGGGAAGTGCTTGGTCAGCCCCTCGGCGACGAGGATGTCAGTCATCTGCGTTCGCTCCTCAGCCCAGCCGGGGCTTGATCTGCTCGGTGAAGGTGGTCCGCTTCTGCTCCGCGGTCAGGTGGCAGGCCGCGCCGCGGCCGGCCGGCGGTTCCGGGCGTTCCGTACGGCACCGGTCGCCGGGGACGTCCGCGGCGAAGCCGCAGCGCGGATGGAAGGGGCAGCCCGACGGCGGGGCCAGCAGGCTCGGGGGCGCGCCCGGGATCGGGGTGAGGGGTTCCGCCACGTTCGAGGCGAGCCGCGGCATCGAGCCCAGCAGCCCCCACGTGTACGGGTGCTGGGGCGCCCGTAGCACCTCGCGGACCGTACCGCGCTCGATGACCCGGCCCGCGTACATCACCAGCAGGTCGTCGGCGGTGTTGGCGACCACGCCCAGGTCGTGGGTGATCAGGATGATCGCCGAACCCGTCTGCTGCTGAAGGTCCTTGAGCAGGTCGAGGATCTGCGCCTGCACGGTGACGTCGAGGGCGGTGGTCGGCTCGTCCGCGATCAGCAGCTCGGGGTCGCAGACCAGCGCCATGGCGATCATCGCGCGCTGCCGCATGCCGCCGGAGAACTGGTGCGGGTAATCGTCCACGCGCAGCGCCGCGTTGGGGATGCCGACCTTCTCCAGCATCTCGATCGCGCGCAGCCGCGCGTCCCGCCGGGAGGCTCCGGTGTGCTTGCGGAACGGCTCGGAGATCTGGCGGCCCACCGTGTAGTACGGCGAGAGCGCGGTCAGCGAGTCCTGGAAGATCATCGCCATCTTGTTGCCGCGCAGCCGCTCCAGGGCCCGTTCGCCCGCGCCGGTCAGCTCCTGCCCGTCCAGCCGGATCTCGCCCTTGACCTCGGTGTTGCGCGGGTCGTGCAGGCCGAGGACGGTCAGGTTGGTGACGGATTTGCCGGAGCCGGACTCGCCGACGATGCCCAGTGTGCGGCCCCGGGCGAGGTCGAAGGAGAGGCCGTCGACGGCCTTGACGACGCCGTCCTCGGTGCCGAAGCGCACGTACAGGTCGCGTACGGACAGGAACGCGTCGTCCGGTTCCGGGCCCGCGTCCGGGGCGGGGCCGGCGGCGCCGGGCTGGGTCACAGTGGTCACGTCGGTGGTTCTCCAGGCTCCTGGGGGCGGCTGGGCGGCTGGGCTGGACCCGTGCGCTAGGCGAGGCGTACGCGCGGGTCGATGAAGGCGTAGGCGGCGTCCACGATGATGTTGGCGACGACGATCGCGGTGCAGCCGACGAGCATCACGGCCATCAGGGTCGGCAGGTCCGTCTCGGTCACCGAGGAGACCGCCAGCCGCCCGAGCCCGTGCAGGTTGAAGGTGAACTCGGTGATCATGGCGCCGCCGAAGAGCGAGCCGAGGTCGATGCCGAAGATGGTGACGATGGGTGCCAGCGCCCCGCGCCACGCGTAGCGGAAGAAGACGGCGCGGCGGGACAGCCCCTTGGCCCGTGCCGTCCGTACATGCTCCTCGCTCAGCTGCTCGATCATCTGGGAGCGCGTCATTCGGGTGTAGTTGGCGACGAAGATGATCGACAGCACCAGCCAGGGCAGCAGCATCCCCATGAACCACTTGCCGGGATTCTCGGTGAACGGGTGGTAGCCCGGCTCGTCCAGGATGCGCAGCCCGCCGCTGACGAAGAGGCCGAGCGCGATGACGCCCACGAAGTAGATCTGCAGCGAGTTGCCGATCAGCGACAGCGAGCTGAAGAGCTTGTCGACGAGCGTGCCGCGGCGGGCCGCGGCGATCATGCCGAAGCCGACGCCGACGATCAGGAAGACGAACGCGCCGCCGAGCGCGAGCGAGAGCGTGGTGGGGTAGCGGTCGACGATGGTGCCCCAGACCGGCTGCTGGTTGGAGAAGGAGTAGCCGAAGCAGGGGGCCGGGCAGTGGCCGACGGTCAGGTCGCGGCCCGCGAAGATGCCGATCATGTAGTGCCAGTACTGGACGGGCACGGGCTGGTCCAGGCCGAGGTTCTTGTTGATGACGGCGAGCGCGTCCGGCGTGCAGTTCTTGCCGCAGGACATCAGGGCCGGCTCGGAGGGCAGCGCGAAGAACAGGAAGAACGTGATCGCGCTGATCAGCAGGATGATGACGAGCGCGCCGAGCGAACGGCGGGCGAGGAAACGGAGCATGGCATCGCGGTTCTTCCGGTACGGGCGCGTTCCGGTACGGGCGCGCGGGGCGTCCTGGCTGGTGGGAGGGGGCCGTGCCCGCCTCGGTGACCGGCGGGCACGGCCGTACGTGCGGCCGGTGCTGCTTGCTGTTACGTCTGCTGCTTCCGCTACTTCACGTAGACGCCGGTCGGGTCGACCGAGCCGTACACCGGCATGTACTTGACGCCGCCGAGCCCCGAACCCCACAGCGAGAACTGGCGGTTGTAGAAGGTCGGGACGCCCGGCACGTCCTCCGTGAAGATCTTGTCGGCGAGCTTCATCCACTCCGGCGCGGCCTGCTTGATGTCCGTGATCGCGTTGATGCGGTCGATCTCGGAGTTGACCTTCGGGTTGTCGAGGTGCCCGTAGTTCTGGCTGCCGTCCGCGATCACCCGGCCGTCGAAGAGCGGCGGCACGACCGTCGAGGAGACCGGCCAGTCCGCGCCCCACGAGGAGCGGTAGATGTCGAACTTGTTGTCCACCTGGGAGGTCGCCGTCCGCCAGGTATTGGCGTCGACCTCCTTCTTCTGGACCTTGAAACCGGCCTTCTGGAGCGCCTGGGTCACCACCACCGCGACCTTCTGCTCTACGTCCGTGTTGCGGTAGGCGTAGACGATCTCCTGGCCGACCTTCCCGGCCTCCTTCAGCAGCGCCCTGGCCTTCTCCGCGTCGCCCGCCGGGTGCGTCTTCTTCCCGTACGGATCGGTGGCCTGGTAGCCGTCCATCGCCGGGGACAGGTAGTTGGTGGCGATGGTGCCGGCGGTCGTGCCGCCGTTCTGCTGGAGGATCTGCCCGTTGGGCATCGCGTACGCCAGCGCCTTGCGGACCTTGACGTCCTTGAGCCGCGTCATGTTGAAGCTGATGTAGTCGACGTACGGCTGGATCTCCACGAAGCGGCGGGCCTTGGTCCCGGCGTCGTCCAGCACGTTCTGCGTCATGCCGGGGTCGACGGCGTTGGTGAACGACATCGCGTTCTTGTCGCCGCCCTGCTGCGCCAGGGTGCGGCGCGTCAGGTCCTGAGGCTGGTGGCCGAAGCTGATGTCGAACCGGTCGGCGTACTGGTGCCGGATCGGGTCCGTCGCCGGGTCCCAGTTGGGGTTCCTCACCAGCGTCAGCGACTTGCCGACCTTGAAGTCCGCGACCTGGTACGGGCCGGAGGAGAAGGGCGCGTTGTCGTACTTGCGCTGGGTGTCCTTGGCCGCCTTCACCGCCCCGACGTTGGGCATCGCGGTGGCGAACGGGGTGTCCGCGTGCGGCTTGCGGAAGTGCAGGACGACGGTCTTGGCGTCGGGGGTGTCCAGCACCGAGGACGGCAGGTGATCGCCCTTGTACGGGCCGTCCGGCAGCGCCTTGCGGAAGGAGGTCCCGTCGCCCGAGAGCCACTGCGGGATGTACATCGGGCCGTCGGTCTCGAAGTCGGCGTAGAGCCGCTCGATGCCCCACCGCACGTCCTTGGACGTGATCGGCGAGCCGTCCTGGAACTTCAGCCCGTCCTTGAGCTTGAACGTCCAGGTCCTGCCGCCGTCGGAGGCGGTGCCGGGGCCGGTGGCGAGGTCGCCGACGACCTTGGCCTTGCCCGAGGGGTCCACCTTGTAGGAGGTGAGGGAGCGGTTGTAGAGCATCTGGGCGGTCAGCATGTCGGAGTAGTAGATCTGGCCGGGGTCGAGGTGGTTGAAGGCGTCCCGCTGGAGAACGGTGACGGCGCCGCCCTTTTTGGCGCCGGGCACCTCGGGGGCGGGGCCCTTCGAATCGGCCTCGGTGCCGATCGTGAAATTGGAGGCCTTGTTCTTGTCCGAGGACGGGCCCTGTTCCTTCTTGTCGCCACCGCCCCCGCCGCCGCTGCTGCAGGCGGTGAGCACGAGAGCTCCGGTGGCCAGGGCGACGGCGGCGAGCCGGGCTCTGCGCCGGGGAGACGAAGTCATGAATTGCTCCTGCCTCGGGTGTCGGATGGATATCCGTGGCGTGCACACCTGTGGTGTGGATATCCGGGGCGTCGCCTAACGGTTCGTCTTCGGGTCGAATGCGTCCCGGACCGAATCCCCGAGCAGGTTGAAGGCGACCACGAAAACAATCATGGCGATGCCCGGGAAGAAGATGTAGGTGAGATCGCTTTCGTAGTAATCGGCGCCCGCCTTGAACATGCGGCCCCAGTCGGGGGTCGGCTCGACGATCCCGACGCCGAGGAAGGACAGCCCCGCCTCCACGGTGACCAGCGTCGGCAGCATCAGCGTCGTCTGCACCAGGATCGGCGTCCACAGATTGGGCAGCAGCTCTTTGGTGATGATGCGCCACGGCGCGGCCCCGGTGACCTTCGCGGCCTCCACGAACTCCCGTTCCCGCAGGCTGAGCACCTGGCCGCGGAGCAGCCGGGCCATTCCCATCCAGCCGAGCAGCCACAGCACCAGAATCAGCGTCACCACCCGCAGATAGGTGGGCGTCTCCTTCTCCGGGGAGACGAAGAGGGAGTACACGACGGGGGTGAAGGCGACGAAGGACAATTGGCTGGGGAAAGCCAGCAGCAGATCGATGAAGCGGCCGAGGAAGTAATCGGTCCGGCCGCCGATATAGCCGGCGGTGACGCCGATCAGCACGCCCGTGACCACACAGAGCACGGTGGCGATCGTGGCGATCAGCAGCGAGGTGCGGATTCCGTAGACGAGCTGGGTGAAAACGTCCCGGCCCAGGGTCGGTTCGATGCCGAACCAGAAGTCGCCGGAAATCCCGCCGTTCGGTTTGATCGGATATCCGAACTCATTCAGCAGGCCCGGCTCGTCGAGCCCGTACGTCGTCGTCGGGTCCTTCCCGTACAGCTTGGAGATCAGCGGCGCGGCGACGGCCACCAGCAGGAAGAAGAGCACGACGAACGCCGAGACGACGCCCGTGCGGTCGCGCTTGAACCGCCGCCACATCAACTGGCCCGGCGACCTCCCGACCAGTTTTCCCGAATCCCCGCCGCCGTCCGGGGTGACATTCAGCGGGTCGAGAGGGGAGGCGCCGCCGGCGCCCGCCGCCGCGGCCTGGGAAGGACTCGTCATCGCGTGAAGCCCCCGCACTGGTCGTCCGCACTGTCGTCCGCACTGTCAACTCGTGGAGCCGTCGCGGGCGCTGTGTGCGCCGCGAGTTGACCGGACTTTTGCAATGAATCCGCAGGCCGGTCAAGAGGGCGTCAGCGGCGGATGCGGCGTTCCTTCGTATCTTGAGCGAAGGTTTTGCAGATCGAGGTGCGGGCGTGCTTGACAATGGCTTTCGGTACACGGCTGGGAACTGAATAGCGAGGTGCGCGAGGGGTATTGGGATATTCCGGCGACTGGATGGGCAGTCTCGGATGAACGGTCCGGGCCGCACGCCCGGGACCGGCGGCGGTCGGGGACTCGCGCGCCCGCCGGCCCGCGGACGCCCGCTCGTACAGCAGGCCCTCGGCCTGACGGGCGTCGCCCGTGAGCAGCCACGCGACCCGCGGCAGCCGTGGCGGCGGCGAACTCCTCGAAGCCCGGCTCGCCGCCGCCCGCCACCGCCGGGTCCCTGCCGTCGAGTTCCTGTCCGCGTCGCCCCTGTCACGCTCCTCCGACAGGACAGGGTGGGACGCGGATCAGGCTGCCTCGCGGGCCGAACGAGTTTCCGGACCGCCGATCAGGGGAATGGTCGGCCGCTTTTCCCACCGACCGCTCAAGGATCAGTCGATTTTCAGCGACCTCTTGAGGAAGTCCACCTGGAGCAGCAGCAGATTCTCGGCCACCTGCTCCTGCGGCGTCATGTGCGTCACGCCCGACAGCGGCAGCACCTCGTGCGGGCGGCCCGCCGCGAGGAGCGCCGAGGACAGCCGCAGGGTGTGCGCGGCCACCACGTTGTCGTCGGCGAGGCCGTGCACGATCATCAGCGGCCGGGCCTCCTCCGCCGCGCCCGACAGCCCCTCGTCCGTGACGAGCGAGTTGGCGTCGTACACCCCCGGCTGCTCGTCCGGGTGGCCGAGGTAGCGCTCCGTGTAATGGGTGTCGTACAGCCGCCAGTCGGTGACGGGCGCGCCCGCGACGCCCGCGTGGAAGACGTCCGGGCGGCGCAGCACCGCGAGGGCCGCGAGATAGCCGCCGAACGACCAGCCGCGGATGGAGACCCGGCCGAGGTCCAGCGGGTAGCGGTCGGCGAGCGCCCGTACCGCCGCGACCTGGTCGTCGAGGACCACGTCGGCCATGGTGTCGCGGATGGCCTTCTCGCGGGCGGGCGAGTGGCCCGGGGCGCCCCGGCCGTCGGCGACGACCACGGCGAACCCCTGGTCGGCGAACCACTGCGAGGTCAGGTACGCGTTGTGCGCGGCGACGACGCGCTGGCCGTGCGGGCCGCCGTAGGGGTCCATGAGGACGGGGAGCGGGCCGTCGCCGTCGCGGTAGCCGGTGGGCAGCAGGACGGCGCAGGGGATGCGGTCCGGCCCGGCCTCGGTCAGCTCGGGGCGTGCGGTCAGCTCCGGCTTCTCGGCGTACGAGTCCACGGCGGCGGCCCGCTTGCCGTCGCGCAGCACCTCGACGGCCGCCCCGGCGCGCTCCAGCACCGCGGAGACTATGACGCAGACGTCGCCGGAGCGTACGGCCGCGTGCACGCCCCGGCCCTGCGAGACGCGCTCCACGCCCAGTTCGTTGACGCGGTAGACGTGCACCTCGCCGGTCTCCGGGGCGGCGGCCTCGGGTCCGGCGGACGCGGAGACGAGCACGTCGTTGCCGCCCACGTCCAGCACGGACCGTACGTGCAACTGCGGTCCGGTCAGGGCGCGGTCGCCGACGACGAGCACCCGCGCGCCCCCCTCGTCCGCGATCCGCAGCAGATGTCCGTCCGGCGTCCAGGCGGGCACGCCGGGGAAAAGATCAAGCCACACCGGGTCCTCGTCGGCGTGCAGCATCCGGGTGGCGCCGGTCTCGGCGTCCACGGCCAGGTGCAGTTGAGAGCGCTGATCGCGGGCCTGGACGAGGAGCAGCGGCGGCCCGTCCGCGGACCAGTGGACGCGTGCGAGGTAGGGGTAGCGATCGCGGTCCCACACGATGTCCGTGCGGGTGCCGTCGAGGCGCAGCAGGGCGAGGGAGACGTCGGCGTTCGGGGTGCCGGCGGCCGGGTACGCCTGCTCGGCGGGCTCGCGGTCCGGGTTGGCGGGGTCGGCGATCCACCAGCGGTGCACGGGGGAGTCGTCGACGCGGGCGGCGATCAGCGCGTCGCTCTCGGGGGACCACCAGAAGCCGCGGTAGCGGTCCATCTCCTCGGCGGCGATGAATTCGGCCAGGCCCCAGACGGCGGGGTCCTCAGGGCCCTCGGGCCCGGCCAGGGCGCGGTCTCCGGAGCCGTCCGCGGCGACGAGCCGCAGCGCGCCGCCCGCGGCGTAGGCGATGTGCCGCCCGTCGGGGGAGGGGCGCGGATCGGCCACCGGTCCGGGCACGGGCAGTTCGCGCGCCGCGCCGGACCGCAGGTCGGTGGCGAAGAGCCGGCCGGAGAGGGCGAACGCCGCCGACTCGGCCGCCGCGTCCGTCGCGTAGCCCACCACGCCCGCCGAGCCCTCGCGGGTGCGCTCGCGCCGGGCGCGCTCCTCGGCGGACAGCCGCTCGCCCGCGCCGCCGAGCAGCTCCCCCGGATCCGCCGCCGGATACTCGCGGTTCTCGTCGAGGTCGAGGACCCATAGGACGTTCGCCCGATCGGTGCCTGTTCGGGAGCGCAGGAAGACGACACGAGAACCGTCGGGGGACACGGTGAAGGCGCGCGGGGCGCCGAGGGAGAAGCGCTGGGTACGCGCGTGCTGCCGCGGAAAAGTCATGCTCTGACCCTACGTTTCCTCTCCTGGACCCACGGTTTCGGCCACAGCCAGGGGACCTTCACGCGATCTTGCCGCTTGAAACATCAACTGGCCTACGGACAGGGGCATATCCGCCGGGTACCGATGCCGATGCCGAGGCGGGTGTGCGCCCCGTTCTGCTCCCGTGCACCGACTCATGCGCGCGTACGGAAAGTTATGATCACTCGCGCATAGTGGGTATGCCTTTCCTTGGCTTTCCCATGCCTGCGTTCCATGCTGTCCATCCGACCGCGCGTCCCTGGAGGTGAACCGCTGTGGCACTCTCGATTTCGGCGGTGGTGCTGCTGGCGATCATCGTCTTCCTGCTGGTCCGGAAGTCCGGACTGAAGGCAGGTCATGCGGCGGTCTGCATGCTGCTGGGGTTCTACCTGGCCAGCTCGTCCGTCGCCCCGACCCTCCACCAGCTGACCACGAACGTCGCGGGGATGATCGGCAACCTCAAGTTCTGAGCGGGCGGCGGTGAGCCGGTTCCCGCCGCTCGCCGGCGGCGCGCGGCTCGTACGCTGTTCCCCATGAGTGACCTTCCGGCCCGCCGACTCCTCCTGGTGCACGCCCACCCGGACGACGAGACGATCAACAATGGCGCGACCATGGCCACGTACGCGGCCTCGGGCGCCCATGTCACGCTCGTGACCTGCACCCTCGGCGAGGAGGGCGAGGTGATCCCGCCCGAGCTGGCGCACCTCGCCGCCGACCGGGACGACGCCCTCGGCCCGTACCGCGTGGGCGAGCTGGCCGCCGCGATGCGGGCGCTGGGCGTCGCCGACCACCGCTTCCTCGGGGGCGCGGGCCGGTTCCGCGACTCCGGGATGATGGGCGCGCCGCAGAACGAGCGCCCCGACTCCTTCTGGCGGGCGGAGCCGGACGACGCCGCCGGGTACCTCGTTGAGGTGATCCGCGAGGTGCGCCCGCAGGTGCTGATCACCTACGACCCGGAGGGCGGCTACGGCCACCCCGACCACATCCAGGCGCACCGCGTCGCGATGCGCGCCGCCGACCTGGCGGCCGACCCCGCCTTCCGGCCGGAGCTCGGCGCGGC
The DNA here is from genome assembly GCF_040654875.1 of Streptomyces sp. NPDC050610. Lineage (NCBI taxonomy): Bacteria > Bacillati > Actinomycetota > Actinomycetes > Kitasatosporales > Streptomycetaceae > Streptomyces > Streptomyces sp. NPDC050610. The sequence goes on along the minus strand of NZ_JBFAIV010000002.1, from coordinate 277,176 downwards.
CCACGCCATCGCGAAGATCTACTGGAACCGCATACCGCTCTCCGTCATCGAGGAGGGCATCGCACGGCTGCGCGCCGCCGGGAAGGAGAGCCCCTTCCCCGAGATCGCCTCCACCGAGGACGTGCCGGGCGTCGTCGACGACGCCGACATCACGGCGGCGATCGACGGCTCGGCGCACAGCGCGGCCAAGACCGCCGCGATGCGCGCCCACGCCACCCAGATCGCCGTGGACGGCCCCTTCTTCGCGCTCTCGAACGACCTGGGGCAGCCGCTCCTCTCGACCGAGTACTACCAGCTCGTACGGGGTACGGCCGGCGCCGCTCGCGAGGACGACCTGTTCGCGGGGGTGGCGCTGTGACGGCCGCGGGCGACGGTGCGAAGCGCGCGAAGGCCGCGTCCGGCGGATCCGCCGGGGCGGGCAATCCCGGCGGGTCCGCCGGGGCCTCGGCCCAGGCGGCTCGCGCGGCGGTCTTCGGTACGGGCCTGGCCAAGCCGATGACCGCGGGGCGGATCGCCGCGTACCTCGGCCTGCTCGTGCTCGGCGCGCTGGTCGGGATCGCGGGCGCGCTCGTACAGGCCGGCTGGTTCCCCGGCGGGCTGCTGCTCGCGCTGCTGGGCCTGGCGGCCCTCTGCTACGGCGGGGTGAAGGCGACCGGCAGCAGGGTCGGCGGGGCCGCGCCCGGCGCGGGCTGGCTGATCGTCGTGCTGCTGCTGACCGCGACCCGGCCGGAGGGCGACTTCCTCTTCGGGGCGGGGCTCGGCACCTACGTTTTCCTGCTGGGGGGGATGTTCGCGGCTGTGATGTGTGCCACGCTCCCGAAAGCGGCGCAACCGGACAGATCGACAGCCCGACTTGGTAAGTGACGTGACGTTTTCCGCTTGACGTCCGATTGCGGAAATCGGTCCGTCGAGCCCCGTACCCGACCCCCGCTCGCGACGGCCGCCCGCCGGACGTCAAGTGGGCGTGTGCGGCGGCCAGTATGGTGGTGCGCGCCGCCGAGCCGCCCGCACGAGGTCATGACGGGCGGCGGAGCTAACTGGGAGAACCTGCATTGAGCCGTGAATCTGACAGTTCGTCCTCTGGGTCCCAGGGGCGCGGTGGCACCGCGTACCCGTCGGGGACCCCGCCGTACGGAGCCCGCCAGTATCCGTCGCTGCATCCCACGCAGGACGAAGTCGGCGCAGGCGCAGAGGAGCCGACCGTGGCACCCAAGCCGGAGGAGCCGAAGACCGAGACCACGCTGACCACCCGGATTCGGATCAACATCCCGGGCTCGCGGCCCATTCCGCCAGTCGTGATGCGCACGTCGGTCGCGGACGACCCGACCCAGACCGGGGGCGGCAACGGCGCCGGCGCCGGTTCCGGCAAGGGCGGCGAGCGCACGGGCGCCCACCCCAGGCCGGGCGCGCCCGCCGCCGCGGCGCCCCCGGTCCCGCCGGGGCCGCGCACGGAGCCCGACCCGCTGCGGCCCGGAGCGCCTTCGGGCGCGCCCGGGGCCCCGGGGCAGGGCTCGGGACAGAACCCCGGAAAGGGCCCGGGGCAGCCTTCGGGGCAGAAGGAGAAGACCAGCGACTGGTTCGCGCCGCGCAAGCCCGCCGCGTCCTCCGGAGCGTCGGGTTCCTCGACGACCGGCGCGACGCCGCGCCCGGCCGCGGCGGCCGAGACCACCCAGGAGTTCCAGGCCCCGGGCATCGGCGGCCGCTCCGACCTCCCCTTCTCCGCCGACGGCCCCCCGGCTCGTACGGACACGCCGGCGGCCGGCTCCCCGCGCGTACAGCCGCCGAGCGGCTTCCCTGGCACGCCGCCCGCCCGCCCGGCGGGCACGGCCCCCGGCGCCGGCCCGGCCTTCGGCTCCGGCCCGGAAGCGGGCCGCGGCAGTGGGTCCGGCGCGGGCTCGGGCTTCAGCGCGGGGCGTGACTCCGGCGGTGCGGGCGCGGGTTCCGGTCCGGGCTTCGGCTCGGGCTCGGACACGGGCGCCGGTCCGGGCTCCGGCGTACCCGGTACGGGCACGGGTCCGGGCTTCGGCGCGGGCGCGGGCTCCGGCGGTCCCGGTGCGGACTTCGGTTCCGGCGCGCCCGGCACGGGTCCGGCCTTCGGGTCCGGCGCGGGCTCCGGCGGCCCCGGTGCGGGCTTCGGCGCGGGTGCGGGGGCCGGTGCGGGCTCCGCCTCCCCCTTCGGGTCCGGACCTGACACGGCCTTCGGCTCGCGTCCCCAAGGGGGCGCCGCGGACGCCGGGACAGCACCCGGCTCGGGCCCCGGCGGCCCCGGCGGTGCGCCCTCGCGCGGCGACGACACCGCGCGGCTGACCCCGCAGGCCCCCTTCGGGCAGGACGGGAAGCCCTCGTTCGACGCGCAGGCCAAGGCGCCGGGTGCGGCGAGCGCCTCGGCGGACCGTACGTCCAGCGACACCCTCGTCAGCGGCATCCCGGTCGTACCGCCCTCCGAGGCCCGCGCCAAGCCGCTCTTCCCGGCGGCGGCGATGGCCGACGGCCAGGTCTCCGGCACGCCCGGACAGAGCGGCCCCGGGCAGGGCGGCGGCGCGGTGGACAGCGGCGCGCCGCGCGTCGCGGTCCCGGCGCCCAAGCCGGGTGCGGCGGCGCCCGCACCGGCCGCCGCGAAGGCCGCGCCGAAGAAGGCGAAGAAGAAGGGCCGCTCCAAGATCGTGCTGCTCGGCGGCGGCCTCGTGGCGCTCGTCGGCATCGCGTACGGCGCGGGCCTGCTGCTCGACCACTCGGACGTGCCGGCCGGCACCACCGTCCTCGGCGTCGACATCGGCGGCACGACGAAGGAAGCCGCGGTCCAGAAGCTCGACAAGGCGCTGGGCAACCGCAAGACCGCGCCCCTGAAGGTGTCGATCGGCGGCAAGCAGAGCGAGCTCAAGCCGTCCATCGCGGGGCTGACGGTCGACACCCAGGCCACCGTGCGCGGTCTGGCGGGCCGGGAGTACAACCCGGTCACCGTCATCGGCTCGCTGTTCGGCGGGGCCCGGAAGGCCGAGCCGACGATCGTCGCGGACGACGAGAAGATGACCTCCGCTCTCGACACGCTGGCCGGCGGCACGGCGGGGGCGAAGGACGGCACCATCAAGTTCGAGCCCGGCAAGGCCGTGCCGGTCTACGGCAAGGCGCACCAGGGCCTGGACACCAAGAAGGCCATCGGGGCCGTGACCGACGCTTATCGCCGGCGTGCGGAGACCGGTCAGGACAAGGTCACGGCGCTGCCCAGCACCAGCCGGCAGCCGGCGGTCAGCAACGCCGAGGTCGACCGGCTGATGAAGGACTTCGCGAAGCCCGCGATGTCCGGTCTCGTCCACGTCCAGACCGACCCCGCGCACAGCATCCCGTTCAGCCCGGCGCTGTCGCTGCCGAAGATCCTTTCGGTCAAGGTGGTCAACGGGCAGCTCGTCCAGAGCTACAACCTGCCCGTGCTCAAGGAGCTGTACGGGACGACCTTCCAGGGCGTCCTGATCCAGCGCGGCAACGGCTCCAAGACCCCGGTCACCCCGCAGGACGTCGCGGTGGCCCTCGGCAAGGCGCTGGTCGGCAAGACGCCCGCCGAGCGCATCGGCGTCATCCCGGTCAACGGCACCTGACGAGTCCGTACCGCACGGCCCGAGAGCCCCCGCACCGCCGGTGCGGGGGCTCGGTCATGGCGCGACCCATGACATCTGTCATCCCGAGTTCACGACCGCTGACACTGCCGCGCGCCGCCCGCGTCCGCGAAGGTTGTCCTCATGACCACTTCAGCGATCGAACGCACGGGGGACGAGCGCCGCACTGACGCTCCCGTGGTCAGCTTCGGCAATGTGAACAAGAGTTACGGCAGCGTGCGCGCCGTCTGCGACCTGGACTTCCAGCTGTTCCCGGGCGAGACGGTGGCGCTGCTCGGCCCCAACGGCGCGGGCAAGTCCTCGACCCTCGACCTGCTGCTCGGGCTGCGCAACGCGGACTCCGGCACCGTCGAGGTCTTCGGCACCTCGCCGCAGCAGGCCATCATGCGGGGCAAGGTCGGCGCGATGCTCCAGAGCGGCGGCCTGATGGAGGACGTGAAGGTCCGCGAGATCGTGCAGCTCGCGTGCGACCTGCACCCGCGCGCGTACTCGGCGCGGCAGGTGATGGAGACCGCGGGCATCACCGATATCGCCGACCGGATGGTCAACAAGCTCTCAGGCGGCCAGGAGCAGCGGGTGCGGTTCGCGCTCGCGACGGCCGGACCCAATGACCTGATCGTGCTCGACGAGCCGACCACCGGCATGGATGTGACGGTACGTCAGGCGTTCTGGGGCGCGATGCGGGAGCAGGCGCAGGCCGGCCGTACGGTCCTGTTCGCCACGCACTACCTCGAAGAGGCCGACGCCATCGCGGACCGGGTGATCGTGCTGCACCGGGGCCGGGTCCTCGCGGACGGCTCGGCGGCCGAGATCAAGGCGAAGGCGGGCGCGCGGCGCATCGTCTTCGACCTGGAGGGCCCCATCGACGAGACGGCGCTGCGCGGACTGCCGTGCCTGTCGGCCGCGGAGGTCTCCGGCCGTACGGTCCGCATCCAGTCGCACGACGCCGACGCGACGGTGCACGCGCTCTACGGACTCGGCCTGTACCCGCGCAACCTGGAGGTCGCCGGGCTCGGCCTGGAGCAGGCATTCATAGCGATCACCGACGCAGCCACCGCCGAGGAGGGGGGAAACCGATGAACACCCTGGTCAAGCTGGAGATCAAGCGCACCCTGCGCAACAAGAAGTTCATGTTCTTCTCGGTGCTGTACCCCTCCGCGCTCTACCTGCTGATCGCGGGCGGCGCGAAGACCTCGGAGCCGATCGGCGACACCCATCTGTCGCTGCCGCTGCTCTTCATGGTGTCCATGGCGTCCTTCGGCGCGATCACCGCCGTCCTCATGGGCAACAGCGAGCGGATCGCCAAGGAGCGCGAGAAGGGCTGGGTGCGCCAGTTGCGGCTGACCTCGCTGCCCGGCCGCGGCTACGTGGCCGCGAAGATAGCCTCGGCCGCCGTGGTGACCCTCCCGTCGATCGTCGTTGTCTTCCTGGTGGCCGTCACGGTCAAGGGCGTGCGGCTGGACGCGGCCTGGCAGTGGGGCGCGCTGGTCGTCGCGATCTGGGCGGGCAGCATCGTCTTCGCGGCGCTGGGCGTGGCCGTCGGCTACCTCGCCACGGGCGACGCGGTGCGCCCCATCACGATGATCATCTACTTCGGTCTGTCGGTCCTGGGCGGCCTGTGGATGCCGACCACGACGTTCCCGCAGTGGCTGCAGAACATCGCGGACTGGATGCCCACCCACGCGTACGCCGGGCTCGGCCAGGCCATCGAGCTGGGCAACGCCCCGCACGCCAAGGATGTCGCCCTGCTCGCCGTCTATCTTGTGCTCTTCGCCGGCGCTGCCGCTTGGCTGTACCGCAAGGACACCCGCAAGGCCTGACGGCCGAGGAGAGGGCACGAGCATGACTGAACGGGGCGAACGGGCCGGTCTTCCGCGGCGCCGCAGGCTGTGGCGGTACCTCACGGAAGAGGACGACGAGCCCGGCCGGGGGCTCGCCATCGCCCAGGAGCCCGAGCACGGCCGACAGGTGATAATCAAGCTGCTGTGGATCGGCATCTGGCTGGCCTACATGGCCGCGCCGATCTCCGACCTGCTCGACGGCCACCACAGCGGGGGCGGCTCCGTGCTCGGCTGGGCCGGGCTGGCCGTGTTCGTCACCGGCTATCTCGTCCTCGTCTTCCGCAACACCGTGCTCCCGCTGCGCGGGGCCCGCGTCCTGGCGGCGCTGGGTGTCCTCATGGCGCTCGGGGTCGTGCTCGCCCTCACCCTCGGCCCGCCCTGGCTGGTGCTCTGCGTCTACGTCTCCGTGGCCTGCGGCGCGGTGCTGCCGACACGGGGAGCCCGCATCTCGATCGCGCTCGTCACCGTCGTGCTGCTCGCCGTGGGGCTGACCATGGACGGCGACGCCGGCACCCTGCTGGCGGCCCTGCTGATCCCCTCCTTCCTCGGCGGCTTCGCGATGACCGGGGTGCGCCAGATGGTCCGCACCACCCGGGCGCTGCGCGAGGCCCGCGCCACCGTCGCCCATCTCGCCGCCAACGAGGAGCGCCTGCGGCTCGCCCGCGACCTGCACGACCTCCTCGGCCATTCGCTCTCGCTGATCACCCTGAAGAGCGAGCTGGCCGGGCGGATGCTCCCGGCCAGCCCCGAGAGCGCCGCCCAGCAGGTCGCGGACATCGAGCGGGTCAGCCGGCAGGCGCTCGTGGACGTACGGGAGGCGGTGAGCGGTTTCCGCCGCCCCACTCTGGAGGCCGAGGTGGCGGGCGCCCGTACGACCCTGGCCGCCGCGGGCGTCAACGCCGACCTGTCCCGGGTCGCGACCGACCACCCCGACCTGCCCCTGGACGAGGAGGGCGCGCTGGCCTGGGCGCTGCGGGAGGCCGTCACCAACGTGGTGCGGCACAGCGGCGCGCGGTCCTGCGTGGTGACGCTGGAGGAGCGCGGCGACGAGCTGCGGCTGACCGTCGCGGACGACGGCCGGGGCCCCGAGGGCGAGTACGGAAACGGGCTGACGGGCCTCTCGGAACGGCTCCAGCTCGCCGACGGCCGCCTGGAGACGGGACCGGGGGAGCGCGGCGGCTTCGTGCTGCGGGCGTCCGTACCGCTGTCCCGGCGTGTCGCCCCCGTCGCTCCGGACCTGGAGGTGGGGCCCTGACCACGCGGCTCGGCAGCTGACGGGAAGGGGGAGGCCGCGCCGCTGGCTACGCTTGCGCGCATGACCGATCCCGGGGGCGAGCGGCCCGCCCGACGCATAAGAGTTCTCCTCGCCGAGGACCAGTCGATGGTGCGAGAGGCGCTGGCCGCGCTGCTGGGGCTGGAGGGGGACATCGAGGTCGCCGTCCAGGTGGCGCGCGGCGACGAGGTGGTGGACGCCGCCCGGGCGCACCGCCCCGACGTGGCGCTGCTCGACATCGAGATGCCCGGCATGTCCGGGCTCGACGCGGCCCTGCTGCTCCGGCGGGAACTCCCCGAGGTCAAGGTGGTGATCCTCACGACCTTCGGGCGGCCCGGCTATCTGCGCCGGGCCATGGAGTCCGGCGCCGAGGCGTTCCTCGTCAAGGACGCGCCCGCGGCGCAGCTCGCCGACGCCCTGCGCCGCGTGCTGCGCGGCGAGCGGGTGATCGACCCCACGCTGGCGGTCGCGGCGCTCACCGATGGGGCGAACCCGCTCACCGACCGGGAGCAGGACGTGCTGCGCGCCTGCGCCGACGGCTCGACCAACGCGGAACTCGCCGCGGTCCTGAGCCTGTCGCCCGGCACGGTCCGCAACTACCTGTCCACGGCCATCCAGAAGACCACCGCCCGCAACCGCGCCGAGGCCGTCCGCATCGCCCGCGACAAGGGCTGGCTGTAGGAACGCCCGGTCCGGACCAGTGAGGACTTATGTCCCTACGTGCTGTGTTCACTGCACGGGACAATCGATACTGGAGTCGCGCGTGCGAGTCCGGCCGCTCGCCCGCATCCCGCTCGTCCGAGGAAGGAATCCGCCGCCGCCATGCCCCGTAAGCATTCGCCTGACGGCGGGCGACTCGTCGCCGCGGTCCTGGTCACCACGATCGTGGCGCTCGCCGCGGCCGACGCGCTCACCGGGCCCCAGCTGCGCGTGATCATGTTCGCCGCCGTCGCCCCGCTCATCGCCGCGCGCCGCTGCTCCTACCGCGGCACCGTCCTCGTGGCCGCCGTGTACACCGTCGCCCAGACGCTCGTGTACCGCGTGGTCGCGCCGGACTGGTCCGTCGCCAGCACCCTCGTCGCCTTCTTCGCGGCGCTGCTCATCGGCGTCTGCGCCATGTCGCTCTCGCGGGCCCTCACGGAGCGCGAGGCCGTCTACGACCGGACCCGCATGGTCGCCGACGCCGTACAGCGCACGCTGCTGCGCGACCTGCCCATCGACGCCGGGGCGCTGCGCGTAGCCGGTTTCTACAACTCCGCCCAGGAGGGCGCCCGGGTCGGCGGCGACATCTACGAGGCCGTCGAGAGCCCGTACGGGCTGCGGATCGTGATCGGCGACGTGCAGGGCAAGGGCATGCCCGCGATCGGAGCGGCGCACGCCGTGCTCACCTCCTTCCGCGAGGCCGCGTACCACGAACGGAACCTGGAGGACGTCGCCGAGCACCTGGAGGCCGCGCTCGTCCGCCACAACGACGCGTTCTCCCGCACCGGCGCCGACGAGCGCTTCGTGACCGCGCTGCTGCTGGAGATGACGGCGCCGGGCGAGGGCCGGGTGCTCTCCTGCGGCCACATCCCCTACTACCTGATCCGCGGCGACCGGGTGGAGGAGCGGCTGCCGCCCGACGCCGGGCTGCCGCTCGGGCTGGGCGGGCTCACCGGCCGGCCGCGCCGGGCCGCGGACATGGCGCAGCACGCGGACGACTGGATGGTCCTGTGCACGGACGGGGTGACCGAGGCGCGCGACGCGACCGGGGAGTTCTACCCGCTCCGCGAGCGGCTGGCCGGCTGGACGCACCTGAGCCCGGCCGACCTCGCCCGCACGCTCCGCGCCGACCTCGACGCGTACACGGGCGGTGAGCTGCGGGACGACGCGGCGGTGCTGGTGGTGCGGCGTGCCGAGGCCGCCCAGCGCCTCGCCGGGGCGCCGCGCGCCGTGGACGTGCCGATCGCCGCGGCGGATGCGGCGGATGCGGCGGAGGAGGCCCAGGCCGCCTGAGGCCGGCTCGTACGCGCTCCTCCCTGGCCACCGCTGAGAGGCGCCCGGCCCCGGCCGCCTGAGCCGCTGCCGTCCGCCCGCCCGGCTCAGTTCAGCATCGCCCGCGCCGAGCGCGCCTGACGCCGTACGGACTCGGCGGCGCTCGGCTCCATGGCCGCGATCACGTCCGCGTACTCCTCCATCTCGCGGGCGCCGCCCGTGAAGTCCCCGCGCTGTACGAGCAGCTGGGCGTGTTCGTACCGGAGCCGGGCCGGGTGGCTGGGTAGCAGCAGCGTCAGCTCGACGGCCCACAGCTGGACGTCGCTGCGCTCCGGGCGGGCCGTGGCCCAGGCCCGGATGTTGTTCAGGATGCGCTGCACGATCTCCAGCGGCTCCGCCGGGGAGAGCATGGCGGGGGAGAGCGGTGCGCCCGTCGCGCCCGCCACGAGCAGCCCGGCGTCGTCGTCGGAGAGCGGCCGCCCGCCGTCAAACGGGTCGGCCAGCGCGTGCGGCCCGTACGGATCGCCGAACCCGATGACGAAGTGGCCGGGCAGCGCCACCCCGTACACCGGGGCGCCCGCCCGCCGCGCCACCTCCAGCCACACCACGGACAGCAGGATCGGCAGCCCGCGCCGCCTGCGCAGCACCTCGTGCAGGAGCGAGGACTCCAGCCTGCGGTAGTCGGCGGGGCCGCCCTGGAAGCCGTGCCGCTCGCCGAGCAGCTCGGCGAGCGCGCGGGCCCATCTCGCCGGCTCCGGCCGCAGCCGGGCGGAGGCCGGCGAGGGCAGCTGCCCGGCCAGCCGGTCGAGTTCGATCTGTGCGGCGTCGATGCCGGACTCGTCCAGCCCGGCATCGGCCTCGGCGGCGAGCAGCAGGCAGAGCAGCGCGAGGTCGGGGCGCTCCTCGCGCGCCGCCTCCGCGAACCGCTGCCGTCGGCCGGTGGTGTCGTACATATGTGCCTCGTACCCACTCGGGGCGGTGGACCCGCACACTCCTTATACGGGGCCACGCCAGTGGTCGTAGCGGTGGTGGGTGACGAAGCCCAGCCGGTCGTAGAGCGCGTGCGCGCCCTCGTTCTCCTCCTCCACCTGGAGATACGCCGCCGAGGCGCCCTCGCTCAGCGCCTTGTCCGCGAGCGCCGCCAGCACGGCCGAGGCCAGCCCGCGGCGCCGGCGCCCCGGATCGACCTCGATGGCGGTGAACCCCGCCCAGCGGCCGTCCACGACGCACCGCCCGATAGCGGCGGGCGGCTCGCCGCCCTCGCCCGGCACCGTCGCGAACCAGACGGACGGGCCGCCGCCCAGCACCTCGGCGGCCTCCGGGCCGTGCCGCGTCAGGCGCCCGTACCGCCGCAGCCAGTCCTCGCCCGGAACCCGCGAGAGGGCTACGGACGAGAGGTCCGCCCCGGTGTCCGCGAGGGGCGCGAGCGCCCCGATCCGTATGAGCGCGGACCCCTCGGCGCGCCAGCCGTGCTCCGCCAGCGCGTCCGCCAGCCGCCGGCCGGCGCCCACCGTGCCCTCGCTGACTTGTACGTACGGGGGCAGCCCCCGCGCCGCGTACCACTGGGCGGTACGGCGCAGCGCCGCGTCCAGCGGCAGTCCGGGGTCGCCCAGCGGCAGCACCGAGTTGGCGCGCCGGGTGAAGCCCGCCGCCGCGCGCAGCAGCCAGCCGCCGAGGCGCTCGCTCTCCACCGGCGGCCAGGCGCGGGCCGCGACCCGGTCGAGTTCCTCGGCGTTCGTGGCGGGGACGCGGCGCCGGGCGGGGGCCGGCGGCACGACCTTCCCCGCGACCAGCGTCGCCTCGTCCACAGGGATGGTTTCGCCGGATCTTCGTGTGATCCGCAGCACACCCTCCGACCATGATGTGAGAACGCCGACAGTGTCGGTGAATTTCTCCGTCATCCCGCTGGTGTCGATGACGCGCCGCACCGATACCCTTTTCCCCACATCAGCAGGGGTGATCCGAACCTCGAACCGTCCGCCCGTGGTGAATTCCACAGCTCTCTCCACCCCTCTTGTGCGTCTCTTGCCCGGGAACGGAGATACTAGGTGCGGGCATCGACGACGCCGCGCTCCCGCGCGAGATGAGCCCTACCGAGGAGGAACGACAGCGTGACCTACGTCATCGCGCAGCCTTGTGTCGACGTGAAGGACAAGGCGTGCATCGAGGAGTGCCCCGTCGACTGCATCTACGAGGGCTCCCGGTCCTTGTACATCCACCCGGACGAATGCGTCGACTGTGGCGCCTGTGAACCGGTCTGCCCGGTCGAGGCAATCTTCTATGAGGACGACACTCCCGAGGAGTGGAAGGACTACTACAAGGCGAACGTCGAGTTCTTCGACGAGCTCGGCTCGCCTGGTGGCGCCTCGAAGCTCGGTCTGATCGAGCGCGACCACCCCTTCATCGCCGCGCTGGACCCGCAGAACCAGTAAGCGGGTACGCAGCGCGCCGCCCCGGTCCCGTACGGCCTGCCCGCCGCGCGGGACCGAGGCGTTTTGAGCACGACGTGAGGAAAGAGAGCACCGTGGGCGCAGTCTCCGCCCGGCTTCCCCGCTTCCCGTGGGACCGGCTCGAACCGTACAAGGCGGCGGCCGCCGGCCATGCCGACGGCATCGTCGACCTGTCGGTCGGCACGCCCGTGGACCCCGTTCCCGCGCTGGTCCGCCGCGCGCTCGCCGACGCGGCCGACAGCCCCGGCTATCCGACGGTGTGGGGCACGGCCGCGCTGCGCGACGCGCTCACCGGCTGGTGTGCGGAGCGGCTCGGCGCGCGGGACCTGGCGCACGCCAACGTGCTGCCGGTGGTGGGTTCGAAGGAGCTGGTGGCCTGGCTGCCGACCCAGCTCGGGCTCGGCGCCGGCGACAAGGTGGCCTACCCGCGCCTCGCCTACCCCACGTACGAGGTCGGCGCGCGGCTGGCCGGCGCGGAGCCCGTCGTCTACGACGACCCCTGGGAGCTGGACCCGGCGGGACTCAAGCTGCTCTGGCTCAACTCGCCCTCGAACCCGACCGGCCGGGTGCTCGGCGCCGACGAGCTGCGGCGCACGGTGGAGTGGGCGCGCGAGCACGGGGTGCTGGTCTTCAGTGATGAGTGCTACATCGAGCTGGGCTGGGAGGCCGAACCGGTCTCGGTGCTGCACCCGGACGTCTGCGGCGGTTCGTACGAGGGCATCGTGGCCGTCCACTCGCTCTCCAAGCGCTCCAACCTGGCGGGCTACCGCGCCGCGTTCGCGGCCGGCGACGCGGCCGTGCTCGGCGAGCTGCTCCAGATCCGCAAGCACGGCGGAATGATGGTCTCCGCGCCCGTGCAGGCGGCCACCGCGGTGGCGCTCGGCGACCGCGCGCACGTGGACGAGCAGCGCGCCCGCTACGCGCGCCGGCGGACCGTGCTGCGGGCGGCCTTCGAGGCCGCCGGATTCCGGATCGAGCACAGCGAGGCGTCGCTTTACCTGTGGGCGACGCGGGACGAGCCGTGCTGGGACACGGTCGGCGACCTCTCGAAGCGCGGCATCCTCGTCGCGCCGGGCGACTTCTACGGGACGGCGGGGGAGCGCTTCGTGCGGGTCGCCCTGACGGCCACGGACGAGCGCGTGGACGCGGCCGTACAGCGGCTGACGGAGTAGCGGCCCGGCGGCCGCGCCCAGGTGTTGAGGGGACGGCCGGCACGGGCGTACGGGCCGGTACGCGCGCGGGACGCTCTTCGGCGTCCCTCAGGGAGGCCATTTCGGGTTTTCGGCCGGTACGCGCGCGGGGCGCCCGTCCGCGCGTGCGGCACCAGGAGGCCCTGGGGCGCGGCGTGTACGAAAGGGGCCCGAGGAGCAGACGCTCCTCGGGCCCCTTCGGCTGGGCGGCCACGGTGCGCGCGGAGCGCGCCCGGCCTCCCGCGGTCGGTCAGCCGCCCAGCGGCAGGCCCTTCGGCAGCGGGCCGGTGGGCAGGCCGCCCTCGGTCGCGCCCTTGGCGGTGCTGCCGAGGAGGCCGCCCGCGTCGCCCGTGGCCTTCTGCGCGGCCGGGAGGGCGGTCTTGCCGGCCTTGCCGACGACCTTGCCCGCGGCCGGCACGGCCTTCTTCACGGCCTTGCTGCCGGCGTCGCCCGCCACGTTGGTCGCCTTCTGCGAGGCGCCGTCCACCGCGTTGCCGAGCTGTCCGCCGTCGACGGCGGACAGCCCGCCCAGAGCCGGGGCGCTCGGCAGGGCCGCCGCGCTCGCGGCACCGGCCGCGCCGATCACCGGAGCTGCCGCTGCGACCAGAAGCGCGGCCCGGGCGATCCGACGCGAGAGGGGGAGAGACATGTTGCTCCTTCGACGGGAGAGATAAGAACGCTTGCTGTCCGGCGACCGGACGCAGTGACTACCGCGTGAGCCCCCGGAAGGTTGCGGTGCGCCCAGGTAAAGAATCTGCAATGCGTCGCATTATCGGCTCTGCCGAAAACCGGGCGAAAACGGTGGCCCAGGAATGGTGGAGGAAACGTCACTCCCCTTGAGTCACAAGGGAGTTGACTCGATTGAGTGTGCGTCACCTTGACGGGTTGCACACCTCATTCGGCGGCACTGCGCATGCCGCCTTCGAGGGACCCGGCGCACTATTGCGCGGTGGTGATTCGTACATCCGTGGCGGCGGCGTCGGCGGACTTCTGCCAGCCGTCGCCGGAATGCGCCGACGCCCACCGCCGGCCGCCGAAGGAGACGCTCTCGATCCGCAACTCCTCCGCGTGCGCCACCGCCCACCGCGCCAACTCCCAGCCGCGCCGCGGCCCGTCGGACCCGCCGCTCCCCTTCACCGGCACCGTGACCGTATGCGCGCCCGTGCCGGACCCGGTCCCCTCGACCGGGCGCAGCGCCATGCCGAAGTCGGTCCGCAACTTGGTCCGCACCGCCGACGCGGAACCCGGCTCGCCGTCGGACGGACTGGTCGTGCAGGTGAACGACGCGGCCGGCCGGCCGGTGAGCGCCGAGGCGAGCAGCGCGGCGTCCGCCGCGTGCTTCTCGTACGCCTCCGGGAAGGCGCTGTGCTGCACCCGCTGCGCCGCCACGGTCAGCGGCAGCCGCTCGTACCCGTCCACCTCGACCAGGTGGTCGTAGAACTTCCCCGCCGAGTACACCGGGTCGATGATCTGTCGCGCCGTGCCCCACCCCTGGGACGGCCGCTGCTGGAAGAGGCCGACCGAATCCCGGTCCCCGTGCTTGATGTTGCGCAGCCCCGACTCCTGCATCGCGGTGGCCAGCGCGATCGTCACCGCCCGCTCCGGCAGCCGGTGGGCGGAGCCGACGGCCTCGATCGTGGCCGCGTTCACGGCCTGCTCCGGATCGAGCGAGAAGTCCTTCCCGCCGGCCGCCGCGGTGCAGCGGGGCGCCCCCGGCCCGGCCGTCATGAAGTGGGCGATCAGATAGCCGGCCAGCGCCAGCAGAACGGCGCAGGCGGCGGCAAGGCGCAGCAAACGGCCCCGCGGTGCGGGGGAGGTGCGGGACATGGCGCATACGGTACTGGAGAGACATAAGAATCTTCTGTGCCGGATGAGACCGTATTTCAGCCTTGAGGCGGAGTTGAGGGGAGGGCCGGGCGTACTGTCCGAGGCCCCCGCTAGAGTCGCGGCATGGATCACGCCGCACTGGACCTGTCCCTCGACGCCGCAGCACTCACCGCACAGCTCGTCGACTTCCCCTCCGTGAGCGGGGACGAGAAAGCGCTCGCCGACGCCGTCGAGCACGCGCTGCGCGCCCTGCCGCATTTGAGCGTCGAGCGCGACGGCGACGCGATCGTGGCCCGTACGGACCTGGGACGCGCCGAGCGGGTCCTGCTGGCCGGACACATCGACACCGTGCCCATCGCCGACAACGTGCCCTCGCGGCTCGACGCCGACGGCGTCCTGTGGGGCTGCGGCACCTCCGACATGAAGTCCGGCGTCGCCGTGCAGCTGCGCGTCGCCGCCAACCTGCCGGCCCCCAACCGCGATGTGACCTACGTCTTCTACGACAACGAGGAGGTCGCCGCGGAGCTCAGCGGGCTGAAGCGGCTCGGCGACCACCACCCCGAGTGGCTGGCGGGCGACTTCGCGGTGCTGCTGGAGCCCACCGACGGCCGGGTCGAGGGCGGCTGCAAGGGCACCCTGCGGGTCCGCGTCGAGACGACCGGCAAGCGCGCCCACTCCGCGCGCGACTGGCTCGGCGACAACGCCATCCACAAGGCCGCGCCGATCCTCGACCGGCTCGCCGGCTACGAGGCGCGGCACGCGGAGATCGACGGCCTGCTCTACCGCGAGTGCCTCAACGCCGTGCTGATCGAGGGCGGCAACGCGGGCAACGTCATCCCCGACGCCTGCGCCGTGATCGTCAACTTCCGCTTCGCGCCCGACCGCGACGAGGCCGCGGCCCTCGCGCACGTACGGGAGGTCTTCGACGGCTTCGAGGTCGTCCTGACCGACAGCGCGCCCGGCGCGCTGCCCGGGCTCGCGCACCCGGCCGCGGCGGCGTTCGTCGACGCGGTCGGCGCCGAGGTCGCCGCCAAGGACGGCTGGACCGACGTCGCGCGCTTCTCCGCGCTCGGCGTGCCCGCCGTGAACTACGGCCCCGGCGACCCGAAGCTGGCCCACACCCGCGAGGAGCACGTCGCGACCGCGGCCGTGCTGGAGGCCGAAGAGCGGCTGCGCGCCTGGCTGTCTCGCTGAAGTGGCCCTGCGCGAAACCCTTGTGGGCCTACCCTGAACTGCAAAGATCCGCAGCAGAGGGAGCACAGTATGGGGAACCCCGAAGGAGCGCGCGCACAGCACGAACAGCGCCGGGGACCGGTGGTGCGCCGAAAGGACCAGATGCAGCCGGGGACCACCGACCAGCACCTGCTGGACACCCATGGGGCGACGGACTGGTTGCACGAGGACCCGTTCCGGGTCATGCGCATCCAGTCCGAGTTCGTCGAGGGCTTCGGCGCGCTCGCCGAACTCCCGCCCGCCATCAGCGTCTTCGGCTCGGCCCGTACGCCCAAGGACTCGGCGGAGTACGAGGCCGGGGTGCAGATCGGGCGCGGGCTGGTCGAGGCCGGCTTCGCGGTGATCACCGGCGGCGGGCCGGGCGCGATGGAGGCGGCGAACAAGGGGGCGACGGAGGCCGGCGGCGTCTCCGTGGGCCTGGGCATCGAGCTGCCCTTCGAACAGGGGCTCAACCCGTACGTGAACATCGGCGTCGACTTTCGGTATTTTTTCGTCCGAAAAACGATGTTTGTGAAGTACGCGAGCGGGTTCGTCGTGCTGCCCGGCGGGCTGGGCACCCTGGACGAGCTCTTCGAGGCGCTCACCCTCGTCCAGACGAAGAAGGTCACCCGCTTCCCGATCGTGCTCTTCGGCACGGAGTACTGGCAGGGCCTGGTCGACTGGGTGACGCACACGCTGATCGCCCAGGGCAAGGCGGCGGAGCGGGACCTGGAGCTCTTCCACATCACGGACGACATCGACGAGGCCATCGCCCTGGTCACGAAGGAAGCGGGGGCCTGAGCCCGGGCGCGGGGGCCTGAACCGGCCGCAGGGGCGGGCTGTCGGGGCGCTCGGCTGGGCGTCTCGGCCCGCCTGGGGGCCTTGGGGCCGGGACCCCGGCTACGCGGCCCCCGGCCCGTCCGTACGGCTCAGGCGAGCCCCCGGCGGGCCACCGCCGGGGGCCGGTGGCCCGCGATGGAGGCCACCATGTCCAGCACCTGCCGCGTCTCGGTGACCTCGTGCACGCGGTACACCTGAGCGCCGAGCCACGCCGAGACCGCCGTCGTCGCGAGCGTTCCGATCAGCCGCTCCTTGACCGGCCGGTCGAGCGTCTCGCCGACGAAGTCCTTGTTCGACAGCGATACGAGCACGGGCCAGCCCGTCTCGGCCATCTCCTCCAGCCGCCTGGTCGCCTCCAGCGAGTGCCGGGTGTTCTTCCCGAAGTCGTGTCCCGGGTCGATCATGATCGCGTCGCGCCGCACGCCCAGCTCCACGGCGCGCTCGGCCAGCCCGAGCGTCACCCGCAGAATGTCCGCCATCACGTCCTCGTAGGCGATCCGGTGCGGCCGCGTCCGGGGCTCGGCCCCGCCCGCGTGCGTGCACACCAGCCCCGCCCCATGGCGGGCCGCGACCTCGGCCAGCGCCGGATCCACCCCGCCCCACGCGTCGTTGAGCAGATCCGCGCCCGCCTCGCAGACCGCCTCGCCGACCTCGTGCCGCCAGGTGTCGACGCTGATCACCACGTCCGGATGGAGCTTGCGCACCTCGGCCACGAAACCCGCCGTGCGCCGCACCTCCTCCGCGGCGCTCACCTCCTCGCCGGGGCCGGCCTTGACCCCGCCGACGTCGATGATGGCGGCGCCCTCCGACACCGCCCGCTCGACGCGTTCGAGCGCCGGGCCGTCGCTGAAGGTGGCGCCCTGGTCGTAGAAGGAATCCGGCGTCCGGTTCACGATCGCCATGATCACGGGTTCGTGTTCCCCGAACTCGCGCCGTCCCAGCCGCAGCATTCCGTAACTCCTTCGCACGTGGTCCGGCAGCGACCTTAACCCTCTGCGGCTCCCAGCCCTTCGAGCTCTGCCCCCTCCCGGCCCGGCGGGGCCGGGGAGCCGCGCGTGAGGGACCGTTGTCAGTGCGGCATGGCACGATCGGGACGGACGGAAGACGTACGCCGGGCCGGCCCACGGGGCGCCGGCCGATGGGGTGCGGGCGCACTGCGGGGAGATGGTCGTGTTCTGGTTCTTTCTCATCGCGCTGGTCGTGGTGGTGGGCGCGGTCACGCTCGCCGTCGCGGGCGGCGACGGCGGTGGCGGCGTGCTGGGCGAGGCCGAGCCGGACCGGATCGGCGATCCGCTGCCCGAGGACCGGCCGCTGCACCGCACCGACGTCGAGTCGCTGCGGCTGCCGATCGGCCTTCGCGGCTACCGCATGGCGGAGGCCGACGACGCCCTCGACCGGCTGGCGGCCGAGCTCACCGAGCGCGACTCCCGGATCGCCGAGCTGGAGGCCGCCCTCGCGGGCGCGCAGGCCGCCGCGGTCGGCGGCCCGGAGCTGCTCAAGGGCGAGTTGCCCAGCACCGCCGAGCCCGACCGGCCGGACGAACCGGGCGCGCAGGACCAGGGAGCCGCGTCATGAGCGGCGTGGCGTACGGCCCGGACGGGGTGCCGCGCTGCCCCTGGGGGATGGAGGCCGACTCGATGGCCGACTACCGCGCGTACCACGACACGGAGTGGGGCCGTCCGGTGCACGGGGACGACGCGCTGTACGAGCGGATGTGCCTGGAGGCGTTCCAGTCGGGGCTGTCCTGGATCACGATCCTGCGCCGCCGGGAGGGGTTCCGGGCCGCGTTCGCGGACTTCCGGATCGAGAAGGTCGCGGCCTTCACGGACGCGGACGCGGAGCGGCTGCTCGCCGACGCCGGCATCATCCGCAACCGCGCCAAGATCGCGGCCACGATCAGCAACGCCAAGGTCGCCGCGGAGCTGCCGGCCGGCGAGCTGGACGCGCTGATCTGGTCGTACGCGCCCGAGCGGGCCGGCCGCCCGGTCCCGCGCACCTTCGCCGATGTGCCGCCGATCACACCGGAGTCGACGGCACTGGCCAAGGACCTTAAGAAGCGCGGCTTCCGCTTCGTCGGCCCCACGACCGCGTACGCCCTCATGCAGGCCTGCGGCCTCGTCAACGACCACTTGGCGGCCTGCCACGTGCGCGACGCGGTGGACAGGGCCTGACGGGGCTCAGGGCCCCGTCAGGGGCGGGCGTCCCGGTGTCAGCGGCCCAGGTACGTCGGCTTCTCCTTCTTCACGAAGGCCGCGACCGCGATGCCGTGGTCCGCCGAGGCCCCCGCGCGCGTCTGGAGCTCGTCCTCCTTCTCCAGCGTTTCGGTGAGGCCGTGGCCGCCGGCGTAGGCCAGCGACTCCTTGATCGCCGCGTACGCGGCGGTCGGTCCCGCGGCGAGCCGGCGCGCCACGGCCTCGGCCTCGGCGGCCAACTCGGCGGCGGGGACGACCTTGTTGGCGATCCCCAGCTCGTACGCCTCCTGGGCGCCGACATTGCGCGGGAAGAGCAGCAGGTCGGCGGCGCGGCCGTGACCGATGAGGCGCGGCAGCGTCCAGGAGACGCCCGAGTCGGCGGTGAGCGCGACCCCGGCGAACGAGGTGTTGAAGGAGGCGGTGTCCGCGACGACCCGGTAGTCGGCGGCGAGCGCGAACCCGGCTCCGGCCCCCGCCGCGACTCCGTTGACCCCGGCCACGACCGGCTTCGGCATCTCGGCGAGCGCGGTGACGATGGGGTTGTAGTGCTCACGCACGGTGCTCATCGTGCGGCTCTCGCCGTGCTCGCTGTCCTCGCTCAGCAGGCCGATGTGCTCCTTGAGGTCCTGGCCCACGCAGAAGGCGCGCCCGGTGGCGGTCAGCAGGACGGCCCGCACCGCCGGGTCCGCCGCCGCCTGCCCCACGCTGTCGCGGAGCGCGACCTTCGCCTCCGTGTTCAGCGCGTTCATGGCGTCGGGTCGGTTCAAGGCGATCGTCGCGAGTCCGTCGGTCACCTCGTAGAGCACGGTGTCGGCCATGGTGCATCCCTTCCCTCGGGGCTCGGTACGCGCCGCGGCGGTCCGCGGCGGCGGCGCGCAGCGCTCAGCATGCCGGAGATCGCCGGAGGTGGACATGTGACCTGCGTCAAAGAATCGGGCCGGGACAGGCACGCGATGGCGGCGCAGTATCGCAGTCGGATCGCCGAATTGGGTGGTTTTGCGCGAGCGCGTTGCACAAG
This sequence comes from Streptomyces sp. NPDC050610, assembly GCF_040654875.1. Taxonomy (NCBI): domain Bacteria; kingdom Bacillati; phylum Actinomycetota; class Actinomycetes; order Kitasatosporales; family Streptomycetaceae; genus Streptomyces; species Streptomyces sp. NPDC050610. Next base: position 257,748 of record NZ_JBFAIV010000002.1, on the reverse strand, counting down.
GGATGCCGACCGATGTTGGTCATCGGGTCGTTCGATGCGGGATAATGGCCTTGAAGCAATGTGTTCGATGCCGGTGACACCTGGGTTGTCGGCTGCGATGAGCTGGTTTCAGGAAGGGGAACGAGCATGGCGGCCATGAAGCCGCGGACGGGCGACGGCCCGCTCGAGGTGACCAAGGAGGGGCGGGGCATCGTCATGCGCGTTCCGCTCGAAGGCGGCGGTCGGCTTGTCGTCGAGCTGACACCGGACGAGGCGGACGCCCTCGGGGATGCCCTGAAGAAGGTCGTCGGCTGACACATTTGGCCCGCGTTTTTCTGCGCTGCCCTGCCGTTCCGGTGTGAACCGAGCGGTGGGGCGGTGGCATTTTCGCCGCCCTTCCGTTGTTCCCGGGTTCCCGGCGCACGATTCCTGAACGCCCCTTGTGGCGTGCCCCTTGCTGGATTGTCCGAATTTCCGTGGCCGGTTCTTTCGCGCCCGGTGCATTCGCGGCCGGTTCGGCGGTCTGGGGGACCGATCTGGGTCTGGGGCAGCGGCTTGGCTCGGCAGCCGATCAGGGGCGCTTGACGGCGCACAGCAGGCCGTCGCCCACCGGCAGCAGCGACGGCAGCAGGGCCGTCGACTCACGTACGGCCCGCAGCAGTTCCCGCAGCCGCTGCACCTCGGCGGGCTGGGCTGCGGAGTCCACGGTGCGGCCGTCGGCGAACACGCCCTCGAAGCAGACCAGCCCGCCGGGTCTCAGCAGACGCAACGATTCGGCGAGGTAGTCGAGGCACTCCAGCCGGTCACCGTCGCAGAAGACCAGGTCGTAGCCGCCGTCGGCGAGACGCGGCAGGACCTCCAGGGCGCGGCCGGGGATGAACCGGGCCCGGTTGCCCGCGAACCCCGCCGCCCGGAACGCCTCGCGGGCGAACTGCTGCCGCTCCGGCTCGCTGTCTACGGTGGTCAGGACGCCGTCCGGGCGCATGCCGTGCAGCAGGTGGATGCCGGACACCCCGGTGCCGGTGCCGATCTCGGCGACGGCCTTGGCGTCCACCGTGGCGGCGAGCAGGCGCAGCGCGGCGCCGGTGCCGGACGACACCGAGTGGAGACCTGCCTCACGAGCCCGGTCCCGGGCCCAGCGCAACACCTCGTCCTCGGCGACGAACGCATCCGCGAATGCCCAGCTCGTCTGCCGGTTGCCGGTAATGGCCCTCTCCTCTGTCCCCGTCGTCCACGCAACCGTGACTGTATCCGCTGCCCACGGGAACCCGCAGATGGGACCGGGCGTTGGTAAGGGGTGGGGGAAGCCGATGAACCTGGACCAAATGCAGGTCAAAAATGCTTATCCGGAGCTAACGGGCGAGGTGGATATGGTAGGGGCTCTACTGGACACCGCCAGAGCCGATAGGGGAGGTGCGGCTTCGGCCGGCGACCGCAAGGGAGTGCTGAGGCGCTTCCGGAGGTCCTCCGGCGAGCCGAAATCCGTGACCAACACCGCTGACCGTTCCCGCACCGCAAACTCCGCAGCCACCGCGACTTTCGCCACCGATGCGGATGCGCCGGCGTGGACCCCTCCCACGTGGGAGGAGATCGTCAGCACGCACAGCGCACGGGTTTACCGCCTCGCGTATCGCCTCACGGGAAACCAGCACGACGCCGAGGACCTCACGCAGGAGGTCTTCGTCCGGGTCTTCCGCTCGCTGTCCACGTACACCCCGGGCACGTTCGAGGGCTGGCTGCACCGCATCACCACCAACCTGTTCCTCGACATGGTCCGCCGCCGCCAGCGCATCCGCTTCGACGCGCTCGGCGACGACGCGGCGGAGCGGCTCCCCAGTCGCGAGCCCTCCCCCCAGCAGCACTTCAACGACACCCACTTCGACGCCGACGTCCAGCAGGCGCTGGACACGCTCGCGCCGGAGTTCCGCGCGGCCGTCGTGCTCTGCGACATCGAAGGGCTGTCCTACGAGGAGATCGCCGCCACCCTCGGCGTGAAGCTCGGCACCGTGCGCAGCCGCATCCACCGCGGCCGCTCGCACCTGCGCAAGGCTCTCCAGCACCGCTCGCCCGCCGCCCGGGCCGAGCAGCGTGCCGTCGCGACCGTGGCTCCGCTGAGTGGGGAGGTAGGAATCGCGTGACCGGATCAGGCGGTCAGTCCCCCGCCGAGCAACATCTCGGCGACCGCCTCGCGGCCCTGGTCGACGGGGAGTTGGGGCACGATTCTCGGGAGCGGGTGCTCGCGCACCTGGCTACGTGCGGAAAGTGCAAAGCGGAGGCCGACGCCCAGCGCCGGCTCAAGAGCGTGTTCGCCGAGACCGCGGCGCCGCCGCCCTCGGAAGGTTTTCTCGCGCGGCTCCAGAGCCTGCCCGGCGGCGGGCCCGGGGACGACAGGGGCGGGCCGCCGTTCGGCGGCCCGGGAAGAGACGCCGCTCTCGGCGCGATGGGCGAGGGGCTGACGCTGCTGCCGGCGATCGCCCCGCAGCCTCGTGAGCGCGGCTTCCGCATCCACGAGGTGGAGCGGCCGGGCCCGCGCGGCAGGCGCTTCGCCTTCGCCGCCGCCGGCGCGGTCTCGCTCGCCGCGTTCGCGCTCGGCGGCGCGCTGCCGCTGGACGCGGCCATGGACTCCCCGAGCGCCCAGTCGGACGCGCCGGGGACCACGTCGTTCGGGACGCTCAACACCGACGGCGCCCGCCGGGAGATCGGGCTCGCGGCGGCTTCGCGGGACCGGCCCGGCATGTTCAGCGCGCCGGGGGAGCGGTTCGGGTCGTCGTTCCCGACGGCGACGACGCACGCGCAGCCGCCGATGGGCCCGTTCGCGGCGCCCCCGCGCCCCGGAAGCACGATTCCGCCGCTCGTACGGTCGGCCACGACGGTCGAACAGCCGGCGTCGGGCCCGTCCAACGTCCCCGCTCCCGTCCAGGCCCCGGCCGTCCTGCCGCCGGCCGACGCCGCTCCCCGGCTCCTCACCGCCAACGCCGCCTCCGCGCTCACCCCGCACCGCTGACGGCCCCCTGCGCGAACCCGCGCCGACCTGGTTGAATCTCCAGGTGGGCCATGCGACCGACCGACAGGCCCGAGCCGGGTCGCAGGCGAACTGTGGGGAGATCATGGACGACGCAAAGGCCACGGCCCCCGGGCCCAAGCCGAAGTGGTGGAGCCGTCCGCAGCAGGCCATGGGCTCCTCGGGGGCCCCGGGGGACGAGGCTGCGGGCGGGCCGCCCGCAGCCGGCCAGGCGGCTGCGGCCGAGCCGCCTGCGGCCGGCCCGGTCGCCGACCGGGCGCCTTCCGGCGAGCCGGCTGCCGCTGCCGCCCCTGCTGCTCCTGTTGCCCCTGCACCGGTCGCCGGTGAGCCGGCCTCGGTCCGGACGGAGCCGGAGCCGCCGCTTCCGGCGGCTGACGCACCGGCGGGCGGCCAGCCGCCCGTCGGTCAGCCCCAGCCCGACCGCCCCACCGTCAGCCTTCCGGCCGCGACTGGGGGTCAGGCCGTCCCCAGCAAGCCCCTGCACGACCCCGACCCGTACGGGACGCCCCCGTACGGTGGCCCCGGCCCGTGGGCGCCCGCGCCGCCCGTACAGCGGCCGACGGCGCCTCCGGCCGGTGGTCCGTACGGCCAAGACGGCCCGCACGGCTTGCCCTCCGACGGTTCGTACGGGCAGCCCGGCTCGTACGAGCAGCCCGGTGCGTACGGGCAGCACAGCCCGCACGGCAGTGGCATGACGGCTGCCGCCGACGGCTCGTACGGGCCGCACGGCGCTCACGGCCACAGCGCGGCGGGATACGGCGGTGCGTTCGTACCGCCGTCCGGGCCGCCGCCTCCGCCGCCGGCGCAGTGGCAGGGGTACGACCCCTGGGGCGAGCCGCGGCCCGAGCCGCCGGAGGGCAAGCCGTGGGGGCGAGGCCGGCTGACCGCCGCGATCATCGTCGTGGCGCTGGTGGCCGGCGGCATCGGCGGCGGCATCGGCTCGTACCTGGAGCGGAACGGCAACATCGTCGATGTGAGCCTCCCGCAGGCGTCGGCCGAGCGGACCAGCCGGGCCCCCGGTTCGACGGCGAGCATCGCCTCCGCCGTGCTGCCCGGGGTCGTGACGATCCATGTGCGCGGCGCCAGCGAGCAGGGCACCGGCACCGGCTTCGTGCTGGACAAGCGGGGGCACATCCTCACCAACAACCACGTCGTGGAGCCGGCGGGCGACGACGGCGAGATATCGGTGACGTTCAACGGCGGCCGGACCGCGAAGGCCACCGTCGTCGGCCGGGACAGCGGCTACGACCTGGCGGTCATCAAGGTCGCCGGAGCCTCCGGCCTGAAGCCCCTGGCCCTGGGCAACTCCGACTCGGCACAGGTCGGCGACCCGGTGGTCGCCTTCGGCGCGCCCTACGAGCTGGCGGGCACGGTGACGTCGGGGATCATCAGCGCCAAGGAGCGCCCGATAACGGCCGGCGGCGAGAAGTCGGACGGCAGCGACATCAGCTATGTCGACGCGCTGCAGACCGACGCGCCGATCAACCCCGGCAACTCGGGCGGCCCTCTGGTGGACGCGAAAGCCCGGGTCATCGGGATCAACAGCGCCATCCGCTCCGTGGGCGACGGCTCCGGCCTCGGCGGCAGCCAGGGGGGCTCCATCGGGCTGGGCTTCGCGATACCGGTCAACCAGGCCCGGCGGGTGGCCGAGGAGCTGATCAATACGGGCCGGGCCACCCACCCCGTGATCGGCGTCACCGTCGACATGGCCTATTCCGGCGAGGGCGCGCGGGTGAACACCAAGGGCGTGAAGGGTCCGGCCGTCACCCCGGACGGCCCCGGCGACAAGGCGGGCCTCAAGCCGGGCGACGTGATCACGAAGTTGGACGCGGCGCCGGTGCGCAGCGGCCGGGAGCTGATCGTCAAGATCCGCAGCCACCGTCCGGGAGACGTGCTGGACCTGACGGTCGAGCACGACGGGCAGGCGCGCACGGTGCGGCTGACGCTCGGCTCCGCCAGTGGCAGCTGACTCCGGGGCCCCAGAAGCCCGTCCGGGCGGCACGCCGGGCCGGAGCTTTGGCCTGATGTTGGTCCGGGTGTCTCCCGTACGGCACGCGCGGCCAGGTACCGTGATAGGCGGCCTGGCCCGTCGGCCACAGACGTATCAAGGAGCTGCAAGGTGTTCTTCGACATAGGACCCCTAGAGCTGGTCGCGCTCGTCATCCTTGCGGTGCTCATTTTCGGCCCGGACAAGCTGCCGAAGATGATCCAGGACGTCTCGCGGACCATACGGAAGATCCGGGAGTTCTCGGACAGCGCGAAGGAAGACATCCGCTCCGAGCTGGGGCCGGAGTTCAAGGACTTCGAGTTCGAGGACCTCAACCCGAAGACGTTCGTGCGCAAGCACGTCCTGGACAAGGACGAGCTGGGCCTCAAGGAGATCCGCAACGGCTTCGACCTTCGCAAGGAGATGGCGGAGGTCACGGACGCCGTGCACGGCCGCGAGGAGGACGTACCGCCGGCCGCCTCGCCCGCGTCGCCGTCCGCGCCCGCCGGCAGCGGTCCCGACCTGCTGAAGAAACGGGAGAAGCCGGCCGCCGACGAGCGCCCGCCCTTCGATCCCGACGCCACCTGATCCCCCGTATGCCCTACGGAGCGGGCCAGTATGGCTATCCTCCCTTTGTCCGGGACGACGCCCGCGGAGGCGGGCCGTCCGCGACAACGGGGTAATGAGGAGGCGCCGCGCAGATGGAGACGACGAGTCGGGTAGAGGCGCAGGGAGCCGGTACGGCCGAGGCGCCCGAGGGTGAGGCCGCGGCGGCGGCGCGGGAAGCGCCGCGAGGAGCGCCCCGCGCCCGGCGGTCCGTCGACGGGTATCTGCTGGCCTCGTTCCCCTGGTACGGCCTGGACGACGCGTACACCGGGAGCCGCTGGCTGATGCAGGTCGGCTCCGCCGCGGACGACACGGTCGAGCACGGTTCCATCGGCCACGGCGAGGAGCCCTCGCTGCGCCTGGACCAGAGTCCGGACCAGCAGCGTTTCGCGGTCGTGGTGACCATCGCGGACCGCCCGGTACGGCGCAGCGCGGACGGTACGGGCGTGCTGGAGGCCACCTCGGTCTCCTCGGCCGCCTGGCTGGCCGGTTCCGGGCTGCTGGCCTGTACCTGGCCCGCGAAGATGGAGCGCGGCCTGCGCCAGGACTGGCTGGACCAGCAGACGTCGATCGCCTGGGAGCTGGCGGACGACCTGGAGGGCCCGGACTGGTCGCTGCTGTCGCTGTCCGTGGAGGGCGTGCCGACCGATTTCCGCTACCGCGAGTCCGAGTACGGCTGGGTGCTGGCCGGATCGACGGGGGACGGGGTCCATGTGGGCGCGTACGGGCGTGGCATGAGCGCGTACGGGCTGGGCTTCTCGGTGATCAAGGACATCGCCTCGTACGAGCGCTGAGCGCGTACGGAGCGGTCGGCGGTCCGCCTGAGCACACGGCAACGGTAAGGGGCGGCATCCATGGGGTGCCGCCCCTTACCGTCGTCCGCTCAGAACTTGTTGCGCGGGGTGATCCCCAGCGACATCCCCGACAGCCCCCGCTGCCGGCCGCCGAGCTTGCCCGCGATCGTCCGCAGCGCGCTGCCCGCCGGGGACTCTGGGTCGGTCAGGACCACCGGCTTGCCCTCGTCGCCGCCCTCGCGCAGCCGCACGTCGATCGGGATGGAGCCCAGCACCGGCACCTGCGTGCCGGTCGTCTTCGTCAGCCCCTCGGCGACCCGCTGGCCGCCGCCCGTGCCGAAGACGTCCACCATCTCGTCGCAGTGCGGGCAGGGCAGCCCGGACATGTTCTCGACCACGCCGACGATCTTCTGGTGGGTCTGCACGGCGATGGAGCCGGCCCGCTCGGCGACCTCGGCGGCGGCCTGCTGCGGCGTCGTCACGACCAGGATCTCGGCGTTCGGCACCAGCTGCGCCACGGAGATCGCGATGTCGCCGGTGCCCGGCGGCAGGTCGAGCAGGAGCACGTCCAGGTCGCCCCAGTAGACGTCCGCGAGGAACTGCTGGAGCGCCCGGTGCAGCATCGGCCCTCGCCACACCACAGGCGCGTTGCCGGGGGTGAACATGCCGATCGAGATGACCTTCACGCCGTTAGCCGACGGCGGCATGATCATGTTCTCGACCTGGGTGGGACGGCCGGACGCGCCCAGCATGCGCGGCACCGAGTGCCCGTAGATGTCCGCGTCCACGACGCCGACCTTGAGCCCGTCGGCCGCCATCGCCGCCGCCAGGTTGACCGTCACCGAGGACTTGCCGACGCCGCCCTTGCCGGAGGCCACCGCGTAGACGCGGGTGAGCGAGCCGGGCTGGGCGAACGGCACCTCGCGCTCGGCGGTGCCGCCGCGCAGCGCGGTGGCCAGCTCCTTGCGCTGCTCGTCGCTCATCACGTCCAGCTCGACGGAGACGCCGCGCACGCCTTCTACGGCGGCGACGGCCTCTCGTACGTTCGAGGTGATGGTCTCGCGCATGGGGCAGCCCGAGACCGTCAGATAGACCGCGACCGCGACCGAGCCGTCCGCCGCGATCTCCACCGATTTGACCATCCCCAGCTCGGTGATGGGGCGGTGGATCTCGGGGTCGTTCACCGTCGCGAGCGCGGCGCGTACCGCGTCCTCGCTCGGCGCGGGGGCTTGGGGCGTGTCGGTAGCCATACCGACGATGGTACGGCGGTACCGGCCCGCGGCGGAGCACAGGTGGACGGCGGTGGGCGGGGTCACAACGGCGGTGGCGGCAGCCGTCCCGGCGGTGGTCGCGACAGCGGCCACAACAGTGGCCGCCGCGGCCCCGCCGTCAGCGCTCCCGGTCCGGCTCCCGCGGCCTGCGTTCCTCGATCTCCTTGAGCAGATCCTGGAGTTCGGAGCGCATCCAGTCCCGGGTCGCCACCTCCCCGAGCCCCATCCGCAGCGCGGCCACCTCCCGCGTCAGATACTCCGTGTCCGCGATGGAGCGCTCGTTCTGCTTGCGGTCCTGCTCCAGATTGACCCGGTCCCGGTCGTCCTGCCGGTTCTGCGCCAGCAGGATCAGCGGGGCCGCGTACGAAGCCTGGAGCGACAGCATCAGCGTCAGGAAGATGAACGGATAGCGGTCGAACCGCAGGTGGACCGGGGCCGAGGTGTTCCACACCACCCACAGGATGATGACGACCGTCATCCAGACGATGAAGCGGCCGGTGCCGAGGAAGCGCGCGATCTTCTCCGAGAAGCGGCCGAACGCCTCCGGGTCGTAGGCGGGCAGCAGGCTGCGCCGCCGGTCCCTGGGCTGGTCGAGACGGTTACCACTCATCGTCGGCCCCCTCCGGCTCGAACTCCGGGCCCGGCGTCCCGTGCAGCTCCCGCTCGCGCCAGTCGTCGGGCAGCAGATGGTCCAGGACGTCGTCGACGGTCACCGCGCCCAGCAGCGAGCCGTTCTCGTCGACGACGGGGGCGGAGACCATGTTGTACGTCGCCAGATAGCTGGTGACGGCGGTCAGCGGGGTGTCCGGCGGCAGCGGCAGCAGATCGCTGTCCACGATCGAGCTGACGAGCGTGAACGGCGGATCGCGCAGCAGCCGCTGGAAGTGCAGGGTGCCCAGGTACTTGCCGGTCGGCGTCTCGTCGGGTGGCCGGCACACGTACACCTGGGCGGCGAGCGCGGGGGACAGGTCGGGGTTGCGCACCCGGGCCAGGGCGTCGGCGACGGTGGCGTCGGGCTGGAGCACGACCGGCTCGGTGGTCATCAGGCCGCCCGCGGTCCGCTCCTCGTAGGACAGCAGCCGCCGTACGTCCGCCGCGTCGCCCGGCTGCATCAGCGTCAGCAGCCGCTCCTTCTCGTCCTCCGGCAGCTCGGAGAGGAGGTCGGCGGCGTCGTCGGGGTCCATGGCCTCCAGCACGTCGGCCGCGCGCTCCTCCTTGAGCTTGCCGAGGATCTCCACCTGGTCGTCCTCGGGCAGCTCCTCCAGTACGTCCGCGAGCCGGTCGTCGTCCAGGGCCGCGGCCACCTCCGAGCGCCGCTTGGCGGAGAGGTGGTGCAGGGCGTTCGCGAGGTCGGCCGGGCGCAGCTGCTCGAAGGCGGCCAGCAGGCTCTCCGCGCCCTGCCCGTGCTCTTCGAGGGAGAAACCGGTGACGGCCGACCACTCGACGGTCAGCGCCTCCGCCCTGCGGCGCAGCGCGCCGCCCTTGCCCTTGCGGACGAAGACCTTGTCGATCTCCCAGTCGCGGCGGGCCGGCAGCTGGGACATGGCCACGTCCAAGACGGTCGCCTCCTCGCCGCTGTCCACCAGCCGCACCCTGCGGTCGAGCAGCTCGCCGAGGACGAGGGTCTCGGAGGCGCGCTGCTCGAAGCGGCGCATGTTGACCACGCCGGTGGTGATGACCTGTCCGGACTCGACGCCCGTCACCCGGCTCATCGGGAGGAAGATCCGGCGCCGGCTGACCACCTCGACCACCAGCCCCAGCACGCGTGGCGGCCGGCCGCCGACGCGCAGGATCACGACGAGGTCGCGGACCCGTCCCACCTGGTCGCCGTTGGGATCGAAGACGGCGACTCCCGAGAGGTGTGAGATGAACACCCTGGAGGCGCCAGACGCCATGTCGTGTTCCTCCTCATATCTGGCTCGATGTCAGTTTCAGGCTAGCGTGACCTGGTGCGTGCCGCCGTGGGGACGGCGGCCGTACGGCTCCTGACGGGTGCCCCTGGACGGCACGGGTACGCTCCGTACTGCAGCGGCATCAGGAGGCAAGAGCAGACGTGCGAACCCGGAACGCGGTCCTCGTGGGGACGATGTGCGCAGGCCTGGCGGCGGCGCTCGCGGGGTGCGCCGAGGACCCCGACGCGGGCACGAACGGCGTGGGCAAACTGGAGGCGTCGGCCATCGCGACCAAGGCGCGCACGGCGGCCGAGGGCGCGAGCGCGGTCCACCTCACCGGCAATCTGGTCAGCCGCGGCCACACGTACAAGCTCGACATGCGGCTCAAGAAGAACGGCGGCAGCGGCAAGGTCGCCAGCGAGGCGAGCACCTTCCAACTGCTGCGCATCGGCGCGGACCTGTACCTGAAGGCCGATGCCGCCTTCTGGTCGCACCAGAAGGACCAGCAGGGCAAACAGAGCGGCGGTTCCGCCGCCGACAAGCTGGACGCCAAGTACGTGAAGGTCCCCTCCGGCGACCCCTCGTACAAGGAGCTCAGCGGCTTCACCGACAAGGCCGTGCTGCTGGACGGCGTCCTGGGGCTGCACGGGAAGCTCTCCCGCGGCGACCACGGCTCCGTCGGGGGTGTCCGTACGATCCGGATCAGCGGGGGCGGCGGTGACGGCGGGTCCCTCGACGTCGCGCTCAAGGGCACGCCTTATCCGCTGCGCTTGCAGCGTGCCGGTGGTGCGGGCGTGGTCCAGCTCGCCGAATGGGACAAGGACTTCGCGCTGGCCGCGCCGGCCAAGGACCAGATGGTCGATTACGGCCGGAAGATCCCGCGCGGAAACTAGGCGCGTCCGCACCCGCCTCCACCGAATCGGACGGCTGTGGGCCGTCCGTGGCCGCTCGCGCGGCTCCCGTGCCCTTGTGGGGCACGGCCGTCCGCGGACACAGTCCGTCAGGGGACTACCTCCCCGCGTCCCTTGTAGGACACAGCCGTGGCCGGGGCAGCGCCCCGGTCAGCGTTTGCCCGCCTTGCGGGCGGCCTTGCGGCCCCGCGCCAGGAGCTTCGGGAGGCCCGCGGGCACGGGCTCACGGGTCGTAGCGGCCGTGACGACCGGCGTGGCGGCCAGCGACCCGTCCGGCAGCTCCGCCGTGTCGCCGCTCGGCTCCAGCCGCAGGACGCGGCACTCGCGGGCCCAGCGCTCCTCGATCCGGTCGGCGTCCGGCGCGTTCAGCCGCTTGCCCTTCAGGTCCGCGACGGCCGCGGCCCATGCCTCGCTGTCCGGCGCGAGCTCGCTGACGCGGGCCGTCCACTCGACGAGCCGCCCGCCCTTGTCCTTGCTGCGGACCGTGACGGTCGCCGTGGACCCGTCGGCGAGGCCGAGGCCCGTGAGCGGCTGCTCGCCCGGCCCGTCGCCGACGAGGTGCAGCGCGCCCTCGTGCCATACGTGCCACAGCGCCCGGGCGGCGGCCCCGGTGCCCCGCACCCAGACCAGGCCGGACTTCTTGGTGGCCTCTTCGATCAGCGCCCGCGTCTGCGTCATACGCGCCAGCTTATGCGGGGGCTCGGACAGCGGCCGGTCAGAGCCAGCCGTTGCGCTTGAAGCCGCGGTGGATCGTGAAGCAGATCACGACGGTCACGATCATGACGGCCGGGTAGCCGTACTTCCACTTGAGCTCGGGCATGTGCTCGAAGTTCATGCCGTAGACCCCGGCGATCATGGTCGGCACCGCGAAGATCGCCGCCCAGGAGGTGATCTTGCGCATGTCCTCGTTCTGCGCCACGGACGCCTGCGCCAGATTGGCCTGGAGGATCGAGTTGAGCAGGTCGTCGAAGGAGACCACCTGCTCGTGCACGCGCGCGAGGTGGTCGGCGACGTCACGGAAGTACTTCTGGATGTCCGGGTCGACCAGCCGCATCGGCCGCTCGCTGAGCACCTGCATCGGCCGTATCAGCGGGGTGACCGCCCGCTTGAACTCCAGCACCTCGCGCTTGAGCTGGTAGATCCGGCTCGCGTCGCCGCCCCGCGAACTGCCCTTGGCCGGGGCCGAGAACACATCGATCTCGACCTCGTCGATGTCGTCCTGCACCGCGTCGGCGACCGCGATATAGCCGTCGACGACCTGGTCGGAGATGGCGTGCAGCACGGCCGACGGGCCCTTGACGAGCAGCTCCGGGTCGTCCTGCAGCCGGTGCCGCAGCGCCCGCAGCGACCCCTGCCCGCCGTGCCGCACGGTGATGATGAAGTCCCGGCCGGTGAAGCACATCACCTCGCCGGTCTCCACGACCTCGCTGGTGGCGGTGAGTTCGGTGTGCTCGACGTAGTGGATGGTCTTGAAGACGGTGAACAGCGTGTCGTCGTACCGCTCCAGCTTGGGGCGCTGGTGGGCGTGGACGGCGTCCTCGACGGCGAGCGGGTGCAGCCCGAACTCCTGGGCGATGCCGGAGAACTCCCGCTCGGTGGGCTCGTGCAGCCCGATCCATGCGAAGCCGCCGCCGCTCTCGGTGCGCACCCGCCGCATGGCCTCGGCGGGGCTGACGTGCTCGCTGACGCGGCGGCCGTCGCGGTACACGGCGCAGTCGACGACGGCGCTGCTGGCGGACGGGTCGCGGGTGGTGTCGTAGTCGTACGGGGCGTGGCCGCGCCGCAGGGCAGGGCGGACGGCGGCGCGCAGGTCGCGAATCATCGACAAGGCTGACTCCTTCACGGGCCGGCCGGCAGCGACGGGCGCGGAGCGCAACGCGGCCCGGAACGTGGACGTGCGGCCTTGAACCAGGCCACGTCCGCGAAGCGGGCGGCGTTCCGTGCGATGAGGCTGTCGGCAGTTCGCGGGGAACACGGAACAAGCGAGACGAAGGCGCTCTTCCGTCAAGTGCTGCGGACGCGAAAGGACTTCCGGTGTTTGAGGCTTGAGAAGCCGGGTACGGAAGGCTTCAGATCACCGGGGGACGCATACCGAGCGGGAGAACGGGAGAACTGTCGGTACTGCACGGTCGACTTGGATCACCCACCGCAGCCCCACCTCCTCCGGCCGGTCCCCGTTGGGGGACTGACGTAACTCCCTGACACCAGCGGCCAGGCTAGCAGCCACGACAAGGGGCCCGGTCCGCCTTTGTCCGTTCGATACGCGTTCTATGCTCGCTCCATGGCAGACGTTCTTCAGCAGGTCGAGGCCCGGTTGCGTACGGCGCTGGGCGAACCGGACGCACGGGCCGCGGTGACCTTCCTGGGAACGGACCGCATCGAGGTGCTGCGCTTCGTGGCCGAAACCGGAGCCGGGGCGGCGGAGGGCGGCGGCACGGTCCGCTACGCCACTCTCGGCATGTCCGCCCAGCCGATGGCCGACCCGGCCGACATCCTCGCCGACCCGGTCCGCGGGCCCCGCGCGGAGCTGGTGTTCTCCGTACGCACGGGCCGCGCCGACACCGACCGGGTGCTCCGCCCGCTGGCCGTCCTCGCGGCCTCGCCGCAGGTCGAGGGCGTCGTCGTGGCCCCCGGCGGCTCCCTGGACGTCGGCGAGCCGCTCTGGCCCGGCGCGCCCTTCACGTCCGTACTCGTCGGCGCGGGCGGCGGGCTCGTGGCGGACCTGGAGCTGGGGGACCCGATGTCCCCGGTGGCCTTCCTGCCGCTGCTGCCGATGACGGCGAACGAGGCGGCCTGGAAGCGTGTGCACGGCGCGGCGGCGCTGGAGGAGCGGTGGCTCCGGCACGGCACGGACCTGCGCGACCCGCTGCGCGGCAGCGTCCCGCTGGGCGACTGACGCCCGCCGTTCCCCAGCGACTACGGGCACGTGGAAGCCCCGCCGCGCGGTGGGGGAAACGCGCGCGGCGGGGCGGTATGGGTGGGGAGCGGGTCCCGGTGGGCGGAACTCAGCTCGCGAAGACCGAGACGCCGTCCTCCGTGGCGTGGGCCGGCTCCAGCTCCTCGGCCTCCACGGTCAGCGGGCGGCGGCGGGCCCAGACGATCGCGGCGCCGATGACCGCGGTGGCGGCGGCGACCACGAACGGGATGTGGATGTCGGTCCAGCCCTCGATCTTCGGTGCGAGGAAGGGGGCCGCGGCGGCCGCGAACCAGCGCACGAAGTTGTAGCCCGCGCTGGCCACCGGACGCGGCGCGTCCGAGACGCCGAGCGCCAGCTCCGTGTAGACGGTGTTGTTCAGGCCGATGAACGCGCCCGAGACGATCGTGCAGGCGATGGCCACGGTGTGGTTGCCGTAGCCGAGGAGGAGCAGGTCCACGGCGAGCAGGACGAGCGAGGCGCCCAGCACCTTCAGCGAGCCGAAGCGGGCCTGGACCCGCGGGGCGACGAGCACGGAGAAGACCGCGAGCAGCACGCCCCAGGCGAAGAAGACGCCGCCGGATTTGTAGGGCGACATGTTCAGCACGAACGGCGTGAAGGCCAGCACCGTGAAGAACGAGTAGTTGTAGAAGAAGGCCGAGGCCGCGGCGGAGGCGAGGCCGGGGTGGCCCAGCGCCTTGACCGGGTCCAGCAGCGACGTCCTGCGGGCCGGCTTCGGCTGCTCCTTGAGGAACGCGGTGATGGCGATGAAGCCGACGGCCATCAGCACGGCGGTGCCGAAGAACGGATAGCGCCACTTCATGTCGCCGAGGATCGCGCCGACCAGCGGGCCGCAGGCCATGCCGAGCCCGAGGGCGGATTCGTACAGCAGGATCGCCGCGGCGCTGCCGCCGGCCGCGGCGCCGACGATGACGGCGAGGGCGGTGGAGACGAAGAGCGCGTTGCCCAGGCCCCAGCCGGCCCGGAAGCCGACCAGTTCGCCGACGGAGCCGGAGGTGCCGGAGAGGGCGGCGAAGACGATGACCAGCGCCAGGCCGGCGAGCAGCGTCTTCTTGCCGCCGATGCGGCTGGAGACGAAGCCGGTGACCAGCATCGCGATGGCGGTGATCAGGAAGTACGAGGTGAAGAGGAGGGACACCTGGCTGGGGGAGGCGTCCAGGCCCTTGGCGATGGAGGGGAGGATCGGATCCACGAGTCCGATGCCCATGAAGGCGACGACCGACGCGCCCGCCGTGGCCCAGACGGCCTTCGGCTGGCGCAGCAGACTGGTCGCGCCTTCGTCGAACGGATCCTCTCCGGCACTGTGCTGCTTCATGCGTGCCCCACCCTTCTCCGGGCGCGTCGATGCGTGTCCGGCGTGTGACCGATGTGGTGTGCTGGTCTCCGCGGAGATCGTTGCTGTTTACACACAATAATTTAGAGACCCTAATAAGTGCAAGTGCCATCTATTTCTTTCGGGCGGAGGGCCTGGTTCTCGCGGGTGGCCGACGCCCGGCCGGGTGATCAGTGGGTGATCGTCCTTGACGCGGCGACCACCGGAGAGGACCGTTGGTCCCTATGAGGGGCGAACCCAGTTGCCCGAAGTGCGGTGGCCGGGTGCGAGCGCCCGGTCTCTTTGCCGACACCTGGCAGTGCGGCGTGCACGGCATCGTGCACCCCCTCCAGCCGGTCGTGCCGCCGAGCGTGGAAGCGCTGGCCGTCGTGGTGAACCGCGCCCGCGTCCCCGTCTGGATGCCGTGGCCGCTGCCCGTCGGCTGGCTGTTCACCGGAGTGGCCTGCGCGGGCGACGACCGCGGCGGCGGCCGCGCCACCGCGGTGGCCTGCTCGGGCCCCGGCCCGCTCGGCGGCCCCGGGGAGCTGGTGCTCGTGGCGGAGGAACTGGGCGTCGGCCTCGGCGCGCGCTACGCCGGTATCGCGGGCCCCGACCCCGGCCCGTACATGTGCGTCAACCGCCCGCCCGACGCCAAGGTCCTGGCGGCCGGCCGGCCCACCCCGCTCTGGCACGTCGAGGGCGCGCCCGACGACCGCGCGGTCTTCGCGGGCGAGGCGCGCGGGCTGTGGCTGTGGGCGGTGGTCTGGCCGGAGCGGTCCGGGCTGATGATGTACGACGAGCTGGTCCTGACCGACCTGCGCGAAGCGGGCGCCGAGGTCGACCTGCTGCCGTGCGGCGCGCTGTCGCCGCGCGTCATCGCCCCGCCCGACGCCCGCTGACGGGGCTTTCGCGCGGTACGGGCCGCAGCCCCCGCACTGGACTGGGGTGCGTCCGGGGCCGGGGTGCGTACGGACTGGAGTAGGCGCGGGGGCTGGGGTGCGTGAGGGGCCGGGTGCGTCCGGCGGCACGGCCGTGTTCGAACGGCGGTTATCCTGATCAGGTCCCCTCAGTGTCCCGAGCCGAGTCTGGAGCCGTGCCGTGCGCATCGACCTGCACACCCACTCCACGGCCTCGGACGGCATGGACACCCCCGCCGAACTGGTGCGCAACGCCGCCGCGGCCGGGCTGGACGTCGTGGCGCTGACCGATCACGACAGCGTCGGCGGCTACGCGGAGGCCGTCGCGGCGCTGCCCGCCGGGCTGACCCTGGTCACCGGCGCCGAGCTGTCCTGCCGCTGGGCGCCCGAGTCGCCGGACGGCGACGGCATCGGCATGCACATGCTCGCCTACCTCTTCGATCCTCGGGAGCCCGAGCTGTGGCGCGGGCGCGAGCTCGTACGCGACGGCCGGGTGCCCCGCGCCCAGGGCATGGTCGTCAAGCTCCAGGAGCTCGGCGTCCCGATCACCTGGGAGAGGGTGGCGGCGATCGCCGGCGACGGGGCCGTCGGGCGGCCGCATGTGGCCGCGGCCCTCGTCGAGCTGGGCGTCGTCGACAGCGTCTCCGACGCCTTCACGCCGCAGTGGATCGCCAACGACGGGCGCGCCTACGTCGACAAGTACGAGTTCGACCCCTTCGACGCCATCCGCCTGGTCAAGGCCGCCGGCGGCGTCACCGTCTTCGCGCACCCGATGGCCGTCAAGCGCGGCCGGTGCGTACCGGAGAGCGCGATCGCCGAGCTGGCCGCGGCCGGCCTCGACGGCATCGAGGTCGACCACATGGACCACGACGAGCCGACCCGCGCCCGGCTGCGCGGGCTCGCCGCCGACCTCGGGCTGCTGACCACCGGTTCCAGCGACTACCACGGCAGCCGCAAGGCGTGTGAACTCGGCGAGTTCACGACCGACCCGGAGATCTACGGCGAGATCACGCGCCGCGCGACCGGCGCTTTCCCCGTGCCCGGCGCGGGCGGCTGAGCCACCCCGCCGGGTCCGTAAGCAGCGTCCGCAAGCCACGTCCGTACGTACGGCAGGCGGCCCGTAGCGCCGCCGTGGGCCCGTAGCGCTGTCCGCGCTCCCATACCTCCCCCCTCTCACTCGTACCACCTCGTGCAAGGCCATCACTGTGTTCGACTTCGCTGTCTTCGGATCCCTTTTTGTCACGCTATTTGTGATCATGGACCCGCCCGGCATCACGCCCATCTTCCTCGCCCTCACCTCCGGCCGCCCCGCCAAGATCCAGCGCAAGATGGCCTGGCAGGCGGCCACCGTCGCGTTCGGCGTCATCGCCGTCTTCGGCCTCTTCGGCCACCAGATCCTGGGCCGGCTGCACATCACGCCGCCCGCGCTGATGATCGCGGGCGGGCTGCTGCTGCTGCTCGTCGCGCTCAGCCTGCTGACCGGGAAGTCCGAGCAGCCGACGCAGACGAAGGACGTCAACGTCGCGCTGGTGCCGCTGGGCATGCCGCTGCTGGCCGGGCCCGGCGCGATCGTCTCGGTGATCCTCGCCGTGCAGCACGCGAACGGCGTCGGCGAGCAGATCTCCGTCTGGGCCGCCATCGCGGCGATGCACGTGGTGCTGTGGCTGGTGATGCGCTATTCGCTGCTGATCATCCGCGTGATCAAGGACGGCGGTGTGGTGCTGGTGACGCGGCTCGCCGGCATGATGCTCTCCGCGCTCGCGGTGCAGCAGATCATCAACGGCGTCACCCAGGTCGTGAACGGCGCCGCGTAGGCCGTGCACGGCGCCGTGCGGCCGACCGGGCCGCGCGCCCGTACGCCGCGTCATGAGGTGTGTGGGTCTCCGTGCCCGCCCCGGAGACCACGAAGCGCCCCGTACCTTCTTGTACGGGGCGCTCGGCGTTGTATCGGTGTTATATATGTGCTGCGTAAGGCGTTACCGGGCCGCAGTGTCGGCCGGACGGATATAGATGCGCTGGCCGATCGCTGCGGCCTGCTGCACGATCCGATTGACGGAGGCGGCGTCCACGACGGTGCTGTCGACGGCGCTGCCGTCCACATCGTCCAGTCGCATGATCTCGAAGCGCATGGCTTCTCCCTTCGTCTGATCCTCCTGAGGAGAACTGATGAGTAGTGGTGCGCGGCGCAGCTGTGCGCCCCGTTCCTGGTGGGTACAACGAGGTGCAGTATGAAAAGATTCCCTACGCTAAAGAAAATTTTCGGGAGCCTAAGTATTTGCTGGTGAAGTGGCCGGTTGTGCCTGCCGAGCGGACCCCCGGACAATGAGGCGGGTATGAACGACGCCAAGCCCTCGGGGCCCATCGACCTCACCACGATCGCCACCGGCATCGAACGCGCCAATGAGCTGCTCACGCGCGTACTCGCCGAAGTGGCGACCACCCCCTCCACGCACGCGATCTTCGTGGACGCCGGCTATGTCTACGCCGCCGCGGGCAGACTCATCGCCGGCACCGAGGACCGGCGCGCCTTCGAGCTCGACGCGGAAGGGCTGATCGAAGCCTTCATCGACAAGGCGCGCACGATCTTCGCCGACAGCCGGCTGCTCCGCGTCTACTGGTACGACGGGGCCCGCCGCCGCATCCACACCGCCGAGCAGCAGCGCATCGCCGAGCTCCCCGACGTCAAGGTGCGGCTCGGCAACCTCAACGCCAACAACCAGCAGAAGGGCGTCGACTCGCTCATCCGCACCGACCTGGAGTCGCTCGCCCGGCACCGCGCCATCAGCGACGCCGCCCTCATCGGCGGCGACGAGGACCTGGTCTCGGCCGTCGAGGCCGCGCAGGGCTACGGCGCGCGGGTGCACCTGTGGGGCATCGAGGCCGCCTGCGGGCGCAACCAGGCCGACCCCCTGCTGTGGGAGGTCGACAGCCAGCGCACGTTCGACCTCGACTTCTGCAAGCCGTACGTGGTGCGGCGTGCGGGCACGTGCCCGCAGGAGCCGTACGCCGATCCGGCCCCGGGCGCCGGGGGCGGCGACGGGCCGGCGCCCAGCCGTGACGAGGTGCGGTTCGTGGGCGCGCAGGTCGCGGCGCGGTGGCTCGGTGAACGCGGTCGCGAATCCCTCGCCGAGCTGCTGCCCGGCCACCCCTACCTGCCGGGCCCCGTCGACCAGGAGCTGCTGGTGGAGGCGGAGGGACTGCTCGGGCTCTCGCTACGGGGCCACGCCGACCTGCGCCGCGCCCTGCGGGACGGCTTCTGGGGACACCTTCAGGCCCAGTACTGACCTGGTGCCCTCACAGGCCGTCCCGCCGCGTCGAACGAGCCCGCGGGCTCAGTGCCGCGACCAGAACGCCGCCAGCGCCGCCGCCGTCTCCTTCGGACGCTCCGCGTTGGGGGAGTGCTCCGCCCCCTCGATCACCGTGCGGCGCGCCGACAGCCGCTCGGCCATCTCGTCCATCAGCGGCACCGGCCAGGCGTAGTCGACCGCGCCGGACACCACGTGCTTCGGCAGCGCCACCGCCGCCAGCTCCGCCACCCGGTCCGGCTCACTGATCAACTGCCGCCCCGTACCGATGAGTTGAGCGGCTTCGGTGCCGATCCAGCGACGGTGCAGAAACTCGTCCAGGGCCGGCGGAGTCCCGGCGTCCGCCGCGTTCTCGGCGTCCATGGCGCGCATCGCCTGCCACACCGCCTCCTTGTCCCGCGTGGACAGGGCGTCGATGAGCAGCTTCGTACGAGCCTGCTGCTCCGCCGAAACGGCGGCCGGGCCGCTGCTCATGATGGTCAGCGACCGGAACGGGGACGCGTCGCGCAGCACCGCTGCGCGCGTGATCAGCCCGCCGAGGGAGTGGCCGAGCAGATGCACCGGACCGTCGCCGAGCGCCGCGGCCTGCGCGTGGACGTCCGCCGCCAGCTCGTCCAGCCCGTACGCGGTCTCGTCGGCCGGGCCCTCGCTCTCGTACTGGCCCCTGCCGTCGACGGACACGACCCGGAACCCGGCCTGCGCCAAGGGCTCCAGCAGCGCGTTGAAGTCCTCTTTGCTGCCGGTGAATCCGGGGACGAGCAGGGCGGTGGCCCGCGGCTCGGCCGACGGGGGGCGCGCGTCGCACACGGCGAACGCGCCGCGCTCGGTCTTCAGTCGGTACGCACGGGCGCACGCGGGCAAGGTGAGTATCGGCGGCCTGCTCATGCCCTGAGGCTATCCGCCGCCCCGCTGCCGCCGTCAGGCAGCCGCCGCCCAAGGGGCGAGGGCCGCGAACACGGCGAAGGCCCGCTCCCCGGCGTACTTGTTCGGGGATACGGGCCTTCGGCGTCGCCGTGCCGGCGGGTCAGCCTTCGGTCGCCGCCTTGGGCTTGGCGGCGCGGGTGCGCTTCGGCTTGACGGGGGCTTCGGCGGTCGCGTCCGCGCCGTCATCGGCCACCGGCTTCGCGGCCCGCGTCGTGCGGCGCTTCGGCTTGGCCTCGGCGCCCTTTACGGCGCCCTCGACCGAGCCCTCTACCACGTCGGCCTTCGGCTTGGCCGTGCGCGTGCGCTTCGGCTTCTCGGGAGCCTCGGCGGCGGCGTCCGTGCCCTCGGCGGCCTTGGCCTTGGTGGTGCGGGCGCGCTTGGGCTTGGCCTCGGCGCTGTCCACGGCGGCCTCGGCCGCGTCGGCGGCCTTGGGCTTGGCGGCGCGGGTGCGCTTGGGCTTCGCGGGGGCTTCGGCGGCGGCCTCCGCCGTGTCCACGGCTGCCTCGGCGGCCTTGGGCTTCGTGGTGCGGGTGCGCTTCGGCTTCGCGGGGGCCTCAGCCGCCGCGTCCGTGCCCTCAGCCGTCGCCACGGCGGTCTCGGCCCTGGTGGCGCGGCGCTTGGGCTTGACCTCGTCGCTTGCCACGGCTGCCTCGGCGGCCTTGGGCTTCGTGGCGCGGGTGCGCTTCGGCTTGGCCGGGGTCTCGGCGGCCGCGTCCGCGCCCTCGGCTGCGGCGACGGTGGTCTCGGCCGCCTCGGCCTTCGGCTTCGCGGACCGCGTGCGCTTCGCCTTGGCGGTGGAGTTCGACTCCGCCTCGGCGGCCATGCTCGCGATCGTGCTCTCGACGGTGATGAAGGACGGCTCGTCCACCGCCGGCTTGGCGACGCGCGCACGGCGGCGCGGCTTGACCACGGCCGCCTCGACGGCGGCGGAACCGGCAGCGGGCCGTGCGGAGGTGGGCCGTGCGGCGCTGACGGGCTTGGCCGCTACAGCGTCCGCGGTGGTCGCGGCGTGCGCACTCTTCGCGGTCACCGTGTCCGCGGCGTGTGCGGCCTTCGGGGCCTCCGCAGTGGTGGTGCTCGCTGCCGGAGCGGCCGGAGCGGCCGGAGCGGCGGTCGTGGCCTGCGGCGCTGCCGCCGCGGAACCGCCCGAGCCGTTGCGGGTGCGGCGACGGCGGCGCGGCGTCCGGGGAGTCTTGGGCGCGCCCTCGGCGACGGCTTCCTGGGCGGTTTCGGCAGTCTCGGCGGTCACAGGGGTCACGGGCGATGCCGTGGCCTCCGCGTCCGTCGTCGAGCCGCCGCGCGTGCGGCGGCGCTGCCGCGGGGTGCGGTTCCGCGCCGGGCGCTCCTCCGTCACGACGGGCGCCGCCGTGGCGGGCTTGCGGCCGCGACCACGGCCGCCCGTCTCGCCGAGGTCCTCGATCTCCTCGGCCGCCAGCCCGGCCCGCGTGCGCTCGGCGCGCGGCAGTATCCCCTTGGTGCCCTGGGGGATGGACAGCAGCTCGTAGAGGTGCTCGGAGGTGGAGTAGGTCTCCTCCGGCTCGTCGAACGGCAGGTCCAGCGCCTTGTTGATCAGCTTCCAGCGCGGGATGTCGTCCCAGTCGACCAGGGTGACCGCCGTGCCGGACTTGCCCGCGCGGCCCGTACGGCCGATGCGGTGCAGATAGGTCTTCTCGTCCTCGGGGGACTGGTAGTTGATGACATGCGTCACGTTGTCGACGTCGATGCCGCGGGCGGCGACGTCGGTGCAGACCAGCACGTCGACCTTGCCGTTGCGGAAGGCGCGCAGCGCCTGCTCGCGGGCGCCCTGGCCGAGGTCGCCGTGGACCGCGCCGGACGCGAAGCCGCGCCGCGCGAGCTGGTCGGCGATGTCGGCGGCCGTGCGCTTCGTACGGCAGAAGACCATCGCGAGCCCCCGGCCGTCGGCCTGGAGGATGCGCGAAACCAGCTCTGGCTTGTCCATGGAGTGGGCGCGGAAGACGTGCTGCGTGGTGTTGCGGACGGTCTGGCCCTCGTCGTCCGGCGACGTGGCGCGGATGTGCGTGGGCTGCGACATGTAGCGGCGGGCGAGGCCGATGACCGCGCCCGGCATGGTCGCCGAGAACAGCATCGTCTGGCGCTTCACCGGCAGCATGGTGATGATCCGCTCGACGTCGGGCAGGAAGCCCAGGTCGAGCATCTCGTCGGCCTCGTCCAGGACGAGCGCCTTGACGTGCGAGAGGTCGAGCTTCTTCTGGCCCGCGAGGTCCAGCAGCCGGCCCGGCGTGCCGACGATCACGTCGACGCCCTTCTTGAGGGCCTCGACCTGGGGCTCGTAGGCGCGGCCGCCGTAGATGGCGAGAACGCGCACGTTACGGACCTTGCCGGCGGTCAGCAGGTCGTTGGTGACCTGCTGGCAGAGCTCGCGGGTGGGGACGACCACGAGCGCCTGCGGGGCGTCGGTCAGCTGCCCGGGCGTGGCCCGGCCCGCCTCGACGTCCGCGGGGACGGTGACGCGCTCCAGCAGCGGCAGGCCGAAGCCCAGCGTCTTGCCGGTGCCGGTCTTGGCCTGGCCGATGACGTCGGAGCCGCTGAGGGCGACCGGGAGCGTCATTTCCTGGATGGGGAAGGGGGACACGATGCCGACGGCCTCAAGGGCCTCGGCCGTCTCGGAAAGAATCCCGAGGTCTCGGAAAGTGGACAGAATCTTGCCTCTTCTGTGAGACGCGGAGCGAGGCGGCGAAGGGGGTCGTACCGCGCCGGGTACTCGGCCGGCCGTGGAGGGGCCGGATGACGCGGGACCACTGCCTTCGCTCGTGCGCACGTGCCGCGAGCGGTTCCCTGCTTGGCGTGCGTACAGCTCGTACGCGCCGCGCTGAGGGGCGGTCGGGTGGAAGCCGATCGGGCCACCGACCGGGCATCCGCTGGAGTCCGGGAGGCTTGCTTCCGGAAGACACAGCATAGGGACGGCCCGCCGATACTCGGCAGGCGCAATACCACTGTACCCCGGAATCGTGCATATGTGTTGGGGCAAACCTTTGTACGAGTGTGGCACACGTGGCTGACCAGGGGGTTCCCTCTCCTGACGAGCGGGCTATTGTGCGGACCATGGAGACGCCTGACAACGCCGCTGCCGCCGCCGAAGAACACACCGGAATCGCTGCCCAGGACTGGGCCGAGGCATCCGCAGAACCGCAGTACAAGGCCGCGGTCGTCGATCTGCTGGGCGCGCTCGCCTACGGCGAGCTGGCCGCCTTCGAGCGCCTCGCGGAGGACGCGAAGCTGGCGCCCTCCCTCGACGACAAGGCGGAGCTGGCGAAGATGGCGTCCGCCGAGTTCCAGCACTTCCAGCGGCTGCGGGACCGGCTGACGGCCATCGACGCCGAGCCCACCGGGGCGATGGAGCCGTTCGCCGCCGCGCTGGACGAGTTCCACCGCCAGACCGCGCCGTCCGACTGGCTGGAGGGCTTGGTCAAGGCGTACGTCGGCGACTCGATCGCCAGCGACTTCTACCGGGAGGTGGCGGCCCGGCTCGACTCCGACACGCGCGGCCTGGTGCTGACCGTGCTGGACGACACCGGGCACGCGACGTTCGCGGTCGAGAAGGTGCGGGCCGCGATCGAGGCCGAGCCGCGGGTCGGCGGGCGGCTCGCGCTGTGGGCCCGGCGGCTGATGGGCGAGGCGCTCTCGCAGGCGCAGCGGGTCGTCGCGGACCGCGACGCGCTCTCGACGATGCTCGTGGGCGGGGTCGCCGACGGCTTCGACCTCGCTGAGGTCGGCAAGATGTTCTCCCGCATCACGGAGGCCCACACCAAGCGCATGGCCGCACTCGGCCTCGCCGCCTGACGGGACTGTCGACGCGACGGCCTCGCGGCACGACGGCCTCCCGGCATCACGACCTCCCGGCATCACGGTGTCGGGGGTCGGCCGGTCCGGCGGCCTCGGCGCCGGTACGCGCCCGGCCCCGGTAGGAGCCGTGGACGTGAGGGCGACCGACGCGCTGACGGGCCCCGCGCGCCGGTCGAACGGGCGTCAGGGCCGGCCGGGCGGCCGTCCGGTCCTTCAGGCCGTCACTGATCGGCGGACGCGGCTCGCGGGGCGCAGGAGCAGCGACAGCAGGGCCACGCCGAGCGCGGCTCCCGCGATGAGCGTCGCGATGGCGTGACCGGGGCCGAGGACCGCGTGCGCGAGCAGCGTGCCGAAGAGTGCCCCGACCGGTCCCGTGCCGAGGGTGAGGGGGCGCGAGGGGAAACGGTCCGGCAGGCGCCGTACGGCGGCCAAGGCCATGGCGAAGCCAATGAGGACTGAGCCGAACGCTTCCAGGAAAATCATGGTGCGATCCCTCCCGCTACGGCCGAAGCGCAAGTGCAAATCGGTCGTAGCCGGTCTTACCCAAGGGCCATATCGAACAACCCTCTACCGCTCTCCCACCTCCGGGAGTCCGTGAAGACGTCTCCGCGGCGGTGCTTGTACTGGTGACGACAACGGCGGGGCCCCGGTGATTCCCACCGGGGCCCCGCCGTCGAAACGCCGAACGCTGATCAGAGCGCGCTGAAACCGACCTTGCGGGCGGTCGGCTCGCCGATCTCGACGTACGCGAGTCGCTCGGCCGGCACCAGGATCTTGCGTCCGTGCTCGTCCATGAGGCTCAGCAGCTGCGCCTTGCCGCCCAGCGCCTCGGACACCGCGCGCTCGACCTCCTCGGCAGACTGCCCGCTCTCCAGAACGATCTCGCGGGGCGCGTGCTGCACGCCGATCTTGACCTCCACGGCTTTTGTCCCTCCGACGGTCAGTTGGGTGCGCGGTCAGCCGCGCCGTACGCAGCACACATTAGCCCGGTACGGGCATGTGGCGGGGCGCGGGCCGCACGCCCGCAGCGAACAGACGATCAGCGGCCGGGCCGTCCCGCGCCCAGGAGGCTCAGGCCCCGTCCGTGCCGTGCAGCGGGAAGCCGGCGATGCCGCGCCAGGCCAGCGACGTGAGCAGTTGCACAGCGGTGTCGCGCGGCACCGTGCTGCCGCTGGAGAGCCAGTAGCGGGCGACGACCTGGGAGACGCCGCCGAGGCCCACGGCCAGCAGCATCGACTCGTCCTTGGAGAGGCCGGTGTCCTCGGCGATGACGGCGCAGATCGCCTCCGCGCACTCCAGCGACACCTTGTCGACGCGCTCGCGCACCGCGGGCTCGTTCGTCAGGTCGGACTCGAAGACGAGCCGGAACGCGCCGCCCTCCTCCTCCACGTACGCGAAGTAGGCGTCCATCGTCGCGGCGACGCGCAGCTTGTTGTCGCTCGTGGAGGCGAGGGCCGTGCGCACGGCGTGCAGCAGGGCCTCGCAGTGCTGGTCCAGCAGGGCCAGGTAGAGGTCCAGCTTGCCGGGGAAGTGCTGGTAGAGGACGGGCTTGCTGACACCGGCACGCTCGGCGATGTCGTCCATCGCCGCCGCGTGGTAGCCCTGTGCGACGAATACCTCCTGGGCCGCGCCCAGGAGCTGATTGCGTCGGGCCCGGCGCGGCAGGCGTGTGCCCCGCGGGCGCGCCTCGGTCTGCTCGATGGCTGTCACGCCGCCTCCCAAGATCCATTCCATGCACGGTGTGCACCGCGCTCGCCATCGTACTTTTGGGTAACACGCCGGCGCGCGGTCCGGGCGGAGAATTTCACGCTCTGAGCACAGTGCGAGATCGATAAAGCGGAGATTGCCGACAAAGCTCCTTTCTCATTCGTAGTCGCCCCGTCACCGGTAGTCGTCCTCGTCGGCGTCGACCACGCGGGCCTGCTCGGCCGCGTCCCCGGCGTCGGCCGTGTCGGTGTCGACACCGCTCAGGGGTTCGTCGCGGTGGGGCGTGAGGTCGGCGCGCTGCTCGGCGGTGTCGGCTTCGGGGGCCTCGACGTCGATCTCCGACGCGCCGGAAGCGCCGCCGCCGTCGGTGTCCTCGGCGTAGTCGTCGAAAGTGTCCGGGTGGGTCGGGTCTACAGGCATGGTGGGCCCCTTTCCCGGGCGCGCGCCCTTCACACGGGCCGCCGGGCGTGCGCCCTGCCTCCGAGCCTAGGAGAGGCGCGTCCGCGCCGCCACGCGATCTGTGACGGCGCACACACGAGCTCGCGGCGTGATCGTCTCGTAACATTGCCCGCATGTCTTCGACCGAGTCGCCGGATGCCCGCACCGTCCCCACGGTGCCGCCCGGGGGTTCTGTCCGAAGCGGCGCGGGGGAGGCGCTGCGGACCGTGACCCTGCCCGGCCTCACCCTGGTCGTCCGTTCCCGGCCGCCTCTGGCCGAGGGTCTGGCGCCCGCCCTGTACGTGCACGGGCTCGGCGGCTCGTCGCAGAACTGGTCCGACCTGATGGCGCGGCTCGCGCACCGGGTGGACGGCGAGGCCCTCGACCTGCCGGGGTTCGGCCACTCCCCGCCGCCGGACGACGGCGACTACTCCGTCACCGGACAGGCGCGGGCCGTCATCCGCTACCTCGACGCGAGCGAGCGCGGCCCGGTGCACCTGGTCGGGAACTCGTTGGGCGGCGCCGTCGCCACCCGCGTCGCGGCGGTGCGGCCGGACCTGGTCCGTACGGCCACGCTCATCTCGCCCGCGCTGCCCGAGCTGCGCCCGCAGCGCACCGCCGTGCCCACGGCGCTGCTGGCGGTGCCGGGGATGGTGCCGCTCTTCGTCCGCGCGACCAGGGACTGGACGCCGGAGCGGCGCACCCGCGACGTGCTCGCGCTCTGCTACGGCGACCCGGGGCGGGTCTCGACGGAGACCTTCGAGGACGCGGTCGCCGAGTACGAGCGGCGGCTCGGGCTTCCTTATTTCTGGGATGTGATGATGCGTTCGGCGCGTGGCATCGTCGACGCCTATACCCTCGGCGGGCAGCATTCCCTGTGGCGGCAGGCGGAGCGAGTCCTCGCGCCCACTCTGCTCGTTTACGGCATGCGGGACCAATTGGTCGGCTTCCGCATGGCACGCCGGGCGAGCCGGTCCTTCCGGGACTCGCGGCTGCTGGAGCTCGTCGAAGCGGGACACGTCGCGATGATGGAGGAGCCGGAGACAGTGGCGCGGGCCTTCGAGGAACTGCTGGACGACGTCGATGCGCGGCACGCACGCGACATGGGAGGGGACGGGGCGCCCCGTGGGTAAACACAGCGCGCGCGGCACGGAGGCCGGGCAGGCGGCGGACACCCCGCGGCCGGCGGCGCCCGCCGCCCCCGGGACGGGGCGCCGCCGCCGCGCGTCCCGGAACGAGACCGAGACGGGCGGCGCGCCGTCGCCGTCGCCGCGCGGGCTGGACGAGGGCCCCGCCGGCCACCCGGAGGCCCGTGAACCCGGCGGCGGCTGGGGGGTGATCGGCCGTCAGGCCGGTGAGCCCGCCGACGAGTCGCACCAGCGCGGCGGCGAGCAGGACTTCTCCGCCTTCGGCAGGCCCCGGGCCGCGCGGCCGGAACCGCGGGCGCAGGGCCCGATGGCGGCCGGCCTGGTGCCGAGCCCGCGCCAGGAGTTCATCGACGCTTTCGACACCTTCGACCATGAGGACCACCGGCGCGACGGGGACCGCCCGCGCGATGGGGGCCGCCGGCGAAACGAGGACGATGTGTTCGCCGCAGGAGCGCCCGACCAGGTGAAGGACGACGCGAGACCCGCCGGGCCGATCGTCGGACCCACGGTCCCGCCGGTGCCCGCCGGTCAGGAGGCGCCGGCGAGCCGGGCCCCGGAGCGGCGCACGGGCGCGGCCAAGGGCGGCCTCGCCCGGACGCTCACCGGCGTCGCCGCCGCGGCCGTCACGGCGGTCCTGGCCGTCGTGGTCTCCGGGCAGGTCACGCACCACCAGGACGGCAAGGGCGGCGCCACGCGGGCGGCGGGCGGCTCCGAGCGGCAGCACACGGACGCCGCACCCCGCACGAAGAGCCGGCCGGCGCCCCCGCCGGGCACGGTCGAGAACCACGCCGCGTACGACGTCCAGATGGCGCAGGTGTTCCCGCTGGACGCGAAGCTCCAGGCGTCCGGGGAGTTCGAGCCGGTGCCGGGGCACGACAAGGCGCCCGGCAAGGGCGAGGTGCTGCGCTACCGGGTGGACGTGGAGAAGGGGCTCGGGCTGAACGGCGCGCTGTTCGCCGAGGCCGTGCAGAAGACCCTGAACGACGACCGGAGCTGGGCACACGGCGGCCGGCGGACCTTCGAGCGGGTCTCGTCCGGCCACGCGGACTTCGTGATCAGCCTGGCCAGCCCCGGTACCACCGCGAAGTGGTGCGCGAAGTCGGGCCTGGACACCACCCAGGACAACGTCTCGTGCGACTCGGCGGCCACCGAGCGCGTGATGATCAACGCCTACCGGTGGGCGCGCGGCGCGGTGACCTACGGCGACGACAAGATGCACGCCTACCGGCAGATGCTGATCAACCACGAGGTCGGGCACCGGCTCGGGCGCAACCACGAGACCTGCCCGAAGCAGGGCGCGCTCGCGCCCGTGATGATGCAGCAGACGAAGTTCCTGACGCTGGACGGCGCGACTTGCCGGGCCAACCCCTGGCCGCACCCCGAAGGGTGACGATCTCAATGGGTGATACCGGAAGTCTCTGATCCTGGGACGTTTTTGCCAGCGAACGGATATTCGTCCAGGATTCTCCGCATGTCGCATCGCCATGCCCCCGATGACGCCGGCTTCGAGCTGGCGCTGATCGGCGTGGCCGCGCATGCGATCGCCGACATTCTCTGTCGCTGAGACCGCGCTTTTTCAAGCCTTCACGCTTTCCCCCGCGTCTCACTCCCTGATCTCCGAGTGCCCGCCGGGGGCGGTCCAGCGCCCGGCCACCGCATACGGGCTCCTCCCTGCCGCCTTCCGTGGGTGCTTCGTGCCGCCACCTTTCGAAAGGCGTCCTCAGCCATGCGTCAACTGCCCCTCATATCGCGCCGCGCGGCCGCCGCCGCCGTCGGAATCGCCCTCGTCGGGGGTGTGGCCGCCTGCGGCCCCAAGGAGGCCGGCGACGCCAAGAGCGGAGGCGCGGCCGGCGCCCCGAAGCAGGGCGGCACGCTCACCGTCCTCAACCGCGAACCGCAGAAGGACTTCGACCCGGCCCGCCTCTACACCTCCGGCGGCGGCAACATCCCCTCCCTCGTCTTCCGCACCCTCACCACCCGCAACCGCGCGGACGGCGCCGCCGGCACCAAGGTCGTCCCCGACCTCGCCACGGACCTCGGCACGCCCAGCGAGGACGCCAAGGTCTGGACGTACAAGCTCAAGGACGGCCTCGCCTACGAGGACGGTTCGCCGATCACCACCGCCGACGTCAAATACGGCATCGAGCGCTCCTTCGCCGGTGAACTCTCCGGCGGAGCGCCCTACTTGAGGGACTGGCTGGTCGGCGGCGAGCACTACCAGGGGCCCTACAAGGACAAGAGCGGCGAGGGGCTCAAGTCCATCGAGACGCCGGACGCGAAGACCATCGTCTTCCACCTCAAGAAGCCCGAGGGCGACTTCCCCTACCTCGCCACGCAGACGCAGTTCACACCGGTCCCCAAGGCCAAGGACACCGGCACCAAGTACGAGGAGCACCCCGTCTCCTCCGGCCCGTACAAGGTCGTCCGCAGCACCGGCGACGGCGAGCGGCTGCTGCTGGAACGCAACCCCCACTGGTCCGCGAAGACCGACGGTCAGCGGCACGCCTACCCCGACCGGATCGACGTGAAGTCGGGGCTGGACCCCGCCGTCATCAACCAGCGGCTGTCCACCGGAACCGGCCCGGACGCCGCCGCCATCACCACCGACACCAACCTCGGCCCGGCCGAACTCGCCCAGGTCAGCGGCGACAAGCAGCTCGCGGACCGGGTCGGCACCGGCCACTTCGGCTATACGAACTACCTCGCCTTCAACCCGCGGACCAAGCCGTTCGACGACCCGAAGGTGCGCCAGGCGATCTCGTACGCGGTCAACCGCACCAGCGTCGTCAACGCCGCGGGCGGCTCCTCGCTCGCCGAGGCCGCCACCACCTTCCTGCCGAACCAGAAGGCCCTCGGCTATACCCCGTACGACCACTTCCCGGCCGGGAAGACCGGCGACCCCGACAAGGCGCGCGAGCTGCTGAAGGAGGCCGGATACGGGCAGGGCGCCTCCAAGGGGCCGCTGAGCATCACCCTCACCCACTCCACCGCCCAGGACTTCGAGGCCAGCCCCGAGATCGCGACCGCGCTCCAGGCCGGGTTCAAGAAGGCCGGGATCGCCGTCAAGCTCCAGGGGCTGGAGGACAACGACTACAAGCAGCGGGTGCACTCGACCAAGACCCAGCCCGGCCTCTTCCTCGGCCACTGGGGAGCGGACTGGCCCTCCGGCGGCCCGTTCCTCGCGCCGATCTTCGACGGCCGGCAGATCGTGGAGGACGGCGCCAACTTCAACTCGGCCCGCCTGGACGACCCCGCGGTCAACGACGAGATCGACGAGATCAACAAGATCACCGACCACGACGCCGCCGCGAAGCGCTGGGGTGCCCTCGACAAGAAGATCGGCGAACAGGCCCTGACCGTCCCGCTGTTCCACCCCGTCTACAAGCGGCTCTACGGCAAGGACGCCAAGAACATCGTGATCAGCGACTGGACCGGCGTCCTCGACATCTCCCAGGTCGCGGTCAAGTGAGCGCCGGGACTCTCGAAGAGCGGCCCGCGGCAGCCGCGCCACCGGCCCCGCCCTCCGGCGCCCATCAGGTATGGCGGCGGCTGCGGGCCCGTAAATCCGCGCTGATCGCCGCCGCCGTCCTCGCCCTGCTGGTCGTCCTCGCGCTCGCCGCCCCGCTGCTCGGCGCCCTGGAGGGCCAGGACGTCAACGCCTACCACGACCACCTCGTCGACTCCGCGCGCGGCGGGGTGCCCCTCGGCTCGTACGGCGGGGTCAGCGGCGACCACTGGCTGGGCGTCGAACCGGGCACCGGCCGCGACCTGTTCGTACGGCTCCTCTACGGCGCCCGCGTCTCGCTCGCCGTCGCCGCCGGAGCCACGCTCGTCCAGGTCTTCATCGGCGTCGCGGTCGGGCTGGCCGCCGGGCTCGGCAACCGGCTCGTGGACAGCGTCCTCAGCCACTTCAGCGACGTGATGGTGGCGCTGCCCATGCTCGTCTTCGCCATCGGCGTCACCGCCGTCGTGCCGTCCTCCTTCCCGCGCCCGGTGCTGCTCGTCATCGTCATCGGGCTGCTGGCCTGGGGCGGCACCGCGCGGATCGTACGGGCCCAGACCCTCACCCTCAAGAAACTCGACTACGTCGCCGCGGCCCGGCTCGGCGGCGCCTCGCGGCTGCGCGTCGCCCGCCGCGAACTGCTGCCCGCGCTCGCCGCGCCCGTCATCACCTACGCCGCGATCCTGCTGCCCACCAACATCGTCACCGAGGCCGGAATGTCCTTCCTGGGCGTCGGCGTCACGCCGCCCACCCCCTCCTGGGGGCAGATGCTGTCCACCGCGACCACCTGGTTCCGCGCCGACCCCATGTACGTACTCCTCCCGGCGCTCCTCCTGTTCATCACCGTGCTCGCCTTCACGGTCCTCGGCGACGGGCTGCGCACGGCCCTCGACCCGCGCGCCGCGTCCCGGCTGAGGGTCGGCCGGACGGGGCGCGCGGGACGCACGGCCCGGCCGGTCCGGCGGAAGAAGGAGACTCCCGCATGAGGGGCTACCTGCTGCGCAGGGCCATCGGCGCGGTCATCGTGCTCTTCGCCCTCTCGCTCGTCATCTACGCGCTCTTCTACATCGCCCCCGGCGACCCCGCCCGGCTCGCCTGCGGACCGCGCTGCAACCCCGAACAGATCCGCCAGGTCCGCGAGCAACTGGCCCTCGGCGACCCCGTGTACGTGCAGTACTGGCACTTCCTGCAAGGGCTCGTCGCCGGCCACGACTACTCCACCGGCACGGGCGTACTGCACTGCGACGCCCCCTGCTTCGGCCTCTCCTACCAGAACGACCAGCAGGTCACCGACCTCATCGCGCAGCGGCTGCCCGTCACCGCCTCGCTCGCGCTCGGCGCCATGGTGCTGTGGCTGCTGCTCGGCGTCGGCAGCGGGCTGCTCTCCGCGCTGCGCCGCGGCGGCGCGACCGAGCGGGTGCTGACCTGGCTGACCCTGGCCGGCACCGCCACGCCCGTCTTCATCATCGGGCTGCTGCTGCTCATGCTCTTCTGCGCGTACCTGGGCTGGCTGCCCTTCCCCTCCTACGTGGCGCTGACCGAGGACCCCGAGCAGTGGGCCTGGAACCTGCTGCTGCCATGGACGGCGCTCGCCCTCATCGAGTCCGCCAAATACGCGCGGCTGACGCGCAGTTCGATGCTGGAGACGCTCGCCGAGGACCACATCCGTACGTTCCGGGCGTACGGGGTCGCCGAGCGGACCATCGTCGGCAAGCACGCGCTGCGCGGCGCGCTGCCGCCGGTCATCGCACTCACCGCGCTCGACCTCGGCTCGATGTTCGGCAACGCCGTCCTGACCGAGACGCTCTTCGGGCTGCCAGGGCTCGGGCAGCTGCTCGTGCACGCCACCCGGACCATCGACCTGCCGGTCGTGGTGGGCGTCGTGCTGGTCACGGGCGCGGCCGTCGTCGTCGCCAACATCGTGGCGGACATGCTGTACGCCGTCGCCGACCGAAGGGTGGTCCTCGCATGAGCCCTCGCGACATCCCCGAGCCGCTGGTGGAGGTCGCGGACCTCTCCGTCGCCTTCCCCGTGGGACAGGGCGCGGCCGTACGGGCCGTCGACGGCCTCTCCTTCACCATGCCGCCCGGCGGCGCCCTCGGCATCGTCGGCGAGTCCGGCTCCGGCAAGAGCACCGTCGCGTACGGGCTGCTCGGACTGCACCGGGGCACCGGCGCCGAGGTCACGGGCGCGGTACGGGTCGCGGGCCGCGACGTGCTCGCCGCCGGGGACGCCGAACTGCGCGCCCTGCGCGGCCCGGTGGCGGCCATGGTCTTCCAGGACCCGCTCTCCTCCCTCGACCCCTACGCCGCGATCGGCGACCAGATCGCCGAGGTGTACCGCGTGCACCGGCGCGGTGCGTCGCGGCGGGCCGCGCGGGCGCGCGCCGTCGAGGTGCTCGACCGCGTCGGCATCCCGGACGCCGAGCGACGGGCCCGCGCCCGCCCGCACGAGTTCAGCGGCGGCATGCGCCAGCGCGCGCTGATCGCCATGGCGCTGGCCTGCGAGCCGCGCCTGCTCGTCGCCGACGAGCCGACGACGGCCCTGGACGTGACCGTGCAGGCGCAGATCCTCGGCCTGCTGCGGGAACTGCGCGCGGAGACCGGCATGGGGCTGCTCCTGGTCACGCACGACCTCGGGGTGGCGGCCGGCAACGTCGACGAACTGCTCGTCATGAAGGAGGGGCGCGGGGTCGAGCACGGCCCGGCGCGGGCGGTGCTGGACGGGCCGCGCGAGGGCTACACGCGGGCGCTGCTGGCCGCGGTGCCGCGTCTCGACGTGCGGCGGGCGAGCGAAGGGGCGGCGTCGGTCGATGGGGAGCCGCTGCTCGAAGCGACGGCGCTGAGAAGGGAGTTCGGGCGCGGGAAGCGCGCCGTCACGGCCGTGGACGAGGTCTCGCTGACCATTCGGCCGGGGGAGACCGTGGGCGTCGTCGGGGAGTCCGGCAGCGGCAAGACGACGCTGGGCCGGATGCTCGTACGGCTGCTGGAACCCTCCGGCGGCGCGCTGCGGTACCGGGGGCAGGACATCGGCGGTCTGCGCGAGCGCGAACTGCGCGGCTTCCGCGGCGAGGTGCAGATGGTCTTCCAGGACCCCGTCTCCTCGCTCAATCCCCGGCGCGGCATCGGCGAGTCGATCGCCGACCCGCTGCGTACGGCCGGGGAACTGACGGGTAGTGAGATCGTCGAGCGCGTACGGCAGTTGCTCGCCCGGGTGGGGCTGGACCCGGACGCGTACCACCGCTACCCGCACGAGTTCAGCGGCGGCCAGCGGCAGCGCGTCGGCATCGCGCGGGCGCTGGCACCCGAGCCGAAGCTGATCGTCTGCGACGAGGCCGTCTCGGCGCTCGACGTCACCACGCAGGCCCAGGTGGTCGAGTTGCTGGGAGACGTGCAGCGGGAGACGGGGATCGCGCTCGTCTTCATCGCGCACGACCTCGCCGTAGTACGCCAGGTGAGTGACCGTGTCGTCGTCATGAAGGACGGCCGCATCGTCGAGGAGGGTCCGGCGGACGCGGTCTACGACGAGCCGCGGCACCCGTACACCCGGGGCCTGCTGGCCGCGGCGCCGTCCCTGGCGCCGGTCGAGGCCGCCGTGTAGCGCCCCCAAACGCCCCACCGCCGGGAAAGTTACGCCTGTTCACCCCTTCCGGTGGCGCGATGGACAACCGTCCGTCGCGCCACCCGCGGCCCCGCATAGCGTGCACTCGCTGCCGTTCGGCGGCTGCCCAAGGGGAGGACGGGGGTGCGCTCGTGCGCGTTGGACTGCTTACGGAGGGTGGATATCCGCATCCGGGTGGTGAGGGGCCGGAGTGGTGCGACCGGCTCGTACGCGGGCTCGCGCGGCACGACTTCGAGATCTTCGAGATTTCGGATGCCCTCGGGGTTTCTGGGGATTCCGGGGCCTCCGGCGTTCCCGGTGTCGGCGGCGTCTCTGCGCTGAGGGGCACCGCCTCGCGGGGGGCCGCCGCCTCGGCCGGAGACCGGCCCGGTCGCGTGGGCCGGGTCCGTACGGCATCACTGTCGGGCCGACCGGCGGCCGCCATGGGGGCTTCCCGGCCGTACGGACGGCGCGAACGCCGCCGGTTCGCGGAGCACTTCGGGGAACTCGCGGCCGCTGTCGGGGCGGCCTCCGCCGCTGCCGCCTTCGGGGCTTCCGTGAACGGCGAGGGGGCCGGCGGCGCTGGCGAGCCCGGTGATGATGGCGGCGCTCACGGGCTTCGCGGTTCGCGAGGTCCTGGCAGTCCCGGTGGTCCTGACCGTCTCGGCGGTGCCGGTCGTCCCGGCGGTTCTGGGGGCTCCACGTGGCTGGCGGACCGTTTCGCCAGTGGCCTCTACGGCCTCGCCGAACTGGCCCGTGACGCGGGCGGACTGTCCCGCGCCCTCCGCTCGGAGGACGCCGTACGCCTCCTCGAAGCCGCCTGCCACGCGCCGGGCGCGACCGGCCGCGCGCACGGCGCGCACGTCGGCGACCTGCTCACCACCACGGCGCTGCTGGAACGCGCCCTGCGCCCCCTCTCGCTCGACTGGTACGGGGGGCCCGACGGTGATGGGGGACGCGGCGGCGACCGGGGGCTCGCCGGAGTCGACCTGTGCCACGCGACCACCGGAGGGGCCGTCGCCCTCCCCGGACTCCTGGCCAAACGCTTCTTCGGTACGCCGCTGCTCGTCACCGAGCACGACGTGCGGCTGCGCGCCCACTACCTCACCCCCTCGTCCGCGCCAGGCGGCCAGGCACCGGCCGCGCGGTCTCTGCTCGCCGCCTTCCACGGGCTGCTGGCCGCCGAGGTGTACGCCGCCGCCGCGCTCATCACCTGCGGCGACGCGCACGCCCGGCGCTGGCAGGAGCGCTGCGGCGCGGACCGCGCCCGCGTGCGCACCGTGCACCCCGGCCTGGACGCGCGCCCCTACGCCGAGGTGGGGGAGGGCGGCGCGGACGACGACGGCCGGACTCTCCTGTGGACCGGCCGGATCGCCCCCGCCAAGGACCTCGTCGGCCTCCTGCACGCCTTCGCGCTGATCCGCGCGTCCGAGCCGGACGCCCGGCTGCGCATCGTCGGCGCCCCGGCGCCGGAGCGGGGGGCGACGGCCTATCTGGGACGCTGCCGGGCGCTCGCCGCCGAGCTCTTCCCCGACGAGGGCACGGTCTCCTTCGAGGAGCCGGACGGCCCCGGGCCCGCGCTCCTGGCCGACTCGTGCGCGGCGGGCAGCGTCGTCGTCCTGTCCAGCGTCGCGGAGGGTTTCCCGTTCCCCCTCGCTGAGGCGATGTTCCGAGGCCGGGCCACAGTCTCCACGGACGTCGGCGCGGTCCGCGAAGTCATCGGCGGCACGGGCCTGGTGGTCCCGCCCCGCGATCCGCACGCCCTCGCCGAAGCCTGCGTCGACCTGCTGCGCGCCCCCGAGCGCCGCGCCCGCCTCGGCGCCGCGGCTCGCGCCCGTGCCCTGGAACTCTTCACCGCCGAGCGGAACACCGCCGCCTTCCACGGCATCTACCTGGAACTCGTCGCCCACTGCCCGGTACGCGGCGCGTCCGTGGGCGCCGACGGCCAGCCCCTCCCCTTCGCCCGTCCCGCCGAGACCCACGTCCCGGGCCACTGGTCGGCGTCGGCCTCCGTCTCTGGGCGCACCGCCCGCTTCCGGCAGTGGCTGCCGGGGAGCGGCACGGCGGTCCGGACGCGGCAGCCGGCGGCCGACGAGAGCGCGGCGCACGTGCCCGGCTGGGCTCGGGGTGCGGCCGGGTGCGAGGGGGCGTCGGCGGACGCGCTGGACCGAGGGCCGGGGGCGGCCGAAGCGGTGGGTGCGTCGGCTTGCCGGCCCGAGTCGGTTCGCCGTTCCGAGTCGGCTCGCGGGCCCGGCGCGGCTCGCGGGCCCGAGCCGTCCCGCCGGTTCGAGGAGGACGCGTGAAACAGACCCGTATGACGACGCCGCCGGACGGCACGGCTGTCGGGGCTGAGCCTGTATCCGCACTGCCGGACGGGCGGGCTGGCCGCCTAGGCGCGCGGCGGGAGTTGGGGAGCCGGGCCCGTACGACGTCACAGGGCGCGGCTGCCGGGAGCGAGCCCGTAGCCGTGCTTTCGGATGCTAAGGGCGGCCCCCTTGGCGCGCTGGACCAGGACGAGGCCCCGGAGCGGCCGGAAACGCGGGATCGGCCCCGGTCGACAAGTCCGGCTCGTCAGCCCCCGCGCGGGCCCGCCGATCCCGTCAAGGCGCTCATGCGCCAGCACCGCGAGCTGTGCGCGCGGGCCGTCGACCCGCTGGAGATCGCCGCTGGGCTGGAGGAGCGGGGAGTCACGGACCGGATAGCCGCCAACTGCCGCCACCGGGACGTCTTCGCGCTCGCCGAGGAGCTGTACGCGCGCGTGCCGCGCGACGACGCCCCTGACGACGAATCCGTCGCCTATGTAGGCGAATCTGTCGCCTATGTAGGCGAAACCGTCGTCTCTGTAGGCGAATCCGTCGCCCCGCGCCGTTCCCGTGGTGCGCGCGTGCGGCGCGCCGCGCTGCATCTGCTGCCAGGAGCGGCGTGCGCCGCGACCGTGGCGGCGCTGTCGTGCGTCGGGGGAGAGGCCCCGGAGGCGCGCGTCGGCGTCGGCGCGTGTGGGGCCGCCGTGGCGGCGGTGGCGCTCCGGTTCTGTGCGGGCAGGGGCGGCGGGTTCTCGGGTGCGCTGTCGGTCGGCTGGCTGATCGGGTACGCGCTCTTCGGCGACTGGCTGCTCGCCGAGGTCCTCGCCGGCGGCCCGGACGCCCTGCCCACCGCCGAGCACCCCGGTCATGATGGCGCGCCCATCGCCCTGGCCCTGGCGTTCGCCGTGCCGCCGGCCGCGTGGTGCGCCCACTGGTTCGCCGTACGGTCCCGCCGGGCGCTCACGGACAGTCGAGGTCTCGCGGAGTTCGCCGGGCGGGTCCGGCCGCTCCTGGCGGGGGCTGTCGCGCTGTTCCTGTGCGCGGTGCTCGCGCTCGTCCCGGCGGCTCGTCTCGCGTTGGGCGAGCGGCCGTTCGTCGTCTGGGGCGACATGGCCGCCGCCGCGTCGCTCGCCGCACTCCTCTTCACCGCCCGGCTGCTCGCGGCGCACGGCTTCGCCAGTATCGCGGTCACCGGCATGGCGACGGTCTGCTGCGCCGAGGCCGCCGCCGTGTGCGCCGTGCTCATCGCCCGCCTGCCGGGCTGTGAGGCGGTCGCCCGCCCGGTCGCCTCGGCGGTCACCGCCCACGGCCCGGCCGCCGTCCCCATCGCCGCCTGCACCGTCGCTGCCCTGGCCCTCCTGGTGCGGGCGCTCCTCGCCCTCACCCGGGCCTCGGCCCACACCACGTCCCGAACGGGGCGGATGTGACGGGCGGGGCCGGGGTGAGGGCGAGGAGCGCGTGGCCGATGGCGGCAGGAGTCCGTGCGGCGTACGCGCGCGGGGCCGCCTGCTCGGCGTACGCGGGAGCCCGTCTGCCGCACGCCCTCGGGGGCCGCGAGCCAGACGGGGCGCGGGGGGCGTACGCCGTGCGAGGGCGGATCGGCGGACCCGCCGGGACGGATGTCCGTACGCCGCACGCGGGCGGGCCGGCGGTCCGGGCGGCCGCGTCGGTTCGTACGCGGTACGCCCACGGGCGGGTACGCGCGGCGCGTACGGGAGCCCGTCCGACCGGGCCGGTGGCCCGGGCGGGGCCTGGGGCCGTACGCCGTGCTTGCGCCGGCCTTCGCGCCCGGCGCGAGCGGGAGCCCGTACGCCCGGCGCGCGGAGTCCGTGAACCCGGCGGAGACCCCGACGGCCTCCTCGGCACCGCCCCGGGCGCGTACGCCGAAGGCCCCGTCGCGTCCCCGGCCCGTCCAGCGGCCCTCACCGGCCGCAGCGTCCCCGCCTGCCCGTTCGCCGACGGCGGGCAGTGGGGCCGTCGTGTCCGATCGCTCGGCCGGGGTGGTCCCGGCCGGGTGCCCATCACCTTGAGGAGCAACGCACATGACCGTTCGACGCACCAGCAGAGTGGACACGGGGGCCCCGGAACCCTCCGGGCCGGCCGAGCGGGAGCGAGGGCGTGACCGATGAGGGCCCTGTTGCTCGGCGCCAATGGCTATCTCGGCCGGTACGTGGCCGACCGGCTGCTCGCCGATCCCGCCGTCCAGCTCACGGCGCTCGGCCGCGGTGACGACGCCGACGTCCGCTTCGACCTGTCCACGGGCAGCCCCGGCGCGCTGACCCGGTTCCTGGACGCCGTGCACCCCGGCGTCGTGATCAACTGCTCGGGCACCACGCGCGGCGGCGCCCGCGAGCTGACCCGGCACAACACCGTCTCCGTCGCCACGGTCTGCGAGTCGCTGCGGCGCAGCGGCTGCGGGGCGCGCCTGGTGCAGATCGGCTGCTCGGCGGAGTACGGGCCCTCGCAGCCGGGCTCCTCGACGGCCGAGGACGCGGTGCCGCGCCCCGGCGGCCCGTACGGCGTGAGCAAGCTCGCCGGCACGGAGCTGGTGCTGGGCTCGGACCTCGACGCCGTGGTGCTGCGGGTCTTCTCGCCCGTGGGCCCCGGCACCCCCGCCGGATCGCCGCTGGGGCGGCTGGCGGAGGCGATGCGGCGCGCGATGCAGAGCGGCGAGGGCGAGCTGAAGCTGAGCGGTCTCGGCGTGCAGCGGGACTTCGTGGACGTACGGGACGTGGCCCGCGCCGTGCACGCCGCCTCCCTGTCGGCGGCGCAGGGCGTCGTCAACATCGGTACGGGCCGCGCGGTGCGGCTGCGCGACGCGGCGGCCGTCCTCGCCCGCGTCGCGGGGTTCACCGGGGCGCTGCACGAGATGGACGCGCCGGCGCTGCGCGGCGGGCCGGGCGACCACCCGGGCGGCGCGCCCGCCTTCCCCTACCCGGACGGCTGCGGCAGCTGGCAGCAGGCGGACGTGCGTACCGCCCGCGACCGGCTCGGCTGGCGGCCGCGGATCGCCCTGGAGGAGTCCCTCGCGGACATCTGGATGGAGGCGGCATGCCGTATCTGACGCCTCGTGGGATCACGGCACGGGTACAACGGGCGGGAGTGGCCGGCCGGTCGGGTGCGGCGGGCCGGCCGGATGCGGTCGGCCGGTCGGGTGCCGCACGGCCGCCCGTCGCCCAGCGGCTCGGGATCGGGGTGCCGGGCTACGCCCACCCGATGGTCGCGCCCGCCGAGTGGGGCGAACTGCTCGGCTCCGACGTGCCGCTGGACTGGTGCGTGCTCAACGTCGCCCAGGGCCCGGGGGCCCGCCCGGACCCGTACTGCCTGGCCGTCGCCGGGCGGCTGCGCGACGCCGGGGTGCGGGTCCTGGGCCATCTGGACGCGCGGTCGGGCGCGCGCCCCTTCGGCGAACTGATCTCGGACGCGCACCGCTTCCTGGACTGGTACAAGGTCGACGGGTTCTATCTGGACCGCTGCCCCACGGAGCGCTCCGGCCTGCCGGAGGTGCGCCGCACGGCCGCCACCCTGCGCGCGCTGCTCGACCGCGCGTACGTCGTCCTCGCCCACGGCTCGCAGCCCTTCCCCGGATATGTGGAGAGCGGGGACCAGTTGGTGACGTTCGAAGGGGCGTGGTCCGACTACCGGTGGTCCCAGGTCGCCGAGTGGACCGCCGACTACCCGCCCGAGCGGTTCTGCCACCTCGTGCACGGTGTGCCGGGCCCGCATCTGGAGGAGGCCCTGCGCATCGCCCGCTGGCAGGGCGCGGGAACGGTCTACTTCACGGACCGTTCGCCGCGCCCGGGAGCGGCGGGCGGGGCGGGCGGGGGCGGCGCCTGGGAGTCGCTGCCCGGCTACTGGGACGAGATCGTCTCGCGCATCGGACCTGGTGTCTCGGAATGAGGAGGGGCGTGGCAGTGTTACGGGGAGAAGTGCCCCGCGGGAGCGGGGCCGGTCCCGTCCACCGACCAACGGAGTCCCCGTGTCGCTGCCACCCCTGGTCGAGCCGGCTGCCGAGCTCACCGTCGATGAGGTCCGCAGGTACTCGCGCCATCTGATCATCCCGGACGTCGGGATGGACGGGCAGAAGCGGCTGAAGAACGCCAAGGTGCTCTGTGTGGGCGCGGGCGGCCTCGGCTCGCCCGCCCTGATGTACCTCGCCGCGGCCGGCGTCGGCACCCTGGGCATCGTGGAGTTCGACGAGGTCGACGAGTCGAACCTGCAGCGCCAGATCATCCACAGCCAGGCCGACATCGGCCGGCCCAAGGCCGAGTCCGCCCGCGACTCGGTCAAGGGCATCAACCCGTATGTGAACGTCGTTCTCCACCAGGAGCGCCTTGAGGCGGAGAACGTCATGGAGATCTTCTCCCAGTACGACCTGATCGTGGACGGCACCGACAACTTCGCCACCCGCTATCTCGTCAACGACGCCTGCGTGCTGCTGAACAAGCCGTACGTATGGGGCTCGATCTACCGCTTCGACGGCCAGGCGTCGGTCTTCTGGTCCGAGCACGGCCCCTGCTACCGCTGCCTCTACCCGGAGCCCCCGCCCCCCGGCATGGTCCCCTCCTGCGCCGAGGGCGGCGTGCTGGGCGTGCTCTGCGCCTCCATCGGCTCGATCCAGGTGAACGAGGCCATCAAGCTGCTCGCCGGCATCGGCGAACCGCTGGTCGGCCGCCTGATGATCTACGACGCCCTGGAGATGACCTACCGCCAGGTCAAGGTCCGCAAGGACCCCGACTGCGCGGTCTGCGGCGAGAACGCGACCGTTACCGAGCTGATCGACTACGAGGCGTTCTGCGGCGTCGTGAGCGAGGAGGCCCAGGAGGCCGCGGCCGGTGCGACGATCACGCCGAAGCAGCTCAAGGAGTGGCTGGACGAGGGCGAGAACATCGAGGTCATCGATGTCCGCGAGCCGAACGAGTACGAGATCGTCTCGATCCCCGGCGCCAAGCTGATCCCCAAGAACGAGTTCCTGATGGGCACCGCCCTTCAGGACCTTCCGCAGGACAAGAAGATCGTCTTGCACTGCAAGACGGGTGTCCGCTCCGCGGAAGTCCTCGCGGTCCTGAAGTCCGCGGGCTTCTCGGACGCCGTCCACGTCGGCGGCGGCGTCATCGGCTGGGTCAACCAGATCGAGCCGGAGAAGCCGGTCTACTAGCCCTCCTCGAACGCGTACGGCCCGCGGGGCCCGCTCACCTGGAATGGAGAAGGTGAGCGGGCCCCGCCGTCATGCGCTGTTCCTCCGGGCCTGAGGGGCTTCGGGCCTGCGGGTCTCCGGGTCTCCGGGTCTGCGATTCTGCGAGTCTCCGGGCCTCCGGGTCTCCGGGTCTCAGGCCCTTCGGGCCTTACGAGCAGGTTTTGCCGTTCCCGGGGACCTTGGAGTGCAGCAGGTAGTCGTTCACCGTCCGCGTCATGCAGCCGTTGCCGCTGTTGTACGCGCCGTGGCCCTCGCCCTTGTACGTGACCTCGACGCCCACGCTCTTGCCCAGCTCGCGGGCCATTCGCCGGGCGCCCTCGTACGGGGTGGCCGGGTCGCCCGTGTTGCCCACGACGAGGACCGGACTCGCGCCCGCGGCCCGTACGTCCGGGGTCTTCCAGCGGCCCTCCACGGGCCAGCCGGCGCAGCTCAGCAGCGACCACGCGGTGGACTCGCCGAAGACCGGCGACGCCTTGCGGAACTTCGCCAGCCACGCCTGCACGTCGTTGCCGTCGTACCGCTGCTGGGCGTCGGCGCAGGTGATCGCCCGGTTCGCGGCCTGGAGGTTGCTGTAGTGGCCGTTGCGGTCGCGCCCGGAGAGCGAGTCGGCGAGCAGTTGCAGGTAGTTGCCGCTGCCCAGGGTCGTGGCCTCCTGGAGCCCGCGGGTGAGGTACTGCCAGGTCTCCTTGGAGTACAGCGCGGACGCGATGCCGTTGACGGCCTGGTCCTTGGTCAGCTTGCGGCCGTCGCGGGTGGGCAGCGGTTCCGAGTCGAGCTTCTTCAGCAGCGCGGTGATCCGCTTGGTGCCCTCCTCGGGGCCGCTGCCGGTCGGGCAGCCGGTGACGCTCTCCGCGCAGTCCCGCATGTAGTCCTCCAGCGCGCGCTGGAACCCCTTGGCCTGGTTGAGGTCGCCCTGGAGCGGGTCCTGGGTGGGGTCGACGACGGCGTCGAGCACCGCGTGGCCGACCCGCTTGGGGAACAAGTGGGCGTAGACGGCGCCCAGTTCGGTGCCGTAGGAGATGCCGAAGTAGTGCAGCTTGTCGTCGCCCAGCGCCTGGCGCAGGACGTCCAGGTCGCGGGCCGCGCTCGTGGTGTCCACGTGCCCGAGCAGCTTCCCGGAGTTCTTCCGGCACGCCTCGACGTACGCCTTGTTGGCGGCCAGCGCCGCCTTCAGCTCGTCGTTGTCGTCCGGGGTGGCGTCGATCGCGTTCGAGTCGTCGATCTCCTTGTCGCTCTGGCACTTGACGCCCGAGCTCTCGCCGACGCCGCGCGGGTCGAAGCTGACGAGGTCGTAACCGGCGCGCAGGGCCTCGTAGTCGCGGGCGAAGCCGGGCAGCGTCGCCACGCCCGAGCCGCCGGGCCCGCCGAAGTTGAAGACGAGCGAGCCGACGCGGGAGGCGCCGCTACGGGCCTTCGCGCGGATCAGGGCGAGGTCGATGGCGGACCCGTCCGGCTTCGCGTAGTCCAGCGGCACCT
Source organism: Streptomyces sp. NPDC050610 (assembly GCF_040654875.1). Lineage (NCBI taxonomy): Bacteria > Bacillati > Actinomycetota > Actinomycetes > Kitasatosporales > Streptomycetaceae > Streptomyces > Streptomyces sp. NPDC050610. Next base: position 214,697 of record NZ_JBFAIV010000002.1, on the reverse strand, counting down.
TGAGCGTGGAGCACTCCCACCGGGTGCCGTCCGAGAGCGGCTCCGGGGCCTTGCCGGTGCCGCCCTGCGCGGTGGTGGGGGCCGAGCAGCCGTGCCAGCTCAGCCGCTGCGCGCCGAGCCCCGAACCGCCGGTCGGGGCGGACGGGGACGAGGTGCCCGACTTCTTGTCCCCCTTCTTGTCCCCGGCGGCCTCGCCGCCACCGCCGTCGCCGCTGCACGCCGTGGCCGCGAGGGCCACCACGAGGGCCGTGGCCGCCAGCGTCCGGGCCCGAAGCCTGGGCAGGGTCCGGGGGCGGCTCCGTATGGGGCTCCGCATCGTCTGTCAGTCTCCTGCCTGTCTGTCCGACAGGCTCGAACTCTTCGGATTTGCGAGCCTGTGACCGGAGGATGCCATATGGGCGGGCGCGCGAGCTCGCCCTCTGCCGGAAGTGGCCGGACGTCGTCCGTCAGCGCGAGGCGTCCGCGCCGGCCGCCGGGCAGTCGGCGAAGCGGGCGGCCGCCTCCACGAAGCGCGGGAAGACGGCGCCCGGATCGTCGAGCGAGGTGCCGGTGGCGGCACGGCCGATGCCGGTGGCGGCACGGCCGGTGCGCATGGCGTAGACCGCCGGACGGTCCGCGCAATCCGCCCGTACCGCCGCGCTGCCCGACGCACCCCCGTCCGCCACCCCCGCCCCCTCCCGAAACCCTCAGCGGTGGACTGCTGTGCGGGCGATCGTAGCTGGGGGCACTGACAGCGGGGCGGGGAAACGGCCCGGATCGGCTCTGACCAGCACTCAAGACCCCCTCTGCCCAGCGTTCGAGACCTGTCCTGCCCAGCGCTCAAGACCTGTCCGGAGCAGTGCTCAAGACCAGCTCTGACCAGCGTTCGAGATTCGCCCGGCCCAGCGCTCGTTCAAGAGCAGACCTTGCCGTCCTTCGGGACCGTGCCGTCCAGCAGATACGCGTCCACCGCGCGCTTCACACACGCGTTGCCGCTGTTGTACGCGCCGTGGCCCTCGCCCTTGTAGGTGAGTTCGACGCCGACGCCCTTGCCCAGCTCGCGGGCCATTCGCCGGGCGCCCTCGTACGGCGTCGCGGGGTCCCCGGTGTTGCCCACCACCAGCATCGGGGCAGCGCCCTTGGCGCTCACCTCGGGGGTGTCCCACTCGCCGGACACGGGCCAGCCGGTGCACTGGGTGAGGCTCCACGCCATGAAGTCGCCGAAGACGGGCGACGCTCGGCGGAACTCGCCGACCTTGCCCGCGATGTCGTCGGCCGTGTAGCGCTGTTTGAAGTCGGCGCAGGTGACGGCGGTGAGGGAGGACTGCAAGGAGCTGTACGCGCCGTCCTTGTCGCGGCCGTTCATGGAGTCGCCGAGGGCGAGCAGGATCTTGCCGTCGCCGTTCTCGGCGTCCTCCACGCCTTCGGTGAGGTAGTCCCAGAAGTCCTTCGAGTACAGGGACTGGGCGATGCCGCCGCTGGCGAGCGACTGCGTGAGCTTACGGCCGTCCGCCGCGGGCGCCGGCCGCTTGTCCAAGCGGTCCAGCAACCGCTGGATCTGCCGCTCGGTCGGGCAGTTGTCCCGGCTCCCGGCGCACGCCCGCAGGTAGTTGCCGAGCGCGAGCTGGAAGCCCTTCGCCTGGCCCAGGGCGCTCCGCACGGGGTCGTTCGTCGGGTCCACGACGCCGTCGAGGAGGGCGCGCCCCACCTTCTTCGGGAACAAGTGGGCGTAGACGCCGCCGAGTTCCGTCCCGTAGGAGATGCCGAAGTAGTGCAGCTTGGCGTCGCCGAGCGCCTCGCGCATCAGGTCCATGTCGCGTGCCGCGTTCGACGTCCCCACATGGGCGAGGACCTTGCCGGAGTTCTTCTCGCAGGCGGCGGCGTACTTCTTGACGCGGTCCAGGAGGGCGCGCCGCTCGGCCGCGTCGTCGGGGGTGGAGTCGGCCGCGTAGTAGGAGTCGAGGTCCTTGTCGCCGAGGCACTTGACGCCGTCGCTGCGGCCGACGCCGCGCGGGTCGAAGCTGACGAGGTCGTAGCGGGTGCGGAGGTTCTGGTAGTCCTCGGCGAAGGCGGGGAGGGTGCTGATGCCGGAGCCGCCGGGCCCGCCGAAGTTGAAGAAGAGCGAGCCGATCCGGTGGTCCGGGTCGGTGGCCTTGGCGCGGATCAGGGCGATGCCGATGGTGTCGCCCTTGGGGCGGCCGTAGTCGAGCGGGGCGTGCAGCGTGGCGCACTCCCAGGAGTCGCCGGGCGCCTGGCCCGAGGAGGCGTCCTCGCTGTCGCTGGGGGCGGGGCAGGACTTCCAGTCCAGCTTCTGGCCGGCGCTCGTGTCGGCCCGCGCGCTGTCCGCGCCGCCGTCGGAGCAGCCCCCGACGGCGGCGACGGCCAGCAGTGCGGCGAAAGACAGGGCCCCGGTCCGTACGGATCTCGACACGGCGGCTCTCCCGGAGGTCGGCGGGGCGTACGCGGAACGGGAACGTACGCGGACTGCCATCCTCCGGTCGGGCCGCCGCCGGGCGCGCGCCTCGCGGTCCGTACGGGTGAGACCCGGGCCGCGTGCGTACGCGCCCTCCGCCCTGCCGCCGTACGGACGAGTCTGCCGCCGTACGGACGCGCCTTGTCGCCGTACGGACGCGTCCCCCGCCCTACAGCGGTACGAACGTCACCTCCGTCGCCTTCACGCTCACCCACACCTCCGCGCCCTCCACGAGGCCCAGCTCCGCCGCAGCCGACGGGGTGATCTCGGCGACGACCTCGGGCTCGCCGTCGACGAGGACCCGCAGCCGGCCGCCCTGCGCGGCGATCTCGCGGACCGTACCGGCCCAGACGTTGCGCGGGCTGCCCTCGGGGCGGGTGGTGTGCAGGGAGACGGCCTCGGGGCCGACGACGGCGAGCCCCGGCGTGTGCTCGGCGGGGAGCGGGTCCGCGGCGATGAGGTCCGCGCCGCCGGCCAGCCGCAGCGATTCGCCCTTCGCGGTGCCGGGCCAGGCGTTGCGGCCGAGCATCCGGGCCACCCAGGGGGAGCGGGGATGCCGGGTCAGCTCGGTCGGCGTCGCGTACTGGAGGGTCGAACCGTCCTCCAGCACGAGGATCCGGTCGGCGAGGGAGACCGCCTCCACGGGGTCGTGGGTGACGATCAGGCAGACGCCGGGGAAGTCCGCGAGGTGGGTGCGCAGGGTGTGCCGGACCCGGGCGCGCGTGGACTGGTCGAGGGCCGCGAGGGGCTCGTCGAGAAGGAGCAGCCGGGGGCGCGCGGCGAGGGCGCGCGCGAGCGCCACGCGCTGGGCCTGGCCGCCGCTGATACCGCCCGGCTTGCGGAGGGCGAGATGGCCGACGCCGAGGGCGTCCAGCCAGTGCTGCGCCTCCGCGTGCGCCTTGGCCTTCGCCGTGCCCTGGGCACGCAGCCCGTACGCGGTGTTGGCGAGGGCGGTGAGGTGCGGGAAGAGCGCCCCGTCCTGCGGGACCCAGGCGATCCGGCGCTTGTGGGGCGGTTCGGCGGAGACCTCCGCGTCGCCCAGGGCGAGGGGCCGCGCGGTGGCCCGGTGGGTGAGGCCGAGCAGCGCCCGTAGCAGCGTCGTCTTTCCGGCGCCGTTGGGTCCTACGACGGCGATGGTGGTGCCCGCGGGGGCGTCGAGCGCGGCGTTGGTGGCGCCGGTGACGGTGGTGCGCAGGGGCGCGAGGGCCGGCTTGGGCAGGTCGCGGACGGGGGACCGGCCGCTCTCCTTGGCGGACGACCGGGCGTCGCTGCTGCTGCCGCCGGTGCCGCCGGTCCCGCTGCTGCCGTTGTCGCCGCTGTCGTCCGTCGAACCCGTGGCGGCGGCCTTCGGCTCGGCCGGTTTGCCGCCCAGCCAGCGGCCGCGCAGCGCGAGGAGCACCACCGTCGCGATGACCAGCAGCAGGAGGGAGACGGCGGTCGCGCCCTCGGGGTCGTCCTGGAGCAGCAGATAGACCTGGAGGGGGAGCGTCTGCGTCGTACCGGGCAGGTTCCCGGCGAAGGTGATCGTCGCGCCGAACTCGCCGAGCGCGCGCGCCCAGCACAGCGCGGCCCCCGCGATGAGCCCCGGCGCGATCATCGGCAGCGTGATGGTGCGGAAGACCCGCAGGGGCGCGGCGCCCAGGGACGTCGCCGTCTCCTCGTACCGGGGGTGCAGTCCGGCGAGGGACCCTTCGAGGCTGATGACCAGGAACGGCATGGAGACGAACGCCGAGGCGATCACCGCGCCCGTGGTGGAGAACGGCAGGGAGACGCCGAACCACGACTCCAGCGCCGGGCCCAGCAGCCCGCGCCGCCCGTACCCCTGGAGGAGCGCGACGCCCGCGACCGTCGGCGGCAGCACCATCGGCAGCATCACCAGGCAGCGCACCAGCGCCTTGCCGGGGAACTCCACGCGGGCGAGCAGCCAGGCCAGCGGGATGCCGAGGACGAGCGCGAGCAGCAGCGCCCAGGCGGAGACGAACAGCGAGAGGCCGAGCGCCTGGCTGACCTCGTGCGAGGAGAGCCGGGTGGTCAGCGTGGACCAGGGCGTGCGGGCCAGCACCCCCGCGAGGGGGAGCAGCAGGAAGACCACCGCGAGTACGGCGGGAACGGAGAGGGTGAAAGGCGTACGCCCCCGGACCGCGCGCGTGCGGCCGGGGGCGCGCGTGGCGTTCGCGGTCACGGCTTCTGGAACCCCGCGGCGCGCAGCAGCCGCTGCGACTCGTCGGTGTTCAGCCACTTCACGAAGGAGGCGGCGTCGGAGCTGTGCTTGGAGCCCTTGAGAACGGCCGCCGGGTAGGAGGCGATGGCGTTCTGGTCGTCGGGCACGTCGACGGTGGCGACCTTCTTGCCCGCCACGGCGGCGTCGGTGGCGTACACGATCCCGGCGTCGGCCTCGCCCAGCTGGACCTTGGTGAGGACGGCGCGGACGTTGGGCTCCTGGGAGGCCGGTTTCACGCTGATGTGCTGCTTGTCGAGGACCTTCTTGCTGTAGCGGCCGACGGGCACCTGGGGCGCGGCGAGTACCACCTTGAGGTCGCTCTTGGAGAGGTCGGAGAGGCCCTTCACGTGCTTCGGGTTGCCCTTGGCGGTGACGATGGTCAGCCGGTTCTTGGCGATGACGGAGGGGGTTTCCGAATCGGACTTGAGCCCGTCCATGGTCTTGGTGTCGGCGGTGACGAGGGCGTCGGCGGGCACGCCCTGCCGCACCTGCGAGGCCAGCTCCTGCGATCCCGCGTAGGAGAACTTCACCTTGACGCCCGGGTGCTCCTTCTCGTACGCGGCGCCCGCCTGCTTGAAGACGTCGGTGAGGGAGGCCGCGGCGAGGACGGTGAGCGTGGTGTTCTTCTTGCCGTCGCCCGAGGCCCCGGAGTCCTTCTTGTCGTCGCTGCCGCAGGCCGCGACGAGCGGTACGAGCAGGGTGGCGGCCAGGACGGGGAGCGCGGCACGGCGTACGAGGGTGCGGGGAGCGCGGGGCGTACGGGACGTGGGGGACGTGCGGGACATCGAAACTCCAGAAGCCGGGTGTCAGGCGCGGTCGATATGGACATTGGTGGACTTCACACGGGCCACGGCCTCCATGCCGACGGCCAGCCCCAGCTCCTCGACGGCCTCGCGGGTGACGAGGGAGACGAGCCGGTGCGGCCCGGCCTGGATCTCCACCTGGGCGGCGACGTCGCCGAGCTTGACGGCCGTGATGATGCCGGGGAAGGCGTTACGGACGCTGGTGTACCCGGAGTCCTCGCTGTCGGAACCGTTCGCGTCCGCCGCGAGCGCGACCGAGAAGGCCGCCAGGTCGGTCCCCTCGATGCGCCGCTTGCCGAACTCGTCCCGACGCGTCGGAATCCGCTCGGCGTCGGCCCAGCGCCGGACGGTGTCGGAACTGACGCCGAGGAGGCGCGCCGCCTGGCCAATTGTGTAGGACCGCATGTGCGGCACCGTATGGCTATTCATCCTGTAGATGCAAGGTAAATCGGATAAAGGCACTGGCAAATGCGGCGTGGAGGTTGCTGCTGGTGGTGGGCGGGCACGTTCACTTCAGCCCGTCCGGCGTTTGAGGACGCTTGTGCGCGGGAGGGGGCGGGCGCGTTCATTTCAGCCCGTCCGGCGCTTGAGGACGCTTGTGCGCGAGCGCGCGCATCCACCTCGGCCGGCCCGGCACGGGTACGGGCAGGCGCCCGCATCCCAGCCCGTCCGGCGCTTGAGGACACCCCCGACCGCGCCGACTACTAAATGGCTCCCTTGCGGGTGAGATACGTGAACGAGATCCACCCCGGAATCACCGGCAGCCAGAACACCATCAGCCGGAACACCAGCACCGCGGACAGCGCGGCATCCGCCGGCATCCCCGCCAGCGTCAGCGCCGACGTCAGCGCGATCTCGACCGCCCCGACACCCCCCGGCGTCGGCGCGGCGGAGCCGATGGCGTTGGCGGTGAGGAAGACCACCGCCGTACTGGCATAGCTCAGGTCCCCGCCGAAGGCGCGCGTCGCGGCGTCCAGGCACATCACGTTGGCGGCCGTCAGCAGCAGCATCCCGCCGATGCCCGTCGCGAGCTTCTGCGGCCGCTGGAGCACGTCCAGCATGCGCGGCACCACGCCCGCGAACAGCGACCGCACCCGCGTCACGACGAACTTCCGGAGGAACGGCACGGCGGTGACGACGAGCACGAGGACCGCGGCCGTGAGCAGCCCGCCGATCACCGTCCGGGACGGCGACAGCGACGAGGCGCGCTCCGTTCCGGTCACGTACCCGAAGGACAGCAGCAGCAGGATGTGGCAGACCATGCCGAACAGCTGCGACGCCCCGACGCTCGCCACGGCCAGTCCCGGCCGCACCCCGGCGCGTTGGAGGAAGCGCGTGTTGAGGGCGACGCCGCCGACCGCGGCGGGGGCGACCAGCTTCACGAACGAGCTCGCGACCTGGGCGACGACCGTACGGCGGAAGGAGACCTTCTCCGGTACGAACCCCAGCAGGCTCAACGCGGCGGCGACCTGGGTGAGCGCGGAGAAGAACACGGCGACCGCCACCCACACCCAGTTGGCGTTGCTGACGATGTCGCCGATCGGGGTGTTGGTGAGCTGCGAGAGCAGGAAGTACGCGGCCAGCGTGCCCGCCATGAAGGTGAACAGCGTGCGCGGCTTGATCCGCTCCAGCCGGACGGGCTCTATCGCCGCCTGCGGCCGGATCAGCAGCACCTGCTGACGGATCTGGGAGAGCAGGTCCTCTTCACGGGCGTCCTCGGCGGCCTCGTCGAGCGCCCGCTTCTCCGCCTGCCGCTCGGCCCTGGCCGCCTTGCGGTCGCTGCCGCCGCCGGCCTCGGCGTCGCCGTCGGCCCCACTGCCGGTTCTGGTTCCATTGCCGGTTCCATTGCCGGCCTTGACCGCACTACTGGCCGTGGCTCCGCCACCGGTCTTGGCCATGCTCACGGTCTGGGCCGACCCGGCCGTGGCTCCGGACCGTGCCTCATCGGCGGCCTCGACGGACCCAGTGACCTGATCGGCCCCCGCGGCCCCGGCTTCCTCGACAGCCCGGGCGGCCCCTTCGGTCTCTCCAGCCGCTACGGCCTCGGCCGCCTCGGCCGCCCGCGCCTTCTCCTCCGCCTCCTCTGCCTCCTCCGCGGCCTTGGCCTCCTTGGCCGCCTTACGGGCATGCGACGCCTCCAGCACCGCCTCCCGCTCGCGCTGCGAGCGCTCGCGCGCCAGCTGGCGCAGCGTGGCGCGGCTGATGCGGGTCAGCGCCAGCGGCTGGAGCAGCGGCAGGCTGTCGGCGATGGCATCGGGGCCGAGCATGTCGACGGCCGCGGCCACCGACCGCTCGGCCCCGACCCGCAGGCCCAGCGTGGTCAGCAGCTGCGCGATGTCCATGCGCAGCACCAGATCGCCCGCGGCGATCTCGCCGCCGCTCAGGTCGGTGAGCACCACGTTGCCGGAACGATCCACCAGGAGGGCGTCGCCGTCCAGCCGCCGGTGCGCGATGCGCCGCGACTGGAGGAACTTGAGCTGCTTCCAGGCGCCCGCCAGCAGCTCGTCGGTGATCTCCTCGTCCGGCAGTGCGTCGAGGGTGCGGCCGCCGATGTGCTCGTACACGAGCATGACCGCGTCCGGACCGAGTTCGGAGGTCGCGATCAGCTTGGGCGCGTTGGCGCCGGCGGCGATGGCCGCGTACGCGAGCAGCGCCTCCTGCTCCAGCGCCTGGCGCAGGGACTGGAGGCTGCGGCGTTGGGTGAAGCCGCGCAGCGCGAGCCGCTGCCAGACGCGGTAGAAGAAGCCCTGGGCCTGCTGCTCGCGGTCGACGACCGTCACGTCGAGCGGCGGGCCGTCCTCCAGGGTGACGATGTAGCGGCGGCCGCGGTCGTGGTGGCTCGCGTGCTCGCCGTCCGGTACGTCCTCCGAGCGCAGCGCGGTCACCGGCTTGAAGCCGACGCGGCGCAGCCCGGCGAGGAGGTTCTGGCCGGTGGGCCGTACGTTCGGGGAGCCGACGGCGTACAGCGTGCCGTACGCGACGGTCCAGCCGATCAGCACGGTGACGGCGATCGAGAACGGTGTGGTGTAGCCGCCGACCAGCACCGCGAAGGCGTCCAGCAGCAGCACGGCCCACATCGCGACGCGCCAGCGCGGCCGGCGCGACATCCCGACGGCCGTCATATAGGCGATCACGGGGGCGAGATAGCCGTGCACGGGGTCGGTGACGCCGCCGCTCGGCGCGGCCCGGGTGAGCGCGTCGCTGATCGTCTCGGGGGCGGCGCGGGCCACCCAGAGGTCGGTGGCCAGCGAGACGCCGTGCGCGAGGACGGCGGCGAGCACGCCGTCGGCGATGCGCAGCCCGTCGCGTTTGATGAGCCGTTCCATGGCGAACGCCACCGGGACGATGAAGACGGCGATATTGGCCGTCAGCCCCGCGAAGTCGGCCAGGAGCTGCGGCGCCTTGCCGGTGGAGTCGCCGATGTCCTTTTCCAGGCCGGCGGTGGTGCTGTGGGCGAACGCGGCGAGCGCGAGCACCAGTGCCAGACCGAGGATGCCGAGGAAGAGCCGGACCAGGTCGGAGGGGCGGTGCACCCGGGCGGGCAGCAGCGGTTCGTCACCGGAGACCCGGTCGATATGGGCCTCGTCGTCCTCGCAGCGGTGCTCGTCGGAGGCGTGTGATCCGTCGGAGCAGGGCAGCACTTCGCGGGCGCGCTCCCCCTCGGGAGGCTGCGCGCCCTGCTGCTCGTCCGTTTCTTCTTGATCTCGTATCACCAGTCACCGCCCGGAAGATGGTGGCATGGCCACGCCGTACAGGGGGGCATCAGGGTGCATTTCGGGGGCGCGGAACCGAGATCGTACGCTCCGTCGCACATCCGTACACCTACGGTGATCGAATTCAGGAACGCGCTGGGCCACTGTCGGTGGGGTACGGCAGGATGGGTCGGATGAGCGAGCACGTACGGGCGGCCGACGAACTCCCCGAGTACGCGGAGCGGGTGCTGGCGGTCGCCGAAGAGATCCCGCCCGGCCGCGTGATGACCTATGGGGACGTCGCCGAATGGCTCGGCGAGGGCGGCCCCCGCCAGGTGGGACGCGTGATGGCGCTCTACGGAGGCGCCGTGCCGTGGTGGCGTGTGGTCCGCGCGGACGGCGCCATGCTGCCCGGCAGCGAGCTGCGGGCGCTGGAGCACTACCGCGACGAGGCGACCCCGCTGCGCGCCGCCGCGCGCTCGGCCGAGGGGCATGTGCCGCGGATCGACATGAGGCACGCGCGCTGGGGCGGGGGCGGCGCCGACGACGGCTGAGATACGGGCGGCGGCGGTCCGTACGAGGGCGGGCCCGACGGCGGTACGGGCGACGGGCGGGGCGGCGGCGGTCCGTACAGCAGTGGGGCCGGCGGCGGTCCGTACGAGGGCGACAGGGGCGGCGGCGGTCCCTACGGGGACGGCAGGGCCGACGGCGGGCCGCGCGGCGGCGGCTCCGGCGGTCCGGGCGGTGGCCGGGCCCCCGGGCGGGGCGGCGGCGAAGGTACTCCTCACGTATGACAGCTTCCGCCACCCGGAGGGTGCGGACGCGCATCGGAGCCCGTACGGAGTACGGGCACGATCCCGTTGCCGCCCACTGGCCCGAACGGGTGAGGCGGCCGCACCGGACCGGCGGCTCCCGGGACGCGCTGCGCCCCACTGGCCCTCTGGCGTAGCGTCGGGAACTGCCCTCACCCCCCGGCCACCACCCGGCACGTACGGCCGCAAGGCACCCAGCACACCCACCAGGACCGGCGATCCACGTGAGCTCCTCCTTCTCGTCCCGCTCGTCGCACCCACAGGTGCGACCGCCATCGGGCGGCTACCGCCTGGTGCGCGCCCGGCCGGGACCCGTGGCCCCTCCTGAGCTGGACGCACGGCAGCGCGCGGTGGTTGACCACCCCGGCGGCCCGCTGCTCGTCCTCGCCGGCCCCGGCACCGGGAAGACGACCACCCTCGTCGAGGCGGTCGCCGAGCGCGTACGGCGGGGCGGCGACCCGGAGCGCGTCCTCGTCCTCACCTTCAGCCGGAAGGCCGCCGTCGAACTGCGCGACCGGATGGCGGCCCGGCTCGGCGCCGGCGCGACGGGCCCGCAGGCCACGACCTTCCACTCGTACTGCTACGCCCTGGTCCGCGCCCACCAGGACGCCGATCTCTTCGCCGACCCGCTGCGGCTGCTGTCCGGCCCCGAACAGGACGTCGCCGTGCGGGAGCTGCTCGCGGGACAGGCCGAACTGGGGCGCGCGGGGCGCGGGGGCGTGCGCTGGCCCGACGAGCTGCGCGCGTGCCTGACCACGCGCGGCTTCGCCGACGAGGTGCGCGCCGTCCTCGCGCGCAGCCGCGAGCTGGGGCTGGGCCCCGGCGCGCTCGACGACTTCGCGCGCCGCACGGGGCGCCCGGACTGGGGCGCGGCGGCGGCCTTCCTCGCGGAGTACCTGGACGTCCTGGACGCGCGCGGGGTGCTGGACTACGCGGAGCTCGTGCACCGGGCGGTGCTGCTGGCCGAGCGGTCGGAGGCGGCCGCGGAGCTGGCCTCCCGGTACGACGCGGTCTACGTGGACGAGTACCAGGACACGGACGCGGCCCAGCTGCGGCTGCTGCGCGCCCTGGCGGGCGGCGGCCGGACCCTCGTCGCCTTCGGCGACCCGGACCAGTCGATCTACGCCTTCCGCGGCGGCGACGTCAACGGCATCCTCGACTTCCCGGACGCCTTTCCGCGTACGGACGGCTCCCCGGCGCCCGTCGAGGTCCTCACCACCTCCCGCCGCTCCGGCGCGGACCTGCTGGCCGCCACCCGCCTCCTCACCCGCCGCATGCCCCTCACCCGCCTCCCGGCCGCCGCCGTACGCGCCCACCGCGACCTGGCGGCCGTACGCCCCGGCGGCCGGGTCGACGCCCTCACCTTCCCGACCCCCGGCGCCGAACTCGACAACATCGCCGACATCCTCCGCCGGGCGCACCTGGAGGACGGCATCCCCTGGCCCGACATGGCCGTCCTCGTACGCGCCGGCGCGCGCTCCCTCCCCGGCGTGCGCCGGGCGCTGACCTCGGCGGGCGTTCCCGTCGAGGTCGACGGCGACGACATACCGCTGCGCCACGAACCGGCGGTCGGCCCGCTGCTCACGGCCCTGCGGGCGGCGGCGGAGGCCGCGCTGGCGGAACGGGAGGGGGCGTACGGGCCGGGGGAGGGGACCGGCGCTTCGCACGAGCCGCACGGGCTGTACGGGCCGGGGGACGCGCTCTCAGCGGGCACCGCCCCGGCCGCCGAGGAGGTCCCGGACGCCGACGGGGTCCTGGACTTGGAAGAACCCGCGGACACCGACGAGGCCCGTGACTCTGACGAACCCGCGGACGCCGACGAGTCTGTGGAAACTGACGGGCCTGCGGAAGCTGATGAGCCTGCGGAAGCTGTCGAGCCCATGGACGCTCTCGCCCCGCCCCCCTCCTCCCTGGACGTCGAGACGGCGCTCACCCTCCTCGGCTCGCCCCTAGGCGGCATGGACGCGGCCGATCTGCGGCGGCTGGGGCGGGCGCTGCGCGAGGAGGAGCGGGCGGCGGGGAAGGGCGTACCGCGGCCGTCGGACGTACTGATAGCCGAGGCGCTCGCCCAGCCGGAGCGCCTCGTGGCGCACGACCCGGCGTACGCGCGGGGCGCGCGGATACTCGGCGATCTGCTGCGCAAGACCCGCGAACTGCTCGCCGGCGGCGGCACCGCCGAACAGGCGCTCTGGGAGCTGTGGTCCGGCACCTCCTGGCCGGACCGCCTGGAGCGTACGGCCCGCAGAGGCGGCCCCGGCGGGCGCAACGCCGACCGGGACCTGGACGCGGTGTGCGCGCTCTTCGAGACCGCCGCGCGCGCCGAGCAGCGCACCGGCGGCCGGGGCGCGCTCAACTTCCTCGACGAGCTGGACGCGCAGGACATCGCCGCCGATACCCTCTCCGGCCGGTCCGTGCGGCCGGAGGCCGTGCGGCTGATGACCGCGCACCGCGCCAAGGGCCTGGAGTGGCGGCTGGTGGTCGTCGCGGGCGTACAGGAAGGGCTCTGGCCCGACCTGCGGCGGCGCGGCTCGCTGCTGGAGGCCGACCGGATCGGCCGCGACGGACTCGCCGACCCCCTGCCGCCGGGCGCGCTCCTCGCCGAGGAGCGGCGGCTGTTCTACGTCGCGGCCACCCGCGCGCGCGAGCGCCTCGTCGTCACCGCGGTCAAGGCCGCCGCGGACGACGGCGACCAGCCCTCCCGCTTCCTCGGCGAACTCGGAACCGAGCCCGTGGACGTCACGCAGCGCCCGCGCCGCCCCCTCGCCGTCGCCGCCCTCGTCGCCGAACTGCGGGCCACCACCGTCGACCCCGCAGCCTCGGACGAGCTGCGGGCCGCCGCCGCCCAGCGGCTCGCCCGACTCGCGGCGCTGCACGACGACGAGGGGCAGCCGCTCGTACCGGCGGCCCACCCGTACCGCTGGTGGGGCCTGAACGAACCGACGCACAGCGCGGTGCCGCTGCGCGACCGCGACCGCCCCGTCGCGCTCTCCGGGTCCGCCCTGGACCAGCTCGTCAACACCTGCTCCCTCCAGTGGTTCCTCGGCCGCGAGGTGAAGGCCGACGCGCCGGCCACCGCCGCGCAGGGGTTCGGCAACGTCGTGCACGTACTGGCCGACGAAGTGGCGTCCGGGCGCACCCCCGCCGACCTCGCGGTCCTCATGGAGCGCCTCGACTCCGTCTGGGACGCGCTCGCCTTCGAGGCCCCCTGGAAATCGCGGCAGGAGAAGGAGAACGCGCGCGCCGCCCTGGACCGCTTCCTCCGCTGGCACGTCATGGAGCGCGGCGGCCGCTCGACCGTCGCCACGGAGCACGATTTCGACGTCACCCTCAAAACCGACGCCTATATGGTGCGCATCCGCGGCTCCATGGACCGCGTGGAAACGGATGCCCAGGGGCGCGCCTACGTGGTCGACTTCAAGACCGGCAAGGCCGCCGTGACCGCGCACGACGTCGCCCGCCACCCGCAGCTCGCCGCCTATCAGCTGGCGGTGCGCGAAGGCGCGGTCGACGACCTGTTCGGCGGGCGGCGCCCCGAGGACGGCGGCGCGGAACTGGTGCAGCTGCGCCAGGGCGCGGCGAAGAAGGACGGCGGGGAGGCCCTGCCCAAGGTGCAGGCCCAGGAACCCCCCGAAGGGGAGTGGGTGAGCGACCTGCTGGCCACCGCCGCGGGCCGCGTACTCGACGAACGCTTCGCCCCCCGCCCGGGCCAGCACTGCACCCGCTGTTCCTTCCGCAGCTCCTGCACGGCCCGCCCGGAGGGGCAGCACATCGTGGAGTGACGCGTGACACCCTCCGGGGACAGGGGCGCAGAGCGCTTCGTTCGATGGCAAGTTCGATGGCAAGGGTGTCGCAGGGGGCCGGGAGCCCCCTGACGGCTGATGGTCGCCGGTTGTCAGTGGGCGCCGTTAGCCTCACTGGAGTGGCAGCACGCATCACCGATCCCGAGCAGCTCAAGGAGCTCCTCGGCATCCCGTTCACCCCGGAGCAGACGGCCTGCATCACCGCGCCGCCCGCCCCGCAGGTCATCGTGGCCGGAGCCGGGTCCGGCAAGACCACGGTGATGGCCGCGCGCGTCGTCTGGCTGGTCGGCACCGGCCAGGTCGCGCCCGAGCAGGTGCTGGGCCTCACCTTCACCAACAAGGCGGCGGGCGAGCTGTCCGAGCGGGTCCGCAAGGCCCTCGTCGAAGCCGGTGTCACCGACCCGGAGCCGATCGACCCCGACGAGGCGCCTGGTGATCCGCAGATCTCGACGTACCACGCGTTCGCCGGCCGGCTCCTCAAGGAGCACGGCCTGCGCATCGGCCTGGAGCCCACCTCCCGGCTGCTCGCCGACGCCACGCGCTTCCAGCTCGCCGCCCGCGTCCTGCGCACCTCGCCCGGCCCCTACCCGGCGCTCACCCGCTCCTTCAGCGACCTCGTCGCCGACCTCCTCGCCCTCGACGGCGAACTCTCCGAGCACCTGGTGGACCCGGAGCGGCTGCGCGCGCATGACACCGCGCTGCTGCGCACCCTGGAAGGCGCCAAGCTCAGCAACCCCGATCTGCGCAAGGCCCCCGACGCCGCCCGCGCCCGCCTCGAACTCCTCGACCTGATCGGCGGGTACCGCAAGGAGAAGCGCGACCGCGACCTCATCGACTTCGGCGACCAGATCGCCCTGTCCGCCCGGCTGGCCCAGGACCGGCCGGAGGTCGGCCGCATCCTGCGCGAGCAGTTCGCGGTGGTCCTCCTCGACGAGTACCAGGACACGTCCGTGGCCCAGCGGCTGCTGCTCTCCGGACTGTTCGGGGGCGGCACGGGGCACGCCGTCACCGCCGTCGGCGACCCCTGCCAGGCCATCTACGGGTGGCGCGGCGCCTCCGTGGCCAACCTCGACGACTTCCCGGACCACTTCCCGTACGAGGACGGCACCCCCGCGCGGCGCTTCGCGCTCAGCGAGAACCGCCGCAGCGGCGGCCGCCTCCTCGACCTCGCCAACCGCCTCGCCGCCCCGCTGCGCGCCCGCCACGAGGGCGTGGAGGCGCTGCGCCCCGCCCCCGGAGCCGAGCGCGACGGCCTCGTACGGTGCGCGCTGCTGCCCACCCACGCCGAGGAGCTGGCCTGGCTCGCCGACTCCATCGCCCACCTGGTGCGCACCGGCACCCGGCCGGGCGGCATCGCCGTGCTGTGCCGCACGGCCGGGGACTTCGCGCGCGTCCAGGGGGAACTGGTCGAGCGGGACATCCCGGTCGAGGTCGTCGGCCTCTCCGGGCTGCTGCACCTGCCGGAGATCGCCGACCTCGTCGCCGTCTGCGAGGTCCTCCAGGACCCGACGGCCAACGCCGCGCTCGTCCGGCTGCTGACCGGCCCGCGCTGGCGCATCGGCCCGCGCGACCTGGCGCTGCTGGGCCGCCGCGCCCGTACGCTCGTGCCCTACGGCGGCGGCGAGAGCGACCCGGACCGCAGGCTGGCCGAGGCCGTGGAGGGCGTCGACCCGGCCGAGACGGTCTCCCTGGCCGACGCCCTCGACACCTTCCTGGCGGCCGATGCCTCCGCCCCGGACGACGGGCTGCCGTTCTCCGCCGAGGCCCGGGTGCGCTTCGCCCGGCTCGCCGCCGAACTGCGCGACCTGCGCCGCTCCCTGGCCGACCCGCTCATGGACGTCCTGCACCGGGTGCTGGCCACCACCGGCCTGGAGGTCGAGCTCTCCGCCTCCCCGCACGCGCTGGCCGCCCGGCGCCGCGAGACCCTTTCGAGCTTCCTCGACATCGCGGCGGGCTTCGCCGCCCTGGGCGGCGAGACCACGCTGCTCGCCTTCCTGGGTTTCCTGCGCACCGCCGAGCAGTACGAGAAGGGACTCGACAGCTCCCTCCCCGGAGGGGAGGACACCGTCAAGGTGCTCACCGCCCACAAGTCCAAGGGACTTGAGTGGGACGTCGTCGCCGTACCCGGGCTGGTCGGCAAGCAGTTCCCCAGCGAGCAGTCCCGCGAGTCCTGGACGGCCCAGGCCAAGGTGCTGCCGCACGCGCTGCGCGGCGACGCCGGCACGCTGCCGGACATCAAGGCGTGGGACGCCAAGGGGATGGCCGCCTTCAAGGCGGCCATAAAGGCCCACCAGGAGACCGAGGAACTCCGCCTCGGCTACGTCACCTTCACCCGCCCCCGCTCCCTGCTGCTCGGCTCCGGCCACTGGTGGGGGCCCTCCCAGAAGAAGCCGCGGGGCCCCTCCGCGTTCCTGGAGGCCCTGCGCGAGCACTGCGAGGCGGGCTACGGCGAGATCGAGGCATGGGCCGACGCACCGGAGGAGGGCGCGGAGAACCCCGTGCTCGCCGCGTCGGAGGCGGACCGCGCGTGGCCGCTGCCCCTGGACCCGCAGGCCCTCGCCCGCCGCCACGCCGCCGCCGACGCAGTCATGGCCCACCTGAACCGCATGGCGGGGCCCCCTGGCGGGCAGGGGGCGCACGAGCGCGGGGACGGCCCGTATCCGCACACCGCGTCCCCGGACGCCGATCAGGAGCCCGCCCCGCCGCCCCCGGACGAGCCGTTTCCCGCCGACCCGCTCCTCGACGACGAGCCGCTGTACGAACCGCCGGCCGACGACCCGTACGGCGAGCCGGACCCGTACGACGGGCCGCCGGACGAGGAGCCGTACGGCGGCCCGCAGCCCGAAGACGGCGGCGCCGGCCTCTGGGACGACTGGCCGGCGGCCGAGCGGCCCGGCGGCCACCCGCCCGAGGCGCCGGCGACGGCCTCCGCCCTGCCGGGGCCGCGCCGCGGCCCGGAAGCCGGTACGGGCGCCAGCACGCGCATCGGCCCCGCCCCGCGCACCCGCCCCATGGAGAGCGCCGAAGCGGGGCACGGCCACCGCGTTGGTCCCGTCGTCGTGCCCGCCGGACCGGTGCATTCCGCTACCGGCCGGGACGCGGCGCCCGCGCGCGAGCACCCCGCCCCGGTCGGCGAGGCGGCCGGGGAGACGGACGCCCGGCCGGTGCTCCCCCCTGACGCCGCTGAAGCCCCCCTGCCGCCCGAGGAACAGCGCCTCGCGGACTCCTGGGACCGGGACCTCGACGCGCTCGCCGGGGAGCTGCGGCGCACCCGCGCGGCCGTCCGGGACGTCCCCCTGCCGTCCGCGCTGAGCGCCTCGCAGCTGCTGCGGCTCGCCGCCGACCCCGAGGGCTTCGCACGCGACCTGGCCCGCCCCATGCCCCGCGCACCGCAGCCCGCGGCCCGTCGCGGCACGCGGTTCCACGCCTGGGTGGAGTCCCGGTTCGAGGCGCTGCCGCTGCCGCTGCTCGGCCCCGACGAACTGCCCGGCGGCGCCGACGACGAACCCGAGATCGCCGACGAACGCGACCTGGCCGCCCTCAAGGAAGCCTTCGAGCGCACCCCGTACGCCCACCGCACCCCCTGCCAGGTCGAGGTGCCGGTCCAGCTGACCCTCGCGGGCCGGGTGATCCGCGGCCGGATCGACGCCGTGTACCGGGAGAGCGGCCCCGAGGGCGACACCTACGAGATCGTCGACTGGAAGACCGGCCACGGCCGCGACGCCGACCCCCTCCAGCTCGCGATCTACCGCCTCGCCTGGGCCGAGCGGCACGGACTGCCGCTGTCGTCCGTCTCGGCGGCCTTCCTGTACGTACGCAGCGGCGAGGTCGTCCGGCCCGCCGGACTGCCGGACCGCGCGGCCCTGGAACAGCTCCTCCTCGGCCCGTCCGGCGGCGAGGAAACCCGGTAATGGGCACGGGTCGCAGGCGGATAGGGTCGATGTCATGAGCAACACCCCGGACAGTGCCGTCCGCACGTACCTCGACGGTCACCGCACCGCCTTCCTCGACGATCTCACCGAGTGGCTGCGCATCCCCTCCGTCTCGGCCGACCCCGGCCACGCGGGCGACGTCCGCCGCAGCGCCGAATGGCTGGCCGCGAAGCTGACCGCGACGGGCTTCACGACCACCGAGATCTGGGAGACGGCCGGGGCGCCCGCGGTCTTCGCCGAGTGGCCCTCCGGCGACCCGGCGGCCCCCACAGTCCTCGTCTACGGGCACCACGACGTGCAGCCCGCGGCCCGCGAGGACGGCTGGCACACCGACCCCTTCGACCCCGTCGTCAAGGACGGTCGCCTGTACGCGCGCGGCGCCGCCGACGACAAGGGGCAGGTGTTCTTCCACACCCTGGGCGTACGGGCCCACCTGGCGGCCACCGGGCGCACCGCGCCCGCGGTCAACCTCAAGCTCCTCATCGAGGGCGAGGAGGAGTCCGGCTCCCCGAACTTCCCCGACCTGATCCGCGACCGAGCCGACCGCCTCGCCTGCGACACCGTGATCGTCTCCGACACCGGCATGTGGTCGGAGGACACCCCGACGGTCTGCACCGGCATGCGCGGCCTCACCGACTGCCAGGTCGACCTCTACGGGCCGGACCAGGACATCCACTCCGGCTCCTTCGGCGGCGCGGTGCCCAACCCCGCCACCGAGGCGGCCCGGCTGGCCGCCGCGCTCCACGACGACGAGCGCAAGGTCGCCGTCCCCGGCTTCTACGACGGCGTCGTGGAGCTGACCGACCGCGAGCGCGAGCTCTTCGCCGAGCTGCCCTTCGACGAGTCGCGGTGGCTGCGCACCGCGCACTCCCACGCCACCGTCGGCGAGGCCGGGCACACCACCCTGGAGCGGATCTGGGCGCGGCCCACCGCCGAGGTCAACGGCATCAGCGGCGGCTACCAGGGGCCCGGCGGGAAGACCATCGTGCCGTCCAGCGCCCAGCTGAAGCTGTCGTTCCGGCTGGTGGCCGGCCAGGACGGCGAGAAGATCCAGCAGAGCGTGCGCGAGTGGATCGCCGCGCGCCTGCCGGCCGGCATCCGCCACGAGATCACTTTCTGGGGCGCGACCCGCCCCTGTCTGACGCCGCTGGACCACCCCGCGCTCCAGTCCGTCGTACGGGCCATGGGGCGGGCCTTCGAGCAGCAGATCCGCTTCACGCGCGAGGGCGGCTCGGGCCCGGCCGCCGACCTCCAGGACGTGCTCGGCGTCCCGGTGCTCTTCCTGGGCATCTCCGTGCCCTCGGACGGCTGGCACGCGCCGAACGAGAAGGTCGAACTGGACCTCCTCATGAAGGGCGTCGAGACGGCCGCCTACCTCTGGGGCGACCTCGCCGAGCACTGGCCCACCGACAGCTGACGCGCAAGTACGCGCTTCAGCGCACGCCCAGTCGTAAACCACCCGTTCGCAGGGGGAGTTGGAAGCAGCCGTGACCACCACCGATCGCACCGACAGCCGGCCCATCACGCTCAGCGTCGAGAGCGGCATCGACCGCGCCGCGCACCACCGGCTCGACGAGGCGTGGCTGGCCGCGGCCTGGAGCCACCCCACGACGCGGGTCTTCGTGGTCTCCGGCGGTCAGGCTCTGATCGACGACACCCCCGACGGCCGCACCGAACTCGTCATGACCCCGGCCTTCGAGGCCCCCGTCACCGAGACGCACCGCTACTTCCTCGGCGAGGACGAGGACGGCGTCCGCTACTTCGCGCTCCAGAAGGACGCGCTGCCCGGCCGGATGGACCAGTCCGCGCGCCCGGCGGGCCTGCGCGAGGCGGGGCTGCTGCTGTCGCCGCGCGACGCGGGGCTCCTGGTGCACGCGGTGGCGCTGGAGAACTGGCAGCGGCTGCACCGCTTCTGCTCGCGCTGCGGCGAGCGCACCGTCGTGGCCGCCGCCGGGCACATCCGCCGCTGCCAGGCGTGCGGCGCCGAGCACTACCCCCGCACCGACCCCGCCGTGATCATGCTGGTGACGGACGAGGAGGACCGGGCGCTGCTAGGCCGCCAGATGCACTGGCCGGAGGGCCGCTTTTCGACCCTCGCCGGGTTCGTCGAACCGGGGGAGTCGATCGAGCAGGCCGTGCGGCGCGAGGTCGCCGAGGAGGCGGGCGTGGTGGTCGGCGACGTCGAGTACGTCGCCAGCCAGCCCTGGCCCTTCCCGTCCAGCCTGATGCTCGGGTTCATGGCGCAGGCCACGTCCTCGGAGATCCAGGTGGACGGCGAGGAGATCCACGAGGCCCGCTGGTTCTCGCGGGACGACCTGCGGGCCGCGTTCGACTCCGGCGAGGTCCTGCCGCCCACGGGCATCTCGATCGCGGCCCGGCTCATCGAGCTCTGGTACGGCAAGCCGCTGCCGCAGTCCTGAGCCGCCCTGCGGGCCCGCGCCGCCCGCGGCGGGGCCCGCAGAGACACCGAGGGCCCGGATCCAGCTGGATCCGGGCCCTTCGACGCGGGCGGTCAGGCGGCGAGGGCCTGCTTGACCTGGGCCAGGCTCGGGTTGGTCATGACCGACTCGGTGCCGGACTCCGCCACCACCAGCAGCGTCGGCACGGTCTGGTTGCCGCCGTTCGCCTTCTCCACGAAGGCCGCGGAGTCGGCATCGTGCTCGATGTTGACCTCGGTGTACGCGATCCCCTCGCGGTCCATCTGGCCCTTCAGCCGGCGGCAGTAGCCGCACCAGGTGGTGCTGTACATCGTCACAGTGCCCGACATCAGTCCTCGCGCTCCTTCGTACTGGCGTGATTGCGGTGGTAGAACGCGCAACCGACGCCGACCATTCCCGGTCCGGGCCCGACCCCGGTCCGTGCCGGGCCCGGCATCAGTCGGCATCGGCCGGTATTAGTACGACCGGAGCCGGACGCCTGTGGACAACCGTCACGGTCGTCCCAGCGGACCTGGCAGCATGGCGGGGTGACAGCAGCAACGCGTTCCACCCTCTTCCCTCAGGTTCCGGACTCTGCCGACGCGGTGCTCGACGGGCTCGACCCCGAGCAGCGCGAGGTGGCCACGGCCCTGCGCGGTCCGGTATGCGTGCTGGCCGGGGCCGGTACGGGCAAGACGCGCGCGATCACCCACCGCATCGCGTACGGCGTCCGGTCCGGGATACTCCAGCCCGCGAACGTGCTCGCCGTCACCTTCACCGCCCGCGCCGCGGGCGAGATGCGCGGACGGCTGCGCCAGCTCGGCGCGGGCGGCGTCCAGGCCCGTACATTCCACTCGGCGGCGCTGCGCCAGCTCCAGTACTTCTGGCCCAAGGCCGTCGGCGGCGACGTGCCGCGGCTGATCGAGCGCAAGGTCCAGTTGGTCGCGGAGGCCGCCGCGCGCTGCCGCGTCCGCCTCGACCGCAACGAACTGCGTGATGTCACGGGCGAGATCGAGTGGTCCAAGGTCACCCAGACCGTGCCCGAGGACTATCCGGCCGCCATGGCCAAGGCCGGTCGCGAGGCGTCCCGCGACCCGGCCGAGATCGGCCGGATCTACGCCACGTACGAGCAGCTCAAGCGCGACCGCGGCGTGATCGATTTCGAGGACGTGCTGCTGCTCACCGTCGGCGTGATCCAGGACCGGCACGACATCGCGGAGACCGTGCGCGGCCAGTACCAGCACTTCGTGGTCGACGAGTACCAGGACGTCAGCCCCCTCCAGCAGCGCCTCCTCGACCTGTGGGTCGGCGACCGGAACAACCTGTGCGTCGTCGGCGACGCCAGCCAGACCATCTACTCCTTCACCGGCGCCACCCCCGACCACCTGCTGAACTTCCGCAACCGGCACCCGGACGCGACGGTGGTCAAGCTCATCCGCGACTACCGCTCCACCCCCCAGGTCGTGAGCCTCGCCAACGGCGTCCTCGCCCACGCCCGCGGCCGGGCCGCCGAACACCGCCTCGAACTGATCTCGCAGCGCGAGGCCGGCCCCGAACCCTCCTACACGGAGTACGCGGACGAGCCCGCCGAGGCCGAAGGCACCGCCCGCCGCGTCCGCGACCTCATCGCCTCGGGCGTGCCCGCGAGCGAGATCGCGATCCTCTACCGCGCCAATTCCCAGTCCGCGGTCTACGAGGGCGCCCTCGCCGACGCCGGGGTGCCCTATCAGCTGCGCGGCGCCGAGCGGTTCTTCGAGCGTACGGAGGTGCGCGAGGCGCGGGCGGTGCTGCGCGGGGCCGCCCGCTTCGGGGGCAACGACGCCCTGCTCGACGACATCGTGGAGCTGCCCTCCCAGGTGCGGGCGGTGCTCAGCACCAAGGGCTGGACGCCCGAGCCGCCCGCCGGAGCCGGCTCGGTCCGCGACCGCTGGGAATCCCTCGCGGCCCTGGTGCGGCTCGCCGAGGACTTCGTACGGGTCAAGGCGGACGCGACCCTCGCCGACCTCGTCGTCGAGCTCGACGAGCGCGCGAACGCCCAGCACGCGCCGACCGTCGAAGGTGTGACGCTCGCCTCACTGCACGCGGCGAAGGGCCTGGAGTGGGACGCCGTGTTCCTGGTCGGCCTCACCGAGGGCATGATGCCGATCACCTACGCCAAGACCGACGAGCAGGTCGAGGAGGAGCGACGGCTCCTCTATGTCGGCGTCACCCGGGCCCGCTTCCACCTCGGCCTGTCCTGGGCGCTGTCCCGCACCCCCGGCGGCCGCGCCACGCGCCGCGCCAGCCGCTTCCTGAACGGCCTGCGGCCCGGCTCGGGGGCCCGGCGGCCCGAGGCGTCGAGCGCGGGCGGCGCAGGGGGCGTGGAGCGCCCCGGCGCGCCCGTCCGCAAGCGGCGGGTGCCCGCCCGGTGCCGGGTCTGCGGCCGCACGCTGACGGACGCGGGCGAGATGAAGCTCATGCGCTGCGAGGACTGCCCCTCCGAGCTCGACGAGGCGCTGTACGCGCGGCTGCACGACTGGCGCGCCGAGCGGGCCAAGGGGCTCGGGCAGCCCGCGTACTGCATCTTCACGGACAAGACGCTGCTGGCCATCGCCGAGGCGGTGCCGGAGAACGAAGGGCAGCTCGCGGGCATCTCCGGGGTGGGAGTGCGCAAACTCGGCAGGTTCGGCGCCGACGTTTTGGCGCTGTGCGCGGGCGAGGACCTGACGGCCGCCGACGGTGCGGCGGGCGCCGCTGAGGCCGCGAGCGCGGAGCATGTCGCGGACGCCGCGGAAAAATCTTCCGAAGACTCTGAGAAAAAATAGTTTGCGCGCGCGGACGGCATACCCATAGCCTTCCGAGCACGAGGTCAACGGCTCTTCCTGGAACCGATGATTTCGTGCTGTACTTAACAACCGCGGACTGGTTCAGCCGGTCCCACGAGACGCCGAGAGGAGGCGAAGACCAAATGAGCAACTTCACGATCATCACCAAACTGACCGATCGCCCGGTCGTCGCCTTCTGCCCGAGCGGCTCTTCCTTGGCTTCGCTTTCCGCCACCGGTCTGTCCGGCGTCGTGGAATCGCGCTTTACCGAGCGTGAGCGGCCGACTCAGGCACAGGCAGTAGTGGCAGCGGCAGCGCAGGCAGGCGCCTTCGCATCCGCCGAGTCGCTCAAGGGCGCCGGCTACGTGAACAGCCTGAATGACCCGAAGACGCAGCACCAGCACCACATGTGGGCCTACCGCGGCCTCGAACCCTGGAGAGATCCAGCCTGATCGGCGCGATCAGGTCGGCACCTTCCAGGGCCGCGGAACCCACACCGGGTTTCGCGGCCCTTTTGTTTTGCCATACGTCCGGCCACAAGCCGGACCGACAGACGAGGAACACAAGACCGTGCAACTCAAGGCACACACCCCGTCAGTAGCAACCGACCTGATCCCCCCGCCCGGTCTTACGGAGGACTCCTTGACCCCGCCCGCCCCGCTCACCGCCCTCACCGACCTCGACGACGCGATCGAGAACCTCGGCGTACCCGTGCCCTGCCGCTCCTACGACCCGGAGGTCTTCTTCGCCGAGACCCCGGCCGACGTGGAGTACGCCAAGTCCCTCTGCCAGACCTGTCCCCTCCGCGAGGCGTGCCTGGCCGGCGCCAAGGACCGCCGCGAGCCGTGGGGCGTCTGGGGCGGCGAGCTCTTCGTCCAGGGCGTGGTGGTGGCCCGCAAGCGCCCGCGTGGCCGTCCGCGCAAGAACCCGGTCACAGCATGAGCACCCTCGGCACCATCGATCGCCCAGCGACGCACGACCCCAAGAAGCAGGACCAGATCATGACCCCGCCCATCTCCGAGACCCCCGCCCGTGACACCTCCGGTGCGACGGAGTCGAGCCAGAACAGGACCCTCGAAATGCAACTCATCCCAGAAGCCTTGGCCCGCGCGCATATGAACGATCGGCTGCGCGAGGCCGACACGGAGCGCAAGGCCCTCCGGCTGGCCACCGCCCGCCGGATGCAGCGCCGCGCGGAGCGTGCCTCGCTCCGCGCCCGCCGCGCCCTGGCCATGGCCGTCATGCACTGACGGCCCAACGGCCACACGCCCGAACGCGCACGGCCCGAAGCGGCGGATCGCTCGTCGCGCGACGCAGAGCGATCAGCCCACGCGGCATGGCGGGCCGGTCCTGTCCCGATGAGGACGGGGCCGGCCCGCCGCGCTGTGTCGGTCGGGTGTCCATCGGGCGTGAGTCGGGTGTCGGCCGGGTTGTGCCCCGCACGAACCGTTCGCGGGGATATCGTCGGGGAGTGGACCAGAAGACGCATGAACAGGTGCCGTCGGACCCTGAAACTCCCGTCGTGTGCGCCCGTTGCGGCACCGCCGCCGACCGGACGCCGCCGACCTGGACCTGCTCCGTCGAGAACGGCGCCCGCCGCTTCTTCTGCGACGACTGCGCCCGCGCCAACATCAGAGCGATCGAAGGACGCCTCGACTCGCCCTGGTGGTGAGCGCGGGCCCCGGTCAGGCGCGGGCCCCGGTCAGGCGGGGGCCTCCTCGGAAGCCTCCTCGGACTCCTCGCCCACGTGGAACCCGGGCACCCACGCCTCCAACTCGTCCCGCAGCCGTACAGACGCCCCGAGCTGGCACAGCACCCCGATGGTGCTCGTCGTCACCCGGTGTATCAGCAGATACGAGGGCGGCAGATTGAGCTGCCGGGCGAGCTGGTGGGCAGGGGAGCGCGGGTCAGCGATCCGCGCCGCCTGCGCCCGCATCCAGCTCCGGGAGAACGTGAACTTCGTCACTTGCGCCGGTTCGATGATCGGCAGCAGATAGTCCAGCACCGCGTCCGGGTCCAGCTCGATCGACGGCTTGACGAACCCCTCCTCCCGCAGCAGGTCCAAGACCCCCTCCGCATGGCCGTCCAGCGTCATCCGCAGCGCCGTGCCGATCGTCGGCGGCAGCCCGTCCGGCAGCCGGTCCACCGTGCCGAAGTCCAGCACGCCCAGCCGCCACGACTCCGGCGGGCCGTCGGAGCCGTCGCCCGTCAGCAGCCGGAAATTGCCCGGATGCGGGTCGGCGTGCAGCAGCCCCGTACGGGCCGTGCCCGAGAAGAGGAAGCGCGCCAGCAGCTGCCCGGCCCGGTCCCGCTCCTCCTGGCTGCCGCTCTCTATCACCTCGGAGAGCGGCACCCCGCCCATCCACTCCGTGATCAGCACCTGGTCGCCCTGGTGCACCACGTCCGGCACCACCACGTCCGGGTCCTGCGCGAACTCCCGCGCGTGGGCGCGCTGCGCCCGCGCCTCCAGTTCGTAGTCCAGCTCCTCGGAGATCCGGTCGCGCAGCTCGGAGATGAGCGGCTTGATGTCCATGCCCGGAATCAGCGGCCCCAGCAGCCGCGCGAACCGGCTCAGCTGGGTGAGATCCGACAGCAGCGCCTCGCCGGCCCCCGGGTACTGCACCTTGACCGCGACCTCGCGCCCGTCGTGCCACACCGCCCGGTGTACCTGCCCGATCGACGCGGCGGCGGCCGGCTTGTCCTCGAACTCCGTGAACAGATCCCGCCAGTCCTCGCCGAGCCGCTCCTCCAGCGCCGCGTGCACCGAGCGGGTCGGCATCGGCGGCGCGGCCTCCTGGAGCTTGGTCAGCGTGGCCCGGTACGGCCCGGCGATCTCCTCGGGCAGCGCCGATTCGAAGACCGACAGGGCCTGCCCGAACTTCATCGCACCGCCCTTCAGCTCGCCGAGCACCTTGAACAGCTGCTCGGCCGTGCGCTGTTGCAGCTCGCGCCCCACGAGCTCCGCCGACCGGCCGCCGATCCGCTTGCCGAGCCCCCAGGTGGCGCGGCCCGCGAAGCCGAGTGGCAACGCGGCCAACTTGGCGGTGCGGGTGACCGCTTTGCGGGGAAGATCAGACATGCACCCCTCCAACTACCTGAACAGCCACGCCGAGTACGACTGTTACCCGACCATTGTCCCGTGCAACGGCTTCGAGGCCGAGGCGCATTCAGGATGAGCGGATCCTGCTGCTCCGCACGAGCATGCCGGATGCGGAGCGATACGCCGTGGAGCCCAGCCCGCGCCCGGCAGCGTGACCTCCAGCCGGGCCCCCGCCGATTCCGGCGGCCGGCCGTCCAGGAAGGCCAGCGCCTGCACGGCCGCCAGCCCACTGACCACCGTAGCGAGCGCGGCGTCGCAGGACGGCACCCCCACCGCCCGACCCGACCGCCACTGGGCGAGCATCCGGGGCCAGGTGGGGTCGCGCTCGGCCCGGCCCAGCTCCAGACAGCCCGCACACGCCGAGCCGCCCGGCAGCACCAGCGGCCCCACCACCCCTGTGCATTCGATGACACCCGCGTACAAATGAGGCGTCCCGGACACGATGAAAGGTTCGGCGACGGCCGGTTCCGGCGCGTACGCCGCGAGGCCGTCCCGTGGCGCGAGCACCACCAGCGACAGCGGCGGCTGCTCCGCTCCGTCGGACACCCCCGCCCTGTCGGGCGGCGTGTCCTGGCGAGACCGGGCACGCGGCCGCGACCCCGGCGCGGACTGCCGGACGATCCGCCGGGCCGCGGCGTCGCGCCGCTCACCGATCTGCTCGGCGCGGACGCCGCCCGGCACCGTGTCCCACGGCTCGACGCACCCCCCTTCCAGCACATCGACCTGCCCCACCCCCGACGCCGACAGCAGGGCGGCGATCGTGGCCCCCACCCGTCCCGCGCCCCGCACCTGTACCCGCATCGCCCGGCGCGCCCCCAGCAGCCGCAGCGCGCCGCCCGGCTCCGAGTGCAGCACGGAGAGCGATGCCAGATCGGGCCGCAGCCGGTCCAGGGCCGGGCCCGTGTCGCGCAGCGCGGCCGCGGGCTCCCCGCCGCCCAGCGGATCGTCCAGCAGGCCGGCCGCGGCCAGCCGCTCCACCAGCGAGTCCGCCCGGCCCTCGGGCAGCCCCATCGCCTTGGCCTGGGCACGCAGCAGCGGGAGGCCGCGCGTCCCGTCCAGCAGGTCGAGGAAACTCCCCGTCGCCGTGTCCACCGGGCCCAGCACCACGGCGTGTGCGGGCGCCACCCCGAACTGCACGGTGTCGCGGTTGCGCCAGCCGCGCCGCAGCGCGGGCTTGATCATCGGATGCATGATCGCCTCCCCCATCGGTCGGAACCAGCATGGGCGGCCCGGCGAATCGCTGCCGAAAGTTATCCACAGGCAGGCGTGTTTGTCGTACAAGTAGTGCACTCCGATGAGTGTTTCCCCCGACAACCGAGCGAGGTCGGGACTTCCGTCGCCGCCAGCGGGTAACGTCGAGACGTGTCCGTCGACCCTCTGCACAGTGCCGCAAGATCACCGCGCAGCGCCCCGAGCCCGCAGTCCCGCTCGTCCGGGGCGAACGCGGTCGAGGTCCGCCGGAGCACACGCCGACGCAGAACGGTCTCGGCGTACCGCGAGGGCGACCGCACCGTGGTCCTCATCCCGGCCCGGATGTCCGAGGCCGAGGAGCAGCGCTGGGTGGGCGTGATGCTGGAGAAGCTCGCCGCGCAGGAGAACAAGCGCATGCTGGGCGACTCCGAACTGGCCGAGCGCGCGGAGCGGCTCTCCGGCCAGTACCTCGGCGGCCGGGCCCGCCCCGCCTCCGTCCGCTGGGTCACCAACCAGAACACCCGGTGGGGCTCGTGCACGCCCGCCGAAGGCAGCATCCGCCTGTCGCACCGCCTCCAGGGCATGCCGGAGTACGTCGTGGACTACGTACTCGTCCACGAGCTGGCCCACCTGCTCGTGCCGGGGCACGGCCCGCGCTTCTGGCGCCTCCTGGAGTCCTACCCCCGCACCGAGCGGGCCCGGGGCTACCTGGAGGGCGTGGTCGCCGCGGACCGGCTGCCGCACCTGCCCGCGGCCCGCAGCGAATAGCCGCGGCCCGTAGCGGGGGGCCGGCCACGCGGCGGACGAGCGTGGCCCACGGCCGTACCGGGCCCGGTGCCCCGGCATCGCCGCCCGGCTTGGGCAGCCGTTAGCCTGTCGCAACGCAAGCACGGCAGGGTACGGACGGGGGACGGGCTGACGCATGGCCAGGGAATTCCAGCGCGGTCACAAGGCCAGGATCAGTGACCTGACGGCGGGGACCGATCTGTACGTGGGCGTGCAGATCGCCGGGGCCGGCCTCTCCTTCGACATCAGCGCGTTCGGTCTCGACGCCGAGGAGCGGCTCTCGGACGACCGCTACTTCATCTTCTTCAACCAGCCCGCATCGCCCGAAGAGGCGATCCAGCAGCTCGGCGCGCAGGCGGGGGACACGGAGTCGTTCCGCGTCACCCTCGACCGCGTGCCCGCCGCGATCCACCGGCTCTCCTTCACCGCGACGATCGACGGCGCGGGCCAGATGTCGCAGGTCGGCCCCGGCTATCTGCGCATCGTCGCCGGGGGCGAGGAAGTCGCCCGCTACTCCTTCGACGGCACGGAGTTCAGCACCGAGCGCGCGGTGATGCTCGGCGACTTCTACCGCAAGGACGTCTGGCGGTTCGCGGCCGTCGGGCAGGGGTTCGACGGCGGACTCGAAGCGCTGCTCAAGAACTTCGGCGGCGAGGTCCTGGCGGAGGAAGCCGAGCCGCCCGCGCAGCCCGCCGTACCGGGCTTCGCCCCGCCGCCGGCCGAACCGCCGCCCTTCGCACCCCCGGCGGCCGCCGCACCGCCGCCCGGCCCGCCCCAGGGGCAGAGCCCGCCGCCGCCCCCACCGGTGCACGCGGCGCCGACCATCGCCGCCCCCATCGCGCCGCCCGGCCACTTCCCCGGCCCGGCACAGCCGCACGTCCAGCCCCCGCCGCCCCCGCCCGGCGTGCCCGGTCAGCCGGGCCCGTACGACCAGACCGTCCAGCCCAGCCACCCCGCACCGTACGGAGGCCCGCAAGCCGCCTCCCCCGGGACGCAGCCGTTTCCCCCGGAGGCGCAGGCGCCGCAGGAGAACACCACGGCGCCCGGCGTCCAAGCCGCGCTCGCGCGGTACCGGGAGGCGCCGAACGGAGCGCGCTGGACCTCTCAGAACGACAGGCTGATCCGCGTCGATCTGAGCGCCGACGGCGGGCCCGTCCTCGCCCGGCAGGGCAGCATGGTGCTCTACCAGGGCAAGGTCGACTTCGGCTACAAGGGCGCCGGATTCGCCGGCCGTATCGTCGGCAACGCCACCGGCCAGGAGATGCAGCTGATGCGCTGCACCGGCCGCGGCCAGGTCTTCCTGGCGGAGAACTCCGCCCACCTGCACCCCATCGAGCTCCAGGGCGACGCGATCTGCGTCTCCGCCGACGCCGTGCTCGCCTTCGACGAGTCACTGCGCCACGAGGTGCGCCGCATCGAGGGCCACGGCATCCCCGGCGGTGCGCTGTTCACCATGCAGTTCCAGGGCAAGGGCACCGTCGTCGTCAAGACGCACGGAACCCCCGTCGTCCTGCCGGTCACCCCGACCACCTTCGCGGACAGCAACGCCGTCGTCGCCTGGTCCGCCGCCGCGCAGGTGATCATCTCCAGCCAGGTCCGGCTGCGCCGGCACGCCTACCCGGGACACTCCGGCGAGACCGTGAACCTCCAGTTCCGCGGCGCGCCCGGCAACTTCATCGTCGTCCAGCCCTACGAGGTCTGAAGGAGCCCGTCATGGACCAGACACTGATCTCGGGCTTCGCCCCGGCCCCGGCCGCCGCCCGGATGGAGAACCACGGCAGCAGCATGCTGAAGGTGGCCATGCGCAGCGGCCAGGACCTCTTCGCGCGCACCGGCTCGATGGTCGCGTACGAGGGGTTCGTGCAGTACGAGCCGAATCCGCCGGCCGTCCGCCAGCTGGCGTCCCAGTGGCTGACCGGCGAGGGCGCGCCCCTCATGACCTGCCGCGGCGACGGCCTGCTCTACCTCGCCGACTACGGCGCGGACGTCATCTGCCTCGACCTGAACGGCGACTCGCTCTCCGTCAACGGCACCAATCTGCTCGCCTTCGACGCGCACCTCCAGTGGGGCGTGCAGCGGGTCAAGGGAATGGCGAAGTTCGCCGGGCAGGGACTGTTCAACGTCGCCGTCTCCGGCACCGGCTGGGTCGCGATCACCTCGCGCGGCACCCCGATCGTCGTGGACTGCGGGCGCGGCGAGGACGAGACCTATGTGGACCCGGACGCCCTCGTCGCCTGGTCCACCGGGCTCAAGATGAAGGGGAAGCGCAGCTTCAAGGCGTCCTCGATGATCGGCCGGGGCAGCGGCGAGGCGTACCAGCTGGGCTTCTCCGGCAAGGGATTCGTCGTGGTGCAGCCCAGCGAGGACAGCGCCGACCGGCTCCGGGCCCGGGGCTGAGGGGGAACGAGGAGACCATGCAGAGCCCGCTTTTCGGCTACACCGAGGCCCAGAGCCAGGACCGCTACGCGCTCCAGAACGCCCAGCTGCTGCGCGTCGCGCTCAGCGGCCACGACGACGTACTCGCCCGCAAGGGTTCCATGGTCGCCTACCAGGGGCTGATCGAGTTCGACGGCGAGTACCAGTCGCAGGGGCAGAAGCACGCGCGCGCCCGCACGGGGGAGGGCCTGGACCTGATGCGCTGCTCCGGGCAGGGCACCGTGTACCTCGCCAACCTCGCCCAGCACGTCCATGTGGTGGACGTGGACCACGACGGGCTGACCGTCGACGGCGCGTACGTCCTGGCGCTCGACTCCACGCTGCACTGGGAGGCCATCGCCGTGGACAGCCAGTTCGGCGTCTCCGGCTCGGGCAAGTGCAACCTCAACATCTCCGGGCAGGGCAAGGTGGCCCTGATGACCTCCGGGAAGCCCCTGATGCTCCAGGTCACCCCGGACAAGTACGTCAACGCGGACGCCGACGCGATCGTCGCCTGGTCGTCCTCGCTGCGCGTCCAGATGCAGGCGCAGACGCATTCGTCCGGCGTGTGGCGGCGGCGCGGCGGCGCGGGGGAGGGCTGGGAGCTGAGCTTCCTGGGGCAGGGCTACGCGCTCGTGCAGCCCAGCGAGCTGCTGCCGCCGCAGGGCGCGGAGATCGGCCAGGGGCTCGCGGCCCAGTACGGCTTGGGTCAGCAGGGCGCGTACGGCCAGAACCAGGGCAACATCTGGACCAACCGCTGACGGAGCCGCCGACCGGTCGGGGGCGCCGCTTCACGAAGCGGTGCCCCCGATACCGGCCGTCTTCTTAAAGCCCCGATACCGGCCGTCTTCTTAAAGAAGAGAGCGCGTGCGCTCCATGAGGCGCACGACCGACTCGTCGGCCACCGTCGGCACCTCGTCGTACCCGAACCAGCGCAGGTCCAGCGACTCGTCGCTGATCGCCTCGACGGCCTCCGCCGGGGCGAGTGCCGCGTACTGCACGTCGAGGTGCCAGGCGCACGGCGTCGAATGGCGGTCCAGCAGTACGGGACCGCCGGGCAGCAGCGTCAGCCCGGTCTCGATCCCGGACTCCTCCCGCGCCTCCCGGAGCGCGGCGTCCTCCAGCGTCGCGTCCTGCCGCTCGCAGTGTCCGCCCATCTGGAGCCACATCTTCAGCTTGCGGTGCAGCGTCAGCAGGACGCGCTCCCCGGCCGGATCGATGACCAGCGCGCTCGCCGTGAGATGCGCCCCCGGGCACACCTTCCACATTCCGGCCGGCTGCGTCGCCAGATGCTCCAGGTAGGCCAGCCGCAGCTCCTGCTGGCCCGAATCCGGCGCGGGCCACTGGTCGAGGACCCGCGCGGCGTTCTCGTGCAGGGTCACTTGTCGGCGTCGCCCTCGTCGTGCTTGCCCTTGTTCTTGCCGTCGCCCGTGGCCGTGTCGTCGTCCTCACGACCCTTGCCGGACCCGGGCCGGTCTGGTCCGGACTCGCCGGTCTCCGAAGCACCCGCTTCCCGCGAGCCGGTTTCCGAAGCGCCGGTTTCCGAAGCGCCGGACTCCGCCGGTCCGGACTCCGGGCGGTCCTGCTCGTCGATGACCGGCTTGTTGAGGTCGGGCTTGCTCGGACCGCTGCCGGCCGCCTCGCCGAGCATCTTGTCGAGCTCGGAGAAGTCCATCTGCTCGTGGTGGACGAACCCGTCCGGGTCGTCGAGGTCCGCGGCCGTCGGCAGCATGTCCGGGTGCTCCCAGAGGGCGTCGCGCCCGTCCAGGCCCCGCGCGTCGGTGAGCGACGCCCACAGCCGCGACGCGTCGCGCAGCCGCCGAGGCCGCAGCTCCAGGCCGATCAGCGTGGCGAAGGTCTGCTCGGCCGGCCCGCCCGAGGCGCGTCGCCTGCGCAGCGTCTCCCGCAGCGCGTCCGCGGACGGCAGATGCGGGGCCGCCGCGGCGTGCACCACCGCGTCGACCCAGCCCTCGACCAGCGCGAGCGCGGTCTCCAGCCGGGCCAGCGCCGCCTTCTGCTCCGGGGTGTCCTCCGGCTGGAACATGCCCTGCTGGAGCGCGTCCTGCAGCTGCTCGGGATGGGACGGGTCGATCTGGCCGACGACGTCCTCCAGCTTGGAGGTGTCGACCTTGATCCCGCGCGCGTACCCCTCGACGGCGCCGAACAGGTGCGAGCGCAGCCACGGCACATGGGTGAAGAGCCGCTGGTGGGCGGCCTCGCGCAGCGCCAGGTAGAGCCGCACCTCCTCCTGCGGGACGCCCAGGCCCTTGCCGAACGCCTCGACGTTGACCGGCAGCAGCGCGGCCTTGCCCGCCGGGCCCAGCGGCAGCCCGATGTCGGTCGAACCGACCACCTCGCCGCCCAGCACACCGAGCGCCTGCCCGATCTGGGTGCCGAACATCGCGCCGCCCATGGACCGCATCATGCCGAGCAGCGGGCCCGCCATGGCCTGCATCTCCTCGGGCAGCACATCGCCCATGGCCGCCCCGACGCGCTCCGCGACCGGGTCCACGAGGTCCTTCCACACCGGGAGGGTGGCCTCGACCCACTCGGCGCGGCTCCACGCCACCGCCGTGTTCGCGCCCGACGGCAGCGAGGTCACGCCGTCCAGCCACAGGTCCGCCAGCCGCACGACCTCGTCCACCCAGGCCCGCTCGCCCGGCGAGACGCTCGCGTCCTTGGTGCCGTCGGCGGTGCCCTGCGCGACGGTCTGCCGCGCGATGTCCTTGGCCATGTCCCAGTTCACCGGGCCGCCCTCGTACGAGAGCATCTGCCCGAGCTGCTGAAAGGCCGCGCCCAGGTCGTTCGGGTTCAGCGACCCGAACATCGAGGCGAACGGATTGTCTCCGCCGCCCGTCCCGTCGAACCCGAACGGATTCGCGGGACCCTGGCCACCACCCTGGCCTCCCTTCTTCTTGCCGTCGTCGCCGTCCTCCGGCTCCTCCGGCGGAAGGCCGAATCCGAATGGGGTGTCACTCACGGGTTTCCTCGGCTCGTAGGGCCGCCGGCCCGGGGCCGACGGCGAATGCCCGACAACACAACCCAGCGTAGACACCGGGCCCGGTTGCGGCCTCGGTGCTCCGCCGGCCCGAGGCCTGCGGCAGGATGGACATCACCTGGTGCGTACGCGTCATCGCGCATGCGTACTGAAGACAACCTCTGGAGACGCCTGGTGAGTTCCCCAGATCCGCACGTTCGCGCAGCGCGAAACGGTACAGCCCATGGTGCCGCGAAGTCCGGCCGACGGCCTGTCGTGGCCGTCACGGGCGCCGCCGCCGGCATCGGCGCCCTGCTCGCGCAACGCCTCGCCGAGTCCGAGGAGATCAAGCAGGTCATCGCCATCGACGAGCGCCGCGGCGACGTCACCGAGGCGACATGGCACGTGCTGGACGTCCGGGACCCGGCCATCGCGGACAAGCTGCGCGGGGCGGACGTCGTCGTCCACCTCGCCGTCGACCTCGACCTGGAGACCGACCCCGGGGCCCGTACGGCGTACAACGTGCGCGGCACCCAGACCGTGCTCACCGCCGCCGCGGCGGCGGGCGTGCACCGGGTGGTGCTGTGCACCTCGGCGATGGTCTACGGGGCGCTCCCCGAGAACGACGTGCCGCTCGCCGAGGACGCCGAGCTGCGCGCCACCGCCGACGCCACGGGCGTCGGCGACCTGCTGGAGATCGAGCGGCTCGCCAAGCGCGCCCCGCGGGCCCACCCCGGGCTGAACGTCACGGTGCTGCGCCCCGCCGTCCTCGTCGGCGGCACGGACACCGCGCTCACCCGCTACTTCGAGTCGCCGCGCCTCCTGGTCGTCGCCGGCTCCCGGCCCACCTGGCAGTTCTGCCATGTGCAGGACCTGGTCAGCGCCCTGGAGTTCGCCGCCCTGGAGAAGGCCGAGGGCGAGCTCGCGGTGGGCTGCGACGGCTGGCTGGAACAGGAAGAGGTCGAGGAGCTCACCGGAATCCGCCGGATGGAGCTGCCCTCGGCGGTCGCCCTGGGCGCGGCCTCGCGGCTGCACCGGCTGGGGCTGACCCCGTCCCCGGCCGGCGACCTCGCGTTCACCATGCACCCCTGGGTGGTCAGCGGCAGCCGGCTGCACGAGGCGGGCTGGCGGCCCCGGTGGACCAATGAGGAGGTGCTCGCCGAGCTGCTGGAGGAGGTCTCGGGCCGCCATACGGTCGCGGGCCGCCGGCTGGGCCGCAAGGACGCCGCCACCACGCTGGGGGCCGCCGGCGCCACGGTCGCGCTGGTGGGCACGGCCGCGCTGGTCCGCCGCGCCCGCAAGGCACGTCGGCGCCTATAGGGGCTCCGGGCCAGAGGGCCCCGGGCAAAGAGGGCCCGGCTCGTACGGGGGAGCCTGTACGGGCCTCCCAGCGGCCCGGCCCACGGGGCCGGAGCGCCGCCTCACGCCCGGCCGCTGCCGGGGCCGTAGCCGCTGCCCGTACGCCCGGCCGGTGCCGGGGCCGCCGTGCGGTGCGGCACGATGGGGGCATGGCAAGCATCCACGACCGTCCCGCCGTCCCCGCGCAGAGCGCCGCCTCCCCCATCCGGCTGCTCGCCGTCCGGGACACCCCGCTGTCCCTGGACGAGGTCTTCGCGGCGGTCGGCGACCGGGCCGCTGGCGGCACCGCGCTCTTCGTCGGCACGGTGCGCGACCACGACGGCGGCGCGGAGGTCGCCGGTCTCGGCTACTCCGCGCACCCGAGCGCCGAGGCGGAGATGCGCCGGGTCGCCGAGAAGGTCGCGGCGGACTTCCCGGTACGGGCCATGGCGGCCGTCCACCGGGTCGGCGATCTGGCGGTGGGGGACCTGGCCGTGGTGGTCGC
This sequence comes from Streptomyces sp. NPDC050610, assembly GCF_040654875.1. Taxonomy (NCBI): domain Bacteria; kingdom Bacillati; phylum Actinomycetota; class Actinomycetes; order Kitasatosporales; family Streptomycetaceae; genus Streptomyces; species Streptomyces sp. NPDC050610. Next base: position 179,452 of record NZ_JBFAIV010000002.1, on the reverse strand, counting down.
GGTCTCCTGTCCGCACCGGGCCGAGGCGTTCGCGGCGTGCCGCAGGCTGATCGACGACCTCAAGCACGAGGTCCCGATCTGGAAGCACCAGCAGTTCTCGGACGGCACCGAGGAGTGGGTCGGCGCCTGCTGAGGCGCTGCTCAGCCATGGCGGGGCACGGCGAGGCGCGGCGGGTCATGGCGAGCCACCGCTGAAGCGCTGCTCAGCCGCGGGCGGGGAATCGGCGGGAAATCGGCGAGTGGGCGATGGCCGATCGGTAAGACCGTCAGCAGGGCCATCAGCAAGACCATCGGCAAGGCACAGAAAGAGCGTTGGGCCGAACGTGGTGCTCCGGTTGCGGAACCCTTCTCCTGGCATAAGCGTTGACCTGACGGATGGTTAATCTGCTTTTTTGCTGATTACGGTTGGGCTGGTGCCGCGACCGGCGGAGTCCGCATGTCCGCGCGCGAAATCCGGTGATGTACACCGGGTTGCGCCGGGGCGGATCACGCCGGAAGGCGCTGAGGGGCCGGGAGGCCGATGTGGGTGCGCTCATCTGGTTGCTGATTCCGCTTTCGACGGCGATCGCCGCTGCCATATGGGGAAGTTGGGCCACTCGTAACCGGACGTACGGGGATATCGCGGAGCTCGCCGGCTACGCGCGGTTCCGTGCGGCGATGGAGCGGCCGGATTCCGGTTCGGAACCCGCCCAGGCGGCGCCCGGCCGACCCTAGGCACGCCGCGGCACATCGCCGCGCCGCGTCAACCGGCCGGGCCACGGACGGCCCGGCCCCACGGGTGGGCTGTCAGACCTGTCCCGTACTGTCGTTCCATGCCCCGCCGCACAGCGACGATGCTCGCCTCCCTCCTGATGCTGATCGCGCTGCTCTGCGCGGGTGTGCTGATCCCGGTGCCGTACGCGGACATGTCCCCCGGACCCACCGTCAACACCATCGGCGAGCACGACGGCGAGCCCGTGCTGCAGATCACCGGGCACAAGACGTATCCGACGTCCGGGCACCTCAACATGACGACGGTCCGGGTCACCGGCTCCCAGTACCGGATGAACCTCGTCGAGGCCCTCTTCGGCTGGCTCAACCACGACGACCTCGTCGTCCCGCACGAGACGGTCTACCCGGACGACAAGACCCCGGCCCAGGTGAGCCAGGACAACGCCGAGGAATTCAGCCAGTCCCAGGAGACCGCGAAGGTCGCCGCGCTCAAAGCGGTCGGCATCCCGGTCGGCAGCCGCATCGTCGTGGGGTCCGTCGTCAAGGCCAGCCCGGCCGAGGGCAAGCTGCACGCGGGCGACGTGATCAAGGCCGTGGACGGTACCGCGGTCAAGCAGCCCGAGGACGTGGCCAAGCTCGTCACCAAGCACAAGCCCGGCGAGAAGGTCGTCTTCACCGTCGTGCCGGTCAAGGAGGCTGCCGAGGCGGAGAAGGCCAAGAAGGAGCCGAAGGAGACCCGGAAGGTCGCCCTGACCACCGCCAAGGCCCCCGAGGACAAGCGCGCCATCGTCGGCATCAAGGCCGCCGTCGACCACACGTTCCCGTTCACCATCGACATCAAGCTGCCGGACATCGGCGGGCCGAGCGCCGGGCTGATGTTCGCCCTCGGGATCGTCGACAAGCTCACGCCGGGCGATCTGACGGGCGGCAAGTTCGTGGCGGGCACGGGGACCATAGACGACAAGGGCGCGGTCGGCCCCATCGGCGGCATCGCGATGAAGGTCGTGGCCGCCCGCGACAAGGGCGCGCGCTACTTCCTGACGCCCAAGGACAATTGCGCGACCGCCGCCAAGGACACTCCCGACGGGCTCCGGCTCGTGAAGGTCGGCACGATAGGCGACGCGCTGAAGGCCCTGGAGAAGATCCGCAAGGGGGACACGGCCGGCCTGCCGCGGTGCACGACAGGCTGACCGTACGGACGGGGGCGGGCCCCGGAGCGCTCCGCCGCCGGAGCCGCTCCGGGGCCGCGGCTTGGGCGGCTACGCCTCGAAGGTCGCGGACAGCGCCTCGGCGAGCCCCGGCACGAGGTCGGAGCCGGTGAGGACCTCGGTCGGCGAGTCCTTCTCGCGCAGCCGCAGCGCGGACTCGCGCGCGCCGTCGCGGAGCACCGCGACCGTCATACGGACCTCCTGGCGGTCCGGGTGCTCGGCGACCCACTCGGCGAGCTGCGCCTCGTCGAGGCCGTTCGGCACGGACCCCTCCGCGGACGGCGGCAGCATCAGCCGCTCCACCGTCATGGCGCAGCCGGTCACCGGGTCGGGCCAGGCGATGGTGGCGAGAAATTCGTCGAGGGCGACGCCCGCGGGGAGTTCGTCCTGTTCGATCGGGGTGATGGCGGCGGCGGGGGAGCCCTCGCCGTCCGTGTTGTCGAGGCCGAGCTGTTCGGCGAGACCGGGCTCCTGAGCGCGGAGTTTCGCGGTGTCGACCAGGGCGAAAAGGCGGGCCGGCTGATCCCAGCCGAGCCCGGACGCGTACTCGTCGATTTCGAGCACGGCCCGGGTCAGCGGACTGGCGGCCATGGGGGTGCTGGGGTCGGGAAGGTTGGACATGGTCAATATCGTGCCCTGAAGGTGACCGAAAACGGGAACTGAGTAAAGGCTCAGTAAGTTGCCACACTGGGTCCTACTATCACCGGGGCCGCACAAATGACCCCACAACGACATTGAACTTCGAGGTGCGCACCTTGGCTTTCCAGATGCCGGACCGCGGCGGAGGCCCGACAGGGCCACGGATGAGAGTCGGCCGACCGTCCCGGCGGGTCCGGACCCTGCTCATGACCTTGGGCGTGCTGGCCGTGCTGGCCATGCTCTTCGTCATGTTCGCCGGGTTCTGGACGGACTGGCTCTGGTACCGCTCGGTCAGATACTCCTCGGTCTTCACGACCACGCTGGGGACCAAGATCGGGCTGTTCGCCGTCTTCGGCCTGCTGATGGCCGCGGCCGTCGGCTTCAACATCTGGCTGGCGCACCGGCTGCGGCCGCCGCTCAGCGCGATGTCGATGGAGCAGCAGAGCCTCGACCGCTACCGCATGAGCCTCGCGCCGTACAAGAAGTGGGTGCTGCTCGCGGTCACCGCGCTGGTCGGGCTGATCGCGGGCGCGTCCGCGGCCGGGCAGTGGCGCACCTGGCTCCAGTGGATCAACGGCGTCCCCTTCGGGCAGACGGACCCGCAGTTCCACAAGGACATCTCGTTCTACACCTTCGACCTGCCCTGGTACCGCTTCCTGCTGAGCTTCGGCTTCGCGGCCGCGGTGCTCGCGCTGATCGCCGCCGCCCTGGTGCACTACCTCTACGGCGGCCTGCGGATCACCAGCCCCGGCGGGCGGGCCACCGCCGCGGCCACCGGCCATCTGTCGGTGCTGCTCGGCGTCTTCGTGCTGCTCAAGGCCGTCGCGTACTGGCTGGACCGGTACGGGCTGACGGTGAAGTCCAGCGGACTGAAGTCGACGGCGGGCTGGACCGGGCTGCGCTATGTGGACGCGAACGCCTATCTGCCGGCCAAGACGATCCTGTTCATCATCGCCGTGATCTGCGCGGGGCTCTTCTTCGCGACGCTGTGGCGGCGCACCTGGCAGCTGCCGGTGATCGGCTTCGGGCTGATGGTGCTCTCCGCGATCCTGATCGGCGGGCTCTATCCCGCGATCGTGCAGAAGTTCCAGGTCCAGCCGAACGAGCAGGCCAAGGAAGCCCCGTACATCAAGAAGAACATCAATGCCACGCGTGAGGCGTACGGCATCGACGGTTCCGATGTGAAGGACTACGCGGGCAAGAGCGAGCTGAAGGACAAGGACAAGCAGAAGCTGCGCGCCGACGCGGACGACACGGCCAGCATGCGGCTGCTCGACCCGAACATCGTCTCGCCGACCTTCCAGCAGCTCCAGCAGGTCCGCGGCTACTACCAGTTCCCGTCCACGCTGGACGTCGACCGCTACAAGGTCGACGGCAAGGAGCAGGACACGGTCATCGGTCTGCGCGAGCTGAACATCAACGGCATCCCCGAGCGCAACTGGATCAACGACCACTTCAAGTACACCCACGGGTACGGGGCCATCACCGCGAAGGGCACCGACACGCTGGACGGCGGCGCCCCGGACTTCACCGAGAAGAACCTGCCCACGACCGGCAAGCTCCCGTCGTACGAGCAGCGGATCTACTACGGCGAGAAGACCACGCAGTACTCGATCGTCGGCGGTCCGCAGAAGGAGCTGGACTACTCCGGCGACAACGGCGAGAAGAGCTTCAGCTACAAGGACAAGAGCGGGGTGAACCTCTCCAACCCGATCAACCGCGCGGCCTACGCCGTGGCCTTCGGGGAGCCGCAGATCCTCTACTCCGGCGCGATCGGCGAGGGCTCGCGGATTCTGTACAACCGTACGCCCAAGGAGCGCGTCGAGGCGGTCGCGCCCTGGCTGACCATCGACGGCGACGCCTATCCGGCGGTGGTCGACGGCCGGGTCCAGTGGATCGTCGACGCCTATACGACGACCAACGGCTATCCGTACGCGTCCCGCACCACGCTCGGCGACACCACGGCGGACTCCCTGACCACCGGTCAGCGGTCCGTGGTCGCCCAGCAGAACCAGGTCAACTACATCCGCAACTCGGTCAAGGCGACCGTGGACGCGTACGACGGCAAGGTCAAGCTGTACCAGTGGGACACCAAGGACCCGGTGCTCAAGACCTGGATGAAGTCGTTCCCGGGGACTGTGAAGGCCAAGAGCGAGATCGACTCGGACCTGATGCAGCACCTGCGCTACCCGCAGGACCTCTTCAAGGTCCAGCGCGAGCTGCTCACCCGCTACCACGTCACCGACCCGGGGACCTTCTACACGGGCAGTGAGCGGTGGCAGGTGCCGGACGACCCGACCACCAAGTCGGGGAACGCGGTGCCGCCGTACTACCTGAGCATGAAGATGCCGGATCAGAAGGCGCAGGCGTTCTCGCTGACGACGACGTTCACGCCGAAGAGCCGGGAGAACCTGGGCGCCTTCATGGCCGTCGACGCGAACGCGACCAGTTCGGACTACGGCAAGATCAGAATACTGAAACTGCCATCGGAGACCACGGTCTCCGGTCCACAGCAGGTGCAGAGCAAGTTCAACGGAGATCCGGAGATCGCCAACAAGATCAATATCTTGAAGAGAGGCGACTCCGAGATCGAGTACGGCAACCTGCTGACCGTTCCGCTCGACGACGGGCTGCTGTACGTCGAGCCGGTCTACGTGAGAGGCGCGGGCACCAACTATCCGCTGCTGAAGAAGGTGCTGGTCACCTACGGGGAGCGGACGGCCTTCGAGGACAACCTGCCCAAGGCGCTCGACGTGGTCTTCGGGGTGAAGGCGCCGTCCGGGGAGACCACTCCGCCGAGCGGTGATACGACGAAGCCGCCGGCCTCGGAGAACCCGACGACCAAGCAGGCGGTCAAGGACGCCCAGGACGCGTACGAGGCCAGTCAGAAGGCGCTCGACGACAAGGACTGGACCGCGTACGGCAAGGCCCAGAGCGACCTCAAGGACGCCCTGAACAGGGCCGCCAAGGCCGAGGCGGAGGCCGCCGAGAAGGGCAAGAAGCCAGGCAGCTGAGCAGGCACCGCCCCGCGCCGTGGTAGGGTTGGAACACAACGGCGCGGGGTGGAGCAGCTCGGTAGCTCGCTGGGCTCATAACCCAGAGGTCGCAGGTTCAAATCCTGTCCCCGCTACTTATAGGACAAGGCCCGGAGTCTTCGGACTCCGGGCCTTTGTCGTGCGCGTGGTGCGGCTCGGCGCCGGCGCGGCCCCGGGGCATGTGTGGGGGTTGTGCGGGACCGCCGTTCAGTGTTTGGAACGCCACGATGTCGGGAAGTCGACAAAACGCTGAAGTGACCTCACTGGCTGCGGTATACCAGGTGTACGCGGGTTGTGGGTGGTGCGACGATGGGGATCATGGGGGATAGGGCGAGGTTGTTGGAGACACGTCGGCTTGTGGAAGCGCCCGGGGGCGGGCGCGAGCGAAAGACGCCGACACCGGACGGATACGCCGGCCCCGATCCGGCCGACGACGAGACGGAGTCCGCCCACCGTCGGGCCGCGGCGGCCGGGGACACCGCCGCCATGAGCGTGCTCGGCGCGATGCTGCTGCGCCGCGGCGACCTCGACGGCGCCGAGCGGCAGCTGCGGGCCGCCACCGCCGAGGGCGACCGGGCCGCCGCCAACAACCTCGGCGTCCTGCTGCACCAGCGCGGCTACCCCGACGAGGCGGCCGGCTGGTGGCGGATCGCCGCCGTCGCCGGCTCCGCGCCCGCCGCCCACGCGCTGGGCCGCTACCACCGCGAGCGGGGCGACGAGCCCGCCGCCGAGTACTGGCTGCGCCAGTCCGCGGAGTCCGGGCACACGCTCGGCGCGTACGCGCTGGCCGACCTGCTGGAGCACCGCGGCGACGCCGGGGCCGAGCGCTGGTTCCGCTCCGCGGCCGAGCGCGGCCACCGCGAGGCCGCGTACCGCCTCGCGCGCATCCTCGACGTCCGCGAGCGCGGCCCCGAGAACCTCGAACCGCTGGGGCCCGCCGCCCGCCGCGTCGCCCTCGCCCGCCCCGGCGACAGCCTCACGCTGGGCCCAGCCGCCCTTGAGGCCCTCGACGACTTCGGCGATCTGCACGACTTCGGCGACTACGGCGACCTGCGCGGCACGGGCCGGGGACGCGGCCGGGCCACCTCCACGGGTACCGGACTGTGGGACACCGGCCGCTGGGACACGCCGAGCGCGGGGGCGGGAGAGGCGCAGCGGCGCGGCGACCGCCCGGCGAACGGCCGTACGACCGGACGTACGGGCCCGTCCGCCGCGGGAGACCGGGCCGACCGGGCCGCCGGATCCGCCGCCCGGCCCGGCGACACCGGCGCCGCCACCGGCGGCCTCGCCACGGCCGGCCGCGGTGCGCGCCGCCCCGCCGACACCGGCACGGGCTTCGCGACCTTCGGCAAGGGCGCCCGCCGTTCGACGACCCGGCAGGGCCCCGACACGGGTACGGGCCTCGCCGCCCAGTCCACCGGCGCCCGCCGGTCCGCCGCCCGGCACGACTGCGACACCGGCCCGGGCCTCCCCGCCAAGGGCGCGCGCCGCGTGGCGGCGCGCCAGAACGACACCGGCACGGGCTTCGCGGCCGCCGCCAAGGGCGCCCGCCGTTCCGCCGCGCGGCCGGACGCCGGCCCGGACTCCCGTACGGACTCCCGTACCGACCTCGCCGCCGACGGAGCGCGCCGTTCCGACGGCCGGCAAGGACCCGCGACGGGGACGCGGCACGTCGTCGGGCAGCCGACCGAGGCCGAGCAGTGGTACCGGCAGGCCGCCGCCCGCGGCCACCGCCGCGCGGCCCTGCACCTGGGGACGCTGCTGGAGGAGCGCGGCGAGAACAAGGAGGCCGGCCGCTGGTATCTGACCGCCGCCAAGGACGGCGAGTCGCGCGCCGCGTGCGCCCTCGGGTTCCTGCTGCGCGATGTGGGCGACATCGAGAGCGCCGCCGTCTGGTGGCTGCGCGCCGCCCAGGAGGGCGACGGCAACGCCGCCAACGCGCTGGGCGCGCTGCACGCCGACCGGGGCGAGCCGCAGGCCGCCGAGCGTTGGTACCGCGCCGCCCTGGACGCCGGTGACGTCAACGGCGCGTACAACCTGGGCCTGCTGTGCACCGAGCAGAACCGCACCGAGCAGGCCGAGCAGTGGTACCGCCGCGCCGCCTACACGGGGCACCGCGAGGCCGCCAACGCGCTCGCCGTGCTGCTGCTCCAGCGCGGCGACTCCGCCGGGGCCGAGCCGTGGTTCTCCAAGGCGGCCGAGGCGGGCAGCGTGGACGCCGCGTTCAACCTCGGCATCCTGTACGCCGGGCGGGACGAGGACCGCGCGGCCTTCCAGTGGTACGGCCGGGCCGCCGCCGCCGGGCACACCGACGCCGCCCTCCAGGTCGCCATGGCCCTGCTGCGGGACGGCGCGGACGACAGCGCCGAGCGGTATCTGCGGGTCGCCGTGCGCGGCGGCGGGGCGGAGGCCGCCTTCCGGCTCGGCGCGCTGCTCGACCGCCCCACCGACGACGACAGCGCGGGCGGCCCGGAGCTCGCCGAGTGCGAGGAGTGGTACGAGCGGGCGGCCCGGCAGGGCCACCGGCGCGCGCAGGTGCGGCTCGGCATGCTCGCCGCCATGCGCGGCGACGTCGTGCAGGCCGCGCACTGGTACCGGGAGGCCGCCGAGGCCGGCAGCCGCAACGGGGCCTTCAACCTCGGGCTGCTGCTGGCCCGCGAGGGCAGCGAGCCGGAGGCCGCGCTGTGGTGGACGCGGGCCGCCGAGGCCGGGCACGGCCGCGCCGCGCTGCGCCTCGCGCTGCTGATGGCCCGGCGCGGGGAGCTGGCGGAGGGGCAGCAGTGGTGCACGCGGGCGGTCGAGCTGGGGCCGGCGGAGGTCGCGGAGCGGGCGGCGCGGCTGCGCGAGGCGCTGCGGCAGGAGCTGTCGGCCTGACCGTACGGGGGTGGCGCAGGGGGCGCGTGAACTGGTTTGCGCTGGTCGGGTGCGGCGGGTTAAGGTTTCTTCACCGACGCGGGGTGGAGCAGCTCGGTAGCTCGCTGGGCTCATAACCCAGAGGTCGCAGGTTCAAATCCTGTCCCCGCTACTGCGAACGAAGGCCCGGATCCGACAGGATTCGGGCCTTCGTCATGTCATGGTCGGGCTTTCGTCAGGTCATGGCGGAGCGGCCGGGCGGCGCCGCTGCCCGGCCGGCCGGTCGGCTGATCGGCCCGTCCCGCCTCACGCCGAGGCGCAGTTGGGGCAGATCCCGCGGTAGGTGACCTCGACGGCGGAGACCTCGAAGCCGAACCGCTGCTCGGCGGGGAGGTCCGCCAGCGGGTCGCCCGAGGGGTGCACGTCCCGGATGGTGCCGCAGCGCGCGCACACCAGGTGCTGGTGGGCGTGGTGCGCGTTCGGGTCGTACCGCTTGGCGCGGCCGTCCGTGCTGACCTCGATGATCTCGCCCAGCGACACGAGTTCGCCGAGCGTGTTGTACACGGTCGCGCGGGAGATCTCGGGCAGTCGGTCGGCCGCCTTCGCATGCACCTCGTCGGCGGTGTAGTGCACGTGGTCCCCGTTGAGGACCTCGGCGACGACGCGTCGCTGCGCGGTCAGTCGCCAGCCGCGTCCCCGGAGCCGTTCCAGCAGGTCACTCATGCCAATCACCTATCAGTCAGATAAGGACCAGGGTAGCAGCGGACCGGTCCACAGCCGGAATCCGTATGACTTTCCAGTTCTTCTTGACTTAGACAATGTCCAATGTAGGATCGATTTCGGTTGAGGCCAAGGTGCGGCTGAGGCCAAGGGACAGGACATGAATCAGGAGGCACACGTGTCGGTTCAGAGCGAGACCACCGGACCGCTGACCACGGAGGCCGGCGCGCCGGTCGCGGACAACCAGAACAGCGAGACCGCCGGCATCGGCGGGCCGGTCCTGGTTCAGGACCAGTCGCTGCTGGAGAAGCTCGCGCACTTCAACCGCGAGCGCATCCCGGAGCGCATCGTGCACGCCCGCGGCGCCGGCGCGTACGGCACCTTCACGCTGACCCGCGACGTGTCGCAGTGGACCCGCGCGAAGTTCCTCTCCGAGGTGGGCAAGCAGACCGAGACCTTCCTGCGCTTCTCCACCGTCGCGGGCAACCTCGGCTCGGCGGACGCGGTGCGCGACCCGCGCGGTTTCGCGCTGAAGTTCTACACCGAGGACGGCAACTACGACCTCGTCGGCAACAACACCCCGGTGTTCTTCATCAAGGACGCCATCAAGTTCCCCGACTTCATCCACACCCAGAAGCGCGACCCGTACACGGGCTCGCAGGAGGCGGACAACGTCTGGGACTTCTGGGGGCTGAGCCCGGAGTCCACCCACCAGGTGACCTGGCTCTTCGGCGACCGCGGCATCCCGGCCTCGTTCCGCCACATGAACGGCTACGGCTCGCACACCTACCAGTGGAACAACGCGGCCGGCGAGGTCTTCTGGGTCAAGTACCACTTCAAGACCGACCAGGGCATCAAGAACCTGACGGCCGCCGACGCCGCGAAGCTCGCCGGTGAGGACGCGGACAGCCACCAGCGCGACCTGCGCACGTCCATCGAGAACGGCGACTTCCCGTCCTGGACCGTGCAGGTGCAGATCATGCCGGCGGCCGAGGCGGCCAAGTACCGCTTCAACCCGTTCGACCTGACCAAGATCTGGCCGCACGAGGACTACCCGCCGATCGAGATCGGCAAGCTGGAGCTCAACCGCAACCCCGAGAACATCTTCGCCGAGGTCGAGCAGTCGGTCTTCTCGCCGGCGCACTTCGTGCCGGGCATCGGCCCGTCCCCCGACAAGATGCTCCAGGGCCGCCTCTTCGCCTACGGCGACGCCCACCGCTACCGCGTCGGCATCAACGCCGACCACCTGCCGGTGAACCGCCCGCACGCCACGGAGGCCCGTACGTACAGCCGCGACGGATACGCGTACGACGGCCGGCACGGCGGGTCGAAGAACTACGAGCCCAACAGCTTCGGCGGGCCCAAGCAGACCGACCAGGCGGTGTGGCAGCCCAGCTCCGTCACCGGCCAGACCGGGCAGACCGAGGCGCCCTCGCACGCCGAGGACAACGACTTCGTGCAGGCGGGCAACCTCTACCGGCTGATGTCGGAGGACGAGAAGGGCCGCCTGATCGACAACCTGGCGGGCTTCATCTCGAAGGTGTCGCGCGAGGACATCGCCAAGCGCGCCATCGACAACTTCCGCCAGGCGGACCCCGACTTCGGCAAGCGACTGGAGGCCGCCGTCCAGGCCCTGCGCGGCTGACGGACGCTTGTCGATGGACCGGAGAGGCCGGACGCCATGGGGCTCCGGCCTCTCCGCACGCCGTTACGGGCGCGGCGCCGTATGGGCGTACGGGCGCTCCAGCCCGGCGGACCCGGCCCGTACGGACGCATGGCCGCGGGCCGGGCTCAGGCCGGGACCGCGGCCGCTTCCGCCGGGGCCTCGGCCGGGGCGACGGCCCAGCAGCGGATGATGTCGCGTACCGACACCAGCCCGACCGGTCCGTTCTCGTCGAGGACGATCAGATGCCGGAAGCCGCCGTGCGACATCGCGTACGCGGCCTCCTCCAACGTCCAGTCGGGGCCGGCGAAGACGACGTCGGCGGTGGTGTGGGTGTGGGCGGTCTCGCGGTCCGGGTCCTGGCCGGCGCCGACGGCGTTGAGCACGTCCCGCTCGGTGAGGATGCCGAGCCCGCTGGTGTCGGGGTCCAGGACCACGGCCGCGCCCACCCGGCGGGCGGACATCAACTGGGCCGCCTGGCGGAGTGTGTGCGTGGGGCCGATGGTGAGGACCACCGTGCTCATGGCGTCGCGGACGAGCATGGGCGGAGCCACCTCCTTGGTGAACGAATCCGCTCCGTGAAGAGATTCACAAGTTCACAAGCGTGGGGGCTCTCATAGTCACACGCCGACTACGGCCACAACAAGGGGAGCGTCAGGGGCGCAGATAATCCAGCAGGTCGTCATGGAGGAGCCCGTTGGAAGCGGCGGCGTCACCGCTGTGCGGTCCCGGCCGCCCGTCGAGCCCCGTGAAGCGCCCGCCCGCCTCCTCGACGATGACCGCGTTCGCGGCCATGTCCCACAGCGACAGCTCCGGCTCCGCGCAGATGTCCACCGCCCCCTCGGCGACCATCATGTACGGCCAGAAGTCGCCGTAGCCGCGGGTCCGCCAGCAGTCGCCCGCCAGCCGCAGGAAGCCCGGCAGCATCCCGCGCTCCTCCCAGCCCGAGAGCGAGGAGTACGCGAACGACGCGTCCCTGATCCGCTCCACCCGCGAGGCGGTCAGCCGCGAGGCCGACAGCAGACTGCGGCCGGTGAACGCGCCCGAGTCCTTCGCCGCCCACCACCGGCGGCCCAGCGCGGGCGCCGACACCAGGCCCACCACGGGCTGGTAGCCGCCCTCGCCCTGGACCATCAGCGAGATCAGCGTCGCCCAGACCGGCACGCCGCGTACGTAGTTCTTGGTGCCGTCGATGGGGTCGATCACCCAGCGGCGAGGGCCGGTGCCCTCGCTGCCGTACTCCTCGCCGAGGACCGCGTCGCGCGGCCGCGCCCGCTGGAGATGACCGCGGATCAGCTCCTCGGCCGCCTTGTCGGCCTCGCTCACCGGCGTCATGTCCGGTTTCGTCTCGACCTTCAGGTCGAGCGCCTTGAACCGGTCCATGGTCACCGCGTCGGCGGCGTCCGCGAGGACATGGGCGAGACGCAGATCATCGTGGAAGTCGGGCATAGCCGAACACTACCCGTGTCCCCGCCCGTTGCCCGCTAAGTCCCTTGACACCGCCTGGCGGCGAGTCAATTCTGTGCCCACAGCCGCCGGGCGGACAGCCCGGCCGGGGAGGCGACGATGCCTACAGCGCGTGAAGCCTTATTGAACGCAGCTTTCTCCGCACTCGTCTCCCGGCCGTGGGCCGGGGTCCGGATGGTCGACGTCGCGGCGGCCTCAGGGGTCTCCCGGCAGACCCTCTACAACGAGTTCGGCAGCAAGGACGGTCTGGCGCGCGCCCTCGTGCGGCGCGAGGCCGACGCCTATCTGGGCGGCGTGACGCGGGCCCTCACAGACACCGCGGCCCGCGACGACGCCGACGCGGGGGACTGCTGCGCCGCCGTGACCGCCTGGACCCTCCGCGCGGCCCGCGCCAATCCGCTGGTACGGGCCGCCCTCACCGGCTGCGGCAGCGAGCGGCTGCCCGCCGTGGCGACGCCCGCGGTCCCGGCCCGTACGGCGTGGCGCGCCGCGCCGCGGCCGGAGCCGGAGCGCGGCGCCGTGCCCCCGCCCCAGGTGCTCGCCGAACTGGTCCGGGACCGGGCCGTCGGCGTGCTGGAGGAGGGGGCGGTCAAGGGCGCGGGGACGGTCGGCGAGGCCGTACGGGCCTGCGAGGCGGCGGTCCGTATGACGCTCTCGTACGTGATCGCCCCGGCGGACCCGGGCGACCAGGCCGCACCGGAAGCCCCCGGCGACGCCGCGCCCGGCGCGACGGCCGCGGACCGGGCCGCCGCGGAGCAGGTGGCCCGGCTGGTGCGGGCGCTCCTCGGCCACGACTGGTGAGCGGCGGCGCGCCTCATACGCGTCAGTGCGTCGAGTTGGAGAGCCTCGGGGCGTCCGGCGGTGTGGGTGCGCCGAGCCGGAGAGTCGCGGGGCGTCTCATACGGGCAGTGCGCCGAGCCGGTGAGCCGCGGGGCGTCCGGCGGTGTTGATGCGCCGAGCCGGTGAGCCGCGGTGCGTCTCATATGAGTCAGTGCGCCGAGCCGGAGAGTTGCAGGCCGATGACGCCCAGGATCACGAACCCGATCGAGACGAGTTTCAGCGTGGAGACCAGGTCGCCGAGGAAGATCATGCCGTAGATGGCGGTGCCCGCCGCGCCGATGCCCGTCCACACGGCGTACGCGGGGCCCACGTCGAGCTTGCGCAGCGACAGCGTCAGCAGGCCGAAGCTGCCCAGCGCGAAGCAGGCGAACGCGATGGTGGGCCAGAGCCGGGTGAAGCCGTGCGAGAGCTTGAGGCAGACGGCGAAGCCGGTTTCCAGCAGACCGGCGACCACGACCAGCAGCCACGCCATCAGTTCTTCCTCCCGCGTCGGTTTCCGCGTCCGCGTCCGCGACCGTGTCGGCGCCGGTGCGCCGAGACAGCCGCCGTGCGCGGTCATTCGCAAACGTAGACGATCAATCGCCTTCCCGCCGCTCCCGCGTCGCGAGCAGCCGGCGCAGGGAGTAGAGCCGGGCCGGATCGGCGTGCCCGTCGGCCACCCACTGGTCGAGCGCGCACTCCGGCTCGTCGTGGCCGCACGCGCGCGGGCAGCCCTCGGTGCCCGGCACCAGGTCCGGGAAGGCCAGCACGACCCGCGCGGGGTCCACGTGGTGCAGTCCGAAGGACCGTACGCCCGGGGTGTCGATCAGCCAGCCGTCGCCGTCCGGGAGCGGCAGGGCGAGCGCGGACGTCGTGGTGTGCCGGCCGCGCCCGGTGACCGCGTTGACATGGCCGGTGGCCCGCTGCCGGTCCTTGGCGACCAGGGCGTTGACCAGCGTCGTCTTGCCGACCCCGGAGTGGCCGACGAACGCGGTCATGCGGCCGGTGAGCCACTCGCGCACCCGGTCCGCGGCGGCGCCGTCGGACAGCTCGTCGCGGCTGGTGACGACGTACCGGACGCCGAGCGTCCCGTACGACTCCAGCAGCGTGTCGGCGGACGCCAGGTCCGCCTTGGTGAGCACGAGCAGCGGTTCGAGCCCGGCGTCGTAGGCGGCCACCAGGCAGCGGTCGATGAGGCGCGGGCGCGGCTCGGGGTCGGCCAGCGCGGTGACGATCGCGAGCTGGTCGGCGTTGGCGACGACGACCCGCTCGAAGGGGTCGTCGTCATCGGCCGTACGGCGCAGCACGGAGGTGCGCGTCTCGACCCGTACGATCCGGGCGAGCGTGTCCTTGGCCCCGGTGAGGTCGCCCACCACCGCGACCCGGTCGCCGACGACCACGCCCTTGCGGCCCAGCTCGCGGGCCTTCATCGCGTGGATGGTGCGGTCCTCGACGAGGACGGTGAGCCGGCCGCGGTCGACGGTGAGGACGAACCCCTCGGCGGCGTCCTCGTGCTTGGGGCGGATGTTGGTGCGGGGGCGGTTGCCCTTGCGGTTGGGGCGGACGCGGATGTCGTCCTCGTCGGGGTTCTTGCCGTAGCGGCGCATCGCGGCGGTCTCAGGCCCTCGACACCGTCGTCGCCCCGGTCACCGAGCCGAGCATCCCGTTCCACATCTCGGGGAAGTCGGGGAGCGTCTTGGCGGTCGTCGCCACGTTCTCGACCTGGACCCCGTCGACGGCGAGGCCGAGGACGGCGGCGGCGGTGGCCAGCCGGTGGTCGTCGTAGGTGTGGAAGACGCCGCCGTGCAGCGCGCGCGGGCGGATGCGCAGCCCGTCGGCGGTCTCGGTGACGTCGCCGCCGAGCCCGTTGATCTCCTTGACGAGCGCCGCCAGCCGGTCCGTCTCGTGCAGCCGCAGATGGGCGACGCCGCGCAGTACGGACTCGGAGTCGGCGAGGGCCGCGACGGCCGCGATGCCCGGGGTCAGCTCGCCGACCTCGCCGAGGTCGATGTCGATGCCGTGCACGGAGCCGGTGCCGGTGAAGGTCAGCCCCTCCTCGGTCAGTTCGCAGGAGCCGCCCATGGCGGTGAAGATCTCGCGGAGCGCGTCGCCGGGCTGCGTGGTGCGCTCGGGCCAGTCGGGGATGGTGACCCGGCCGCCGGTGACGAGCGCCGCGGCGAGGAACGGCTGGGCGTTGGAGAGGTCGGGCTCGACGGTGAGGTCGCGGCCGAGCAGGGCGCTGGGGGAGACCCGCCACATGTCGCGCTCGCCGCCGGACTCGGGGGTGTCCACCCGCGCGCCCGCCATCCGCAGCATGTCCACGGTCATCCGGATGTGCGGCATCGAGGGCAGCGCGCCGCCCACGTGGCGGACCTCCACGCCTTGGTTGAAGCGCGGCGCGGAGAGCAGCAGGGCGCTGACGAACTGGGAGGACGAGGAGGCGTCGATGCGCACCGAGCCGCCGTCCAGGGCGCCGCCGCCGTGCACGGTCATCGGGAGCGCGCCGCGGCCGTCGTCGTCGATGCGGGCGCCGAGCGTGCGGAGCGCGTCGATGACGCCGCCCAGCGGACGCTCGTACGACCGGGGGTCGCCGTCGAAGCGGATCGGGCCGCCGGCGAGGGCCGCGACGGGCGGCAGGAAGCGCATCACGGTGCCGGCGTTGCCGACGTCGACGGTGGCCGGGCCGTGCAGTCCGGCGGGGATCACCCGCCAGGCCTCGCCGCTGCCGTCCGGGCCGACGCCCTCCTCGATGCCGACGCCCATCGCGCGCAGCGCCTCGGCCATCAGCAGGGTGTCGCGGGAGCGCAGCGGGCGGCGCAGCCAGCCCGGCTCGGCGGCCAGGGCGGCCAGCACGAGCGCGCGGTTGGTGACCGATTTCGAACCGGGCACGGTGACGGTCGCGTCGACGGCCCCGGTGGCGAGCGGGGCGGGCCAGAGGGCGGGGTGCGCGGGGCTCTCGGTCATGTCTTTACCTTAGTGGCTCTCCGGTAGGGAGAAACTTGATCAAATATGTCGAAACTTGGGCGAAACGTACGGCTGGTAAGGGGGCCGATGCTGCGGAAGCGGTCACAGCCCGAGCAGCCAGCGGCCGCCGCCGATCAGCGAGCACAGCGATACGACGTGGAACAGCGACAGCCACAGCAGCGGCGGTACGTGCGTGAGCCGGGCCAACTGGTCCGCGTCGGAGTCCGGCGCCCCGCCGTAACGGCGCTTGCGCTGCAGCTCGAAAGGCGGACGCACGCCGCCCAGCAGCAGGAACCAGACGACGCCGTACGCGAACGCGGCCTGCACGTCCGGCCCCGTCAGCCACGACACCAGCACGAAGGCCGCCCCGGCGAGCACCACCGTCAGCACCCCGTACGCGTTGCGGATCATCACCAGCATCGCGAGGAGCAGCACCGTCGCGCCCCACAGCAGGGCCGTGATGTGGTTCGCGGCCAGCAGCCAGGCCCCGGCCAGGCCCAGCAGGGACGGCGCGGTGTAGCCCGCGGCGGCGGTCAGGATCATGCCGAGGCCGGTCGGCTTGCCGCGGCTCACCGTCAGCCCGGAGGTGTCCGAGTGCAGCCGGATGCCGTCCAGGCGGCGGCCGCTGAGCAGGGCTATGAGGCCGTGGCCGCCCTCGTGGGCGATGGTGATCGCGTTGCGGGTCAGCAGCCACACCGGACGCGGGGCCACCGCCGCGAGCGCGACGGCCGCGGTGACGATCACCAGCCACGAGGAGGGGTCCGGCTGGGTGCCGAAGACGCGGTCCCACAGATCGGCGGTTCGCGTGCTGTCCATACGGGGGCGGCTCCTTGGTCGGTCGTGGAAGTGTGGCACCCGGCCATGGCGGGCGAGGAAGCGGTGTCTGTCAGGGTTGGACGTGAGTCGTATACGAGTCGGTCGTGAGCGGTGCGCGGGCCGGACCGGGCGCGGAGGCCCGGTGCCGGGCGGCGGCCGGGGCAGTCAGGGAGCGGGTATGTGCGGGCGGTACGCGGCCAGTCGGCGGCCGGAGGATCTCGTCGGAGCCTTCGACGTGGAGAAGTGGGTCACGGCGGAGACGCTGGCTCCCGACTGGAACGTCGCGCCGACGGCGAGCGTGTACGCGGTGCTCGAACGCCCTCTTAAAGACGCCGCGGACCCGCGTCCGGTTCGCCAGCTGCGGCCGCTGCGCTGGGGACTCGTGCCGTCGTGGGCCAAGTCGCCCGACGTCGGGGTCAAGATGATCAACGCGCGGGCGGAGACGGTGCACGAGAAGCCGTCCTTCCGGCGGGCCTTCACCGCCCGCCGCTGCCTCATACCGGCCGACGGCTACTACGAGTGGGTCACCGAGGCCGCGGAGCGGCAGCTTGAGGAGCAGGGCCGGAAGAAGCGGCCGCGAAAGCAGCCGTACTTCGTGACGCCGGCCGACGGATCGGTCATGGCGATGGCCGGGCTGTACGAGTTCTGGCGCGACGCCACGCTGCCGCCCGACCACCCCCAGGCGTGGTGGGCGACCTGCACGGTGATCACCACCGAGGCCGAGACGACGCCGCTGGCGGGGGCCGGGGAAGGGGAGGGGCCGCGGTCGCTGGCCGACATCCACCCCCGCATGCCGCTCGCCCTTCCGGCCGACCGGTGGGACGCGTGGCTGGACCCGGCGCGCACGGACGCGGACGAACTGCGGCCGCTGCTGGCTCCGCCGCCGCCGGGCGGCGTACGGGCGTACCCGGTGGGCACCGCCGTGAGCAACGTCCGCAACAACGGCCCGGAGCTGCTGGCGGAACTGGAGGCTCCGGAGGCGGGCACGCTGTTCTGACGCTCCTATCGCCCGCCGCGCGGGGCGAGCGCGTCGCTGTAGAGGCGGAAGAGCCGGGGTGTGGGCGCCTCCTGGGCGTCCGGGAGGGCCTGGAGGGCCATCCAGCACTCCTGGGCGAGGCGGCGGGCGTGGCTGCCCGGCCAGGGCTGCGGCAGCAGCTCCGGCGGCAGGAGCGGGTCCGGATCCATGGCGCGCCCGAACTCCGCGGCCAGCTCCACGGCCAGGGTGAGCTGCTCCGTCCCGGACAGCGGCTCCTCCGACGACAGCCGGGCGGCGCAGGTACCGGCGAAGGCGGCGAGGCGTTCGTGCCGGGCGGCGATCTCGTCCAGGGGCCAGATGGCGGCCGCCAGCTTCCGGGGCTCGTCCGTCTCGCCGACGCGGAGGTCGGTGCTGGTGAGGAAGGTGACGGTGTCGAGCACGCCGAGGTGCCGGGCGCGGGCCTCGACCAGTTCGGCGACGGGGTTGGCGCAGACGTACAGGCCGCCCTGTACCGGGGCCGCCCCCAGATGGAGCAGGGTCTCCCGGAGCGCGTCGCGGGCGGTGCGGCGCGCCTCGGGGATGGCGAAGGCGAACAGGTGCCACGTCCCGTCCCAGGGGGCGTGGCCGCCGTCCTGGCAGTAGGCGTAACGGACGTGGTCCGCGTCCGGGGCGATGGCCCCGGTGTCATCGGCCACGGCCCGCAGGACGGCCTTGCGGCCCCGGCCCTCCTGCGTGAACCCGCCCTCGGTGACGAGGCGTTTGACGCACAGCCGGACCTGCTGGTCGGTCATGCCGAGCCGGGCGGCGACGGCGTAGAGCTCACCGGCGTCCACGATCCCGTCCTCGCGGACGAGGGCATGCACCAGCAGCCGTGTCGGGATCTCCGGACGCTCCGCTTCCGGCTCCGGGCCGCGGCTGTGCTTCATCGGGGGCTTCCTCCGTTTCGGGGCCGCTGGGCTTGCCGCCCCTTGCGCTGTGGGGGGTCCATTGTGTGCCGGTTCCATGCCGCGATCGCCGGGCGGGCTGCCTGGGCCGGTGCGCGAAGACGGCCTCAAGCGCCGGCCGGGCTGGAT
The DNA here is from genome assembly GCF_040654875.1 of Streptomyces sp. NPDC050610. Taxonomy (NCBI): domain Bacteria; kingdom Bacillati; phylum Actinomycetota; class Actinomycetes; order Kitasatosporales; family Streptomycetaceae; genus Streptomyces; species Streptomyces sp. NPDC050610. Next base: position 160,508 of record NZ_JBFAIV010000002.1, on the reverse strand, counting down.
CGGCCGAGCTCAAGGGCGGCCTCAAGCGCCGGCCGGGCTGGCTGGGTGCGGCTCAGGGGCGGCTGGGCCGCAGGGTGGCCTCAAGCGCCGGCCGGGCTGGATTGGGTGCGGCCTTGTTGATGCAGGGGGAGGCCGGGGCATGTCAGCCCGGCCGGCGTTTGAGGCCGTCTTTGAGGCGCGCCGGGGCGCGCCGGAACGCGCCGAGTCCGGTCAGCCCGCCCGGCGATTGAGGGACCGGCAAGATGACCGGGTGACCGAGATCGAGACGGAATCCCAGACAGTTCCCACCCCCGCCGGCGACGCGCGCGTCACTTGGGCCAGGGCCCGTAAGCCCGGACTCGTACTGGCCCTCGGGCATGGCGCGGGCGGCGGGATCGAGGCGCGGGACCTGCGGGCGCTGGCGGCCGCGCTGCCCGACCGCGGCGTGACCGTCGCCCTGGTGGAGCAGCCCTGGCGCGTGGCCGGGAAGAAGGTGGCCCCCGCCCCCAAGGCGCTCGACGCCGCCTGGACCGCGCTGTGGCCCGTACTCGCCGCGGCCGGGCCGCCCGTCGTCGCGGGCGGGCGGAGCGCCGGGGCGCGGGTCGCGTGCCGGACGGCGGTGGAGCTCGGGGCCTTCGCCGTGCTGGCGCTGTCGTTTCCGCTGCACCCGCCCGGCAAGCCCGAGAAGTCCCGGGCCGCGGAGCTGGCCGCGCCCGGGCCGCTGCCGACGCTCGTCGTGCAGGGCGGGCGTGATCCGTTCGGGCGGCCGGAGGAGTTCCCGGAGGGCGTCGACGTCGTGACCGTGCCCTACGGAGACCACGGTTTCGCCGTGCCCAAGAGGGCCGGCATCACCCAGGACGAGGCCTTGGCGGGGCTCACTGAGTCCGTCGCGTCGTGGTTGGACGGGCCCGTACGTGCATCCGCTCGCCCTGCCGCCCGAAAAGGCTGAGCACCTCTACGGGCGCGTCCACCGCGGCCCCGAACCAGTGCGGCAGCCGGGTGTCGAACTCGGCGGCCTCCCCGGAGCGCAGCTGGAGGTCCTGGTCGGCCAGGAGCAGCCGCAGCCGGCCGGAGAGCACGTAGAGCCATTCGTACCCCTCGTGCGTCCGCAGGTCCGGTTCGGCGTCGCTCGGGTCGATGACCATCTTGAACGCCTGGAGGCCGCCCGGCTGCCTGGTCAGCGGCACGACCGTCATCCCCTCCACCCGGCGCGGCGCCGCCCGTACCCGCGGATCGCCGACCTCGGGGGCGCCCACCAGCTCGTCCAGCGGCACCTGGAAGGCGCGGGAGAGCGGCAGCAGCAGCTCCAGCGAGGCGCGCCGGCCGCCGGACTCCAGGCGGGAGAGCGTGGAGACCGAGATCCCGGTCTCCTGCGACAGCTCGGTCAGCGTGACCCCGCGCTCCTGGCGCACGCGCCGCAGCCGCGGGCCGACGTCCGCCAGTACCTCTTCGTAGCCGCTCATCCCCTCATTGCAGGAACGGCAAGCAAGTTTGTCAATCGGTTCCGCCGTTCCGCCGTTCCGCCGTTCCGCCGTTCCGCGGTTCCGCGGTTCCGGTCGCCGGGAACGGGGCGGCGCGGGAATGGGAGGCGGGTGGCTGCTGTTGTGCGGGGCGTAGGTACGTACGTACAGGCACGCTCAGAGGAATGGGGACTTCCCGCATGGGTTCGATCGCATGCCCGTCACGCCCGCAGGCCGCCGACGTCCAGTGGTCGACGCTTCGGGTGGACCAGGCCGGTATGGCTGGAGCGGCGGCCGGACCGGATCGTCGTCTATTCTCCGATTCGAGCGGGTCCGCATCCGGTCCCGCCACCGTCTTGGAGGAGGTGGGTCCGGTCACTGGGACCGACGCAGGGACCGATGACGGCCGGCCGCGGGAGTCCGCGACGCCCGCGGAGAGCGCCGTGGAGCGCAACGCGCGCTTCGAGCGGGACGCTCTCACCTTCCTCGACCAGATGTACTCAGCGGCGCTGCGCATGACGCGCAACCCCGCGGACGCCGAGGACCTGGTGCAGGAGACGTATGCCAAGGCGTACGCGTCCTTCCACCAGTTCCGGGACGGCACGAACCTCAAGGCGTGGCTGTACCGCATCCTCACCAACACGTTCATCAACTCCTACCGCAAGAAGCAGCGCGAGCCGCTGCGCAGCGGCTCGGAGGAGATCGAGGACTGGCAGCTGGCGCGCGCCGAGTCGCACATGTCGACCGGGCTGCGCTCCGCCGAGTCGCAGGCGCTCGACCATCTGCCGGACTCCGACGTGAAGGCCGCCCTCCAGGCGATCCCCGAGGAGTTCCGCATAGCGGTGTACCTCGCGGACGTCGAGGGCTTTGCGTACAAGGAGATCGCCGACATCATGGGTACGCCCATCGGCACGGTCATGTCGCGCCTGCACCGTGGGCGCCGCCAACTGCGCGGCATGCTGGAGGACTACGCCCGTGAGCGCGGGCTCGTCCCGGCAGGAGCCGCGACCGCTTCGAACGCGTCGGACGAGTCGCACGACGGGAAAGGCTCGGACTCATGAGCTGCGGAGAGCCGCACGAGACGGATTGCTCGGAGATCCTCAGCCATCTCTACGAGTTCCTCGACCATGAGATGCCGGACGGCGACTGCGCCAAGTTCGAAGTGCACATCGACGAGTGCTCGCCCTGCCTGGAGAAGTACGGCCTGGAGCAGGCGGTGAAGAAGCTCGTCAAGCGCTGCTGCGGGCACGACGACGTACCGGCGGACCTCCGGGCCAAGGTGATGGGGCGGATCGAGCTGATCCGTTCCGGTCAGACGGTGCCGGACATGGACGTGGTGGCCGAGGCGCGGGCCGCGGAGGCCAGGGCCGCGGAAGCGCGGGCGGCCGAGGCTGAGGGGACCAAGGGGGCCAAGGGCGACGCCGAGTCCCGGCTCGGCGTCCAGCCTCCGGGGCTGTCCGCCACCTGACCCCCTCGGCCACCTGACCCCCTCTGGGGCCTGTCCGCCGCCTGACCCCCTCGGTTACCTGGCCCCCTCCGGGGCTTGTCCGCCACCTGATCCAGGGGTGCCCCTGCCGTTCCACGCGGCGGTGTCCGATACCTGACACCGCCCTCGGCTGTCATCGCATGGCCGTACTTTTCACCTGAAGGTGTGCTTCCGGCCGGTTCGCTCGGGCCAATTCGCGGATGCGGCCCCTCCCCCTGGCGGCCCGGCCTATTCTCCCCATCTCGACGCGCAAGGCGGACGGACGGGGAGGGCTCCATGCGCACACTTCCGGCCACGGCCCGCGCGTACATCCTGTGCGTCGCGCTCACCGCCGCCCTCTGCGCGGCCCCGGCGCTGCGGATCGACCGCGATACGCCCCGGGCCCCCTGGGCCACCGCTCTCGCGCTCGCCGCGCTCTACGCCCTGTGCGAACGGCTCACCCGCCGCCCCCCGGCGGGCAGAGCCGCGCCCACCGGCGCCGGCGCGTTCTTCCCCGTGCTGCTGGCGGCGGCCTTCCTGCTGCCGCCGCCCCTCGCCGGGCTCGTCGCGGTGCCCGGGGCCCTCGCCGCCCCCGTCGAGCGGAGCCCGGCCCGCGTGCGGCGGCTCTGGCACGCCGCCCGGCTCTCGCTCGCCGTCCACGCCGCCTCCCACGTCTTCGCGCTCGGGACCCACCGCGCGATCACCGCCCCCGACTTCCCGCACGTCCTGCTGCCCGCCGCGGCCGCCGCACTGGCCTTCTCCGCCGTCTCCGCCGCCCTCGACGGCGGCATCCTGGTCGCCGCCGAACGCAGCTCCCCGCGCACCGCCTGGCGCGCCCCGCTGCTCGGTTCGCTCGCCCCGCACCTGGTGCACGGGCTGGCCGGGCTGATGATGGCGGTCCTCTGGCACTCCACGTACGGGCCGGCGGCCGCCCTGCTCGTGCTGCTGCCGATGTACATCTCCTGCTGGGTCTTCGCCCAGTACCACCGCGAACGCGCCGCCCACCAGGCCACCATCCGGGCCCTGGTGCAGGCCGTCGACATCAAGGACCGGTACACGCGCGGCCACAGCGAGCGGGTCGGCCGCGCGTCCGTGCTGATCGCCCGCGAACTGGGCATGGACGGCGACCGCCTCGAAGCGCTGCGCTTCGCGGGCATCCTGCACGACGTCGGCAAACTCGGCGTCCCCACCCGGCTGTTGCGCAAGAACGGCCCCCTCACCCCGCAGGAGCGGCGCGTCATCGAGCTGCACCCCGAGTACGGGCACGAGATGGTGCGCGGCATCGGCTTCCTCGACGAGGCCCGCGCGGCGATCCTCCACCACCACGAGCGGCTCGACGGGAGCGGTTACCCCTACGGGCTGAGTGGCCGTCACATCCCGCTGTTCGCGCGGGTGGTGGCCGTCGCGGACGCCTTCGACGCGATGACGTCGACCCGTACGTACCGGCGTGGGCGGCCCGTACCGGCGGCCGTCGAGGAGCTGCGGCGCTGCGCCGGAACGCAGTTCGACCCCCTCATGGTCGGCGCCCTCGCGCGCGCCCTCGACCGCCACGGCTGGCATCCGGCGGTCACCGCGGACGCTGTCGGGGAAACCCCCGACGACCTCAGCGGAAACGTCCCTTCAGAGGCCCCGCCGGCTGCTGTGCAGCGGGTCGGGGCGCCCCGCGCCGCCGTCGGCGGCGGCGGGCCGGGCGTGCCTCGCGCCGCCGACGGCCCGCCCGAGCGGCCGTCTTCAGGAGCACCCCCGGGGACGACTCAGGGACAGCCTCCGGGAGCGACTAAGGGACCGATTCCGGGACCGCCTCCCGGACCGCCCCCGGGACCGACTCCAGGGCCGCCCCCGGGACCGACTCCAGGGCCGCCTCCGGGGCCGAGGGGCGGCGCCCGGTGAGCCGGGAGAGCGCGTCGCGCCCGTACGCCGCTCCGTACGCCCCGCACGCCCCTCTCAGCGTCGCCGTCCTGTACTCCGTAGCGGGCGCGCTCGCCGCCGTGTCCCTCGCCGGAACCCTCCGGAGCGGCGTCACCGACCCCCAAGTCGCACTCGCCTTCGGCGCCTTGATCGCCGTCGGCGAACTGGCCCGGCAGGGCGCAGGGGGCCGCGAGCCCGCGCCGCTCGCCGCCGCCGTGGCGCTCGCCTACGCGCTGCTCGGCGAGACCGACCGCCACCCCACCTCGCACGGCGCCCTCCAAGTGCTCGCCGTCGTCCTCGCCGCCACCCTCGCCGGGGCCGTGCCCCGCCTGGCGGCCGGCCGTGGTCCGGTACTGGACCACCTCGTACGCCGCCTGCTGACCGTCGCCTTCGCCGCCACCTGCTTCCAACCGCTCTACAACACCGGCGCCTTGACCCGGTGGCCCGGCCACGGCCCGTACTACGCACCCTTCCTGCTGCTCCTGCTCGCCCTCACCGCCCTGTGCGACGCCGTGCTCTCCGCGGCCCTCGCCCGCGCCCGCACCGGCTGGCCGTACGGGCCGCTGCTCCGCGACGAACTGCGCGGCCTGCTCGGCGTCGGCTCCGCGATCTGCGCCACCGGCGTGGTCATCGCGCTCGCGGTCGCCGTCGCCGGGCTGTGGGCGCTGCCCGTCTTCTGCGTGCCCCTGCTGCTGACGCAGTTCTCCCTGCGCCGCCACGGCGCCGTACGGGCCACGTACGCGCAGACCATCGCCTCCCTCGCCCGCTGCACCGAGATCGCCGGCTACACGCCCGCCGGCCACGCCCGCCGCGTCGCCGCGCTCGGCCGGGCCGTCGGCCGCGAGCTGGGGCTGTCCGAGCCGGAGCTCACCGTGCTGGAGTACGCGGCCCTGATGCACGACATCGGCCAGCTGTCCCTGGTCGACCCGGTGCCCGCCGGGGCCACCGAGCCGCTGCCGCCCGCCGAACAGCGCCGGATCGCCCTGCTGGGCGGCGCGGTGGTGCGGCAGACCGGAGTGCCCGAAGAGGTCGCCGCGGTGGTGGAACGGCAGGCGGACCCGTACCGCGACCAGCCGGTCACCGCCCGTATCGTCCGTACCGTCAACGCCTACGACGACCTTGTCGGCCGCCTCGCGGACGACGGCCCGCACGGCCCGCTGCGCGCCCTGGAGCGGCTGCGCCTGGCCACCGCGCGGGATCACGCGCCCGTGGTGGTGGAGGCCCTGGCACGCGTTCTGGCGCGCGGCGGCGGCATCCGGTAAGGGGCCGAGGAAGATCAACGGAACCCATGGGTAATGAGCGCCCGCCCGAAGGGGCATGGTTGGATGCGAAGACAGGGGTGTCGGACGCATCGCAGATGGCAAGAAGGTGTGATGGGTCCCCTCCTCGAACGGGAACAGAGGGGCCGGGCTGAGATGTCCGTCAATGTGTGGCAGGTTGTCGTCAGGGAGGACGTCGCCGCCCGCTGTGGCGGCTGGGCGCGGGACCAAGGAGAAACCGGCAGGCGGGAATCGTGAGGATCTTCGGCAAGGTACGGCATCGGCCTTCCGCCTCTTGGCGGCAGGCGACCGACCGCGCGTTCACTCTCATCGGCGACGGCCGGTACGAGGACGCGGGCGCGCTGCTGACGCGCGCCGCCGACATGGAGCCGTGGCTCTCGGAGTCCTGGTTCAACCTGGCGCTGCTGCACAAGTTCCGGCACGACTGGGACCAGGCGCGCGCCGCCGGGCTGCGGGCCGTGGCCCTCCTGGACCGCGAGGCCGGGGCCCCCGACTGGTGGAACGTCGGCATCGCCGCCACCGCCCTCCAGGACTGGCCGCTGGCCCGCCGGGCCTGGCAGGCGTACGGGCTCCGGGTGCCCGGTGAGGGCGCGCCCTCGGGCGAACCGCTCGGCATGGAACTGGGCAGCGCCGCCGTACGGCTCTCGCCGGAGGGCGAGGCCGAGGTCGTCTGGGGCCGCCGCCTGGACCCCGCCCGTATCGAGGTGCTGTCCATCCCGCTGCCGTCCTCCGGACGCCGCTGGGGCGAGGTCGTGCTGCACGACGGCGTTCCGCACGGCGAGCGCACCACCGCCGCGGGCCCCTCGTACCCCGTCTTCGACGAGATCGAGCTATGGGCCCCCTCGCCCGTACCCACCTGGGTGGTCCTCCTGGAGGCCGCCACGGAGGCCGACCGGGACGCCCTGGAGCGGCTCGCCGCCGACGCCGGGTTCGCGGCCGAGGACTGGTCCTCCTCCGTGCGTCTGCTGTGCCGTACGTGTTCCGAGAGCCGGATGCCCAGCGACGAGGGCGAGGGCGAGCACCTCGACCCCCACGACCACAGCGAACCCGGCCACCCCGGCCCGCTGGGCCACCGCACGGCCGGCTCCGGCTCGCTCTGGGTGCCCGAGCGCGAATGCGGCATCGCGGCCCCCTCCGGGCTCGTACGGGGCCTGCTCGACGGCTGGGTCGCCGACAGCCCGGACTCGCGCGAGTGGCGGGATCTGGAAGAGGTCTGCTGACCGAGAGGTCCGCCGACCTCTCCGGCGGCCCCGTACCCTGTATCAGCAGCGTTTTCGGCTGCCCTGATTTTGTAGCGTGGGTTTTTAGAGAGGCGTGCGGCGAACATGGCGCAGCAAGACACTGAGCGGCAGTCGGTCGACGAGTTCTTCGACGACACGGTGGACGCCGAGGCGCGCGAGGCCGCGCACCGCGAGCGCGGCACGTCCCGGCCGATCACCGTCGTCGGCAATCCGGTGCTGCACAAGGAGTGCGAGGACGTCACCGAGTTCGGCGACGACCTCGCGCAGCTCATCGACGACATGTTCGCGAGCCAGCGCACCGCCGAGGGCGTCGGCCTCGCCGCCAACCAGATCGGCGTCGGCCTCAAGGTCTTCGTCTACGACTGCCCCGACGACGAGGGCGTCCGGCACGTCGGCGCCGTCTGCAACCCGGTCCTCGACGAACTGCCCGCCGCCGAGCGCGTCCTCGACGACTCCAACGAGGGCTGCCTGTCGGTCCCCACGGCCTACGCGTCCCTGGCCCGCCCCGACTACGCGATCGTCCGCGGCCAGGACGCCCAGGGCAACCCCATCGCCGTCCAGGGCACCGGCTACTTCGCCCGCTGCCTCCAGCACGAGACCGATCACCTCTACGGCTACCTCTACATCGACCGCCTCTCCAAGCGCGACCGCAAGGACGCGCTGCGGCAGATGGAAGAGGGGACGCCGCGGTACCCGGTGGTCGAGAACGGCTGATCTTCCGGCGGCTTCTTTCTCTGCTACGGGGCGGCTCAGCGCGGGCGTCCAGGGGCCCGTACAGCGCCGAGTGCCCCGGCTCGCGGCGGAGCGGGAAGTAGTGGACGCTCACCAGGCCGAACGCACCGGCCGGGGGGCGGGGTGGCGGTGAGGTCGGCGCGCGCCCGCGAACGCGTCCACATCAAGGCCCGCTGCCGCCCGGCCGATTCGCGTCCGCTCTGACGCCGGTATGACGCCCGCCCCTGCGGCTAGGCGGCAGTCTTATACGTGCTGCCATGGGCATCGAGTTCGAACCAGAGCATCTTGCCGCGTTTGCCGCAGGGTTCGTCGCCGAGCAGATAGCTTCCCTGTCTGTCGGCGCACATCTGTACAAGCAACAGCCCGCGCCTGCCCCCTGATTGCGGGACGAATCTTGGCTCGGCACCAATTTCTGCTAGTTCCGCGTGCGTTGTGAGACTATCCGACGGAACTGGGCCAGCGCCGCCTGGTAATCCTGGTAGGCGGCGTCGTTGGCCGGCAGTTGACTCACGTGGGCAGCTGAAAACTCCTCAGCTGCCCGGAGGGCGGACTCGGCCAGGTCGACCTCGTCCGCTTCCGTAAAGATTCCGCCGGCCCCCGCCACCGAGATACTTTTTCTGGCCTTTCTTCGGAACGTCAACCCGAACGAGGTGTCGACCCCGGTATACCTCAAGGCTTTGACGCCCGGCGCCTCGAAGAAGCTTGAAAGTTCAGCGAGGAGCTGCGCGACCGAAATGTAGATCATCATGCCTTGGTCAGGGCTCTTGCCTGATGATGTCTCCTCCCCTGAGTCGCCCACGCAGAGCATGTCCCCCAAGTCGAACCCGGTGGGGTCTCCCTGGTCTGGGCGGACGGAGAAAATGAACTCAATCATGGAACGTAACTCTTTCCGGTTCGAGGCCGAGGAGTTGGGCGATGTCGTCGGGCTGGTAGTAGTCGGCGGGATCAGAGTCCACACTCCGGTGCGCGGCCAGGTCCGAGAGGGAGTGGGTGGCGAAGAGGAGGGTGCCGCCGGGGGTGACGGCGTCCAGGAGCCCGTACAGCGCCGAGTGGCCCGGCTCGCGGCGGAGTGGGAAGTAGTGGATGGACACCAGGTCGAAGGCGCGTACCGGGGGAGGGGTGGTGGTGAGGTCGTCCCGCGCCCACGCCACGCGCCCGCTGGCATCGGCGGCAGCGGCGGCGGCGCGTCGCAGGGCGACCTCGGACACGTCGACCGCGGTGACCCGCCAGCCCCGCCGGGCCAGCCAGAGCGCGTCGGCGCCTTCGCCGCACCCGACGTCGAGCGCCTGGCCCGGTGACAAGTCGCCGGCCTCGGCGACGAGCACTCGGTGGAATTCCTCGGCATCCTCAGCCCCAGGGCGAACGCGTCCACATCAAGGCCCGCTGCCGCCCGGCCGATTCGCGTCCGCTCTGACGCCGGTATGACGCCCGCCCCTGAGGCTAGGCGGCAGTCCTATACGTGCTGCCATTGGCATCGAGTTCGAACCAGAGCATCTTGCCGCGTTTGCCGCAGAGTTCGTCGTCGAGCAGATGGCTTCCCCATCTGTCGGCGCACATCTGTACAAGCAGCAGTCCGCGCCCGCCCTCCCCTTCTCGGTCGCAGTCCCGCGGCGGAGCGACCCGTTCGCGGAACGTCGTCGGAATGTCGGGGTTTGTATCCCACACACTCACCCGCAGCCGTTCGTCCTCCAGGCCGGTACTGTGCAGCCGCAGGGAAGCCGGCCCGTCGGAGTGCAGGTAGGCGTTGGTGACGAGTTCGCTGGTCAACAGCTCTGCGACGTCGACGAGTTCACTTATGGCGTGCCGGAACAGCACGGCCCGCAGGGTGGTCCGCGCCACGCCGGCTGCGCGCGGGTCGTGGGGGAGATCGAGGGTGTACGTCCAGGGCTGCTGTGAAGATACGGTTGCCATGGAGCCTCCTGATGGGAGGTGGAGTTGGAGCCCGTTCGACTGCGTGGCACTGGCAGTTGAAGGGGCGAGTCAGGCCACACCGTAGCGCCTGATATGTAAGGTATTCCATCAACATAGAGGAATGCCTTACAGGTCCCCTCGTGTGAGTGACGAGGGGCATTCTGTTCGAGCGAAGAGAGGGCACGCATGCCGTCGGTCAGCTCCCCCACGCTGAGGCAGCAACGTCTGGGTGCTGAGCTGCGCAAACTACGGGAACGGGCGGGGCTGTCCTCAACCGCTGCCGCCGGCCTCCTCGGTGGCAATCAGGCGAGGATCAGCAACATCGAAGCGGGCCGGTACGCGGTGAGCGCGGAACGCGTGCGCACCTTGGCCGGCAACTACACATGCTCGGACCCGGATTACGTCGACGCGCTCGCCGGTATGACCGGCACGAGGAAGCGCGGCTGGTGGGAGGAGTACCGGGAACTCCTCCCGAAAGCGCTGCTGGACCTCGCCGAACTCGAACATCACTCGACAGCGGTGCGCGTCGCGGTAGTGGTCCATATCCCCGGACTGCTCCAGACCACGGAATACGCTCGCGCGACATTCCGCGAGAACCTTCCGCCGCTGCGCCCGCATGAAGTCGAGCACCGTGTCTCGTACCGCATCAAACGCCAAGCGATCCTCTTCGGGGCCAGCCCGGCCCCCTACACTGCGATCGTGCACGAAGCGGCCCTACGAATGGGCCATGGCGGCCCGAGTGTCACGAGCGAGCAACTCGACCATCTCAACGAGATGAGCGAGCACGGCCACATCTCCGTCTTGGTCATCCCATTCGGCGAAGCCTCGTTTCCCATCTCGGGCCAGCCCATCACGTATGCCGGCGGCCTTGTGCCGCAGCTGGACACGGTGGTGGTCGACACAGAGATGGGCTGCGACTTCCTTGACGCCGAAGCGCAGTTGACGAAGTACACCTCGGTACTGGACCGCATGGAATCCCGAGCCCTAGGCACGACCCGGTCGCGGGACCTGATCCACCGCATCGCACAAGAGACTCGCAAGGGATGAAGATGCCCCCGCTGACCTGGCAGAAGTCCTCATACAGCAATGAGGGCGCCAACTGCATCTACGTGGCCGCAACTCCTGACGGAGCTGTCTGCGTCTGCGAGAGCGACGCCCCCGGCACTGTGCTCTCCACCAGGCCGGAGGTGCTGCGCACGCTCATATCGGGCATCAAGTCTGACAGGTTCGGCGCGGGGCCGTCGCGTGTGTGAGCCAGTCGCGTTCGACGGGGTAATCCCCATGGCCACGCGCAAACGGTCGTATAGGGCGCGGGGCCTTGCGTGAATGTGCCCCTACTGACCTGGCAGAAGTCCTCGAACGGCAACGAGGGCACCAACCGCATAGATGTGGCCATGGCTCCTGACGGAGCCGTCGGCAGGGAACGCCGTCAGTCCGCCTCCAGCAAGTCGTCAATGTAATCCCCCAAGCCCCCTGGCAATGCATCACGATTGACCTCATGCAAACGTGCCATATTTTCGGTTTGGAGAAAGCCGCTCGCCCCTAGACTCAACAGGGCATTCAGTTGGGATTCCAATGTGGAAGTGTCCTGCTCGCAGGCGGCGCAGACGGAAAGAATGGAGGCCATCAATGCAACATCATCGCGAGAATAGCTGCCCACCCAGTCTGTCACTTTATCTGCCCCGAGTTCCCGATGTCGCGCATCCGAGTCGACGACGAGTCGAATAATTTCCACCAACCGATCGGCGTGAGCAGACAAGTCGAATCACCTTGAGTCAGTAAGGAAGCGGATAATTGCTGGGCCACGGAACGTGCGTTCCGTTCGCGGCGGATGGGTTATAGTGAGGACTGTTTGGGTTATGTACTTGTCGATGATACAGGTTGCCCTCGACGTCCTGGTATTTCCCTCCGATTGAGACTCGGTAGACATCCCCGTTATGGGCGTTTGAACCAGTCGGGGCGTTTCCGTCTGGGCCGTGGACTCGCATTCGGACGACATTTCCCGTCTCGCTGTCCGTCCACTTGTATTCAACTCCCGCCTGCGCTCCACCATTGGAGTCGGGCGTGAGGGTGCGCTTCTGCGCATCCGACGGGACGATGTCCATCGGATTTCTATCGCGTAGATCCCACCCACCGTCCTTGATGCGTGTAGGGCAGCCCTCAAGGCCCAGACCGTCTGTCCAGGTATGCGGGTTACGGACATACGCGTGGTGGTTGGGTGCTGGAGTGATGCCCAACGGGTCCGGGCTGATGTAGCGGGCGGATTCTGGATCGTAATAGCGGAAGTAGTTGTAGTGGAGGCCGGTCTCCGCGTCAGCGTATTGGCCCGGGAAGCGGAGAGGGCAGTCGACGGTACTGGTGTCCGTTGGGGTGGGGAAGCGCGTGCCCCACAATGTTGTGCGGTGCTGCCAGGCCACCTCGCCCGCTTCGGTGACCAGCTCCGTCGGGGTGCCGACCAGGTCGGTGATGATGGCGTGGAAGCGGGTGGCCTCGGTCGGGTCCGAGGATTCCGCGTATTTCGAGATCAGCGACTCGCCCGCCGCCCGGGTCAGCGGGCGGTGGTCCGTCTGGGTCAGGGGGCGGTGGGTGTTGGGGGCGTAGTCCCAGGTGGTGGCTCGGCCGGTGGGGGAGAGTTGTTCTGCCAGGCGGCTTTCGTCCCAGGCGAAGGTTGTTTCCTCCGCCACCTTGCCGTCTTCGCCGAGGCGTTGCTTCGCTATTCGGCGGCCCAACGGGTCGTACGTGTAGTGCCAGGTTTCGCCATCCGGGGTGACCGCATCCGTGAGGCGGTCCTCCGCGTTCCACTCGTATGTCCAGGTTTTCGTCTGGCCGTTGAGGAGTTTGCGGGTTTTGCGGGTCAGGCGGCCCTGCGCGTCGTGTTCGTACCGAGTACGGCCCGCCCGCCGGAGCAGGGTGCCGGTGAATTCCCGTTCGTCCGGTGATTCGTGTGCCGGGGCCTCGGCTTGTGTCAGGTTGCCGGCGCCGTCGTAGGCGTAGCGTTCTGTCCAGCCGTGGGCGTTGACGCCCGTTATTCGGCCCATCGCGTCCAGGTTGAAACGGCGGGTGCCTGAGGTCAGTTCGCGGATTTCGGTGAGGTAGCCGTCGGGGCGATAGGCGTAGGCGCGGTGTTGCAGCAGGTCGTCCGCTTGGGCGGCGCGGATTGTCTGGGTGGTCAGGCGGTCGTTCTTGTCCCAGGTCTGTGTCAGGGTCGCACCGCCGGCCAGGGCCCGTTCGGTTTCCCTTCCCGCCGCGTCGTAGGCGAAGGCCAGTGTCCCCGCGTCCGAGCGCAGGGCGGTCGCGCGGTCCTCCTTGTCGTACGTCCATTCCGACGACAAGCCGGTCGGCGTCACCCGACGCGTGCGGCGGCCCAGCACGTCGTACGCGTACCTCGTCGTACGGCCGTTCACCGACTCCGTCAGTACTCGCCCCAGCGCGTCCCGCTCGATGACCAGTGCCGCGTCCGCGTTCGTCGCCCCGACCAACGCGCCGGCCGCGTCGTAGGCATACGTCGTGATCTCGTCACCGTCGCCGCCGCGCTGCTCCACCACCCTTCCCAGGGCGTCCCGCTCGAAGCGGAGAACCTCGCCCGCGCCGTTCGTCCGCGACGTCAGGCCGCCCGCCGCGTCGTGTTCGTACGCCAGCGTCCGGCCGTTGAAGTCCGTCTCCGACGCCAGGCGGCCTGCCTCGTCGTACGCGTATGACCAGGTCAGGCCCTGCGGGTTGGTCACCTCCGTCAGCCGCAGCTCCGTGTCGTACGCGAAGGCGTACCACGTGCCGTCCGGGTCCGTGCGCGTCGCCGGGACGTCGAAGTGGGTGGAGGTCTGGTGCGTGGTGTTGCCCGCGGGGTCGGTGTGGGTGAGGAGGTTGCCTTCGCCGTCCCATTGCCAGGTCTCGCGTGTGCCGTCCGGCAGTTCGCGTCGGCTCGGCTTGCCCTCGGTCGTCCAGGCCATCCGCATCGTGTGGCCCAGCGGATCGGTGGATTCCGTAACGCGGCCGAAGCTGTCCCGCGTCACCGTGGTCGTGTGCCCCAGCGCGTCCGTCACCGCTACCGGCAGGCCCGCCGCGTCGCACGAGACCGTACGGGTGTGGCCCAGCGCGTTCGTCACCGACGCCAAGTGGCCCGCCGGGCCGTACGCGTAGCGCGTCTCCGCCCCGGCCGGGTCCGTCGTCGTCAGGACGTTGCCGCGCTCGTCGTACGTATGCCGCCACGTCGCGCCGCCGGGTTCCAGCACCTCCAGCGGCCGGCGCAGCTCGTTGTACGTGGCCCGAGCCGTGGCGCCGTCCGGCAGCGTCAGCTCGGTGAGGTTGCCCGCCGCGTCGTACACGTAGCGCGTCGTACGGCCCAGGGGGTCCGTAGCGGAGATGGGATTCTCGCCCCGGGTGTCCCACTCGGTCAGCGTGACGTGGCCCAGGGGGTCCGTCTCCGCGATCACCTGGCCGTCCGCGTTGTACCGGCAGACCGTCTCCCGGCCGAGCGAGTCCGTGTACGTCGTCGTGCGCGCGCCGTCGTCATAGGCGAAGGAGCCGTTGAAGACCCCGTCGCTGCCCTCGGTACGAATCACCCGGCCCCGGCCGTCGTAGACGTACCCGAAGGAGGTGCCGTTGCGGTCGGTCCAGGAGGTGATCCGGTCTTCGGAGTCGTAGGTGAAGCGCAGGGGCTTGCCGCTGGAGTTGACGACTTCGGTGAGGTTGCCCGTCGCGTCGTAGGCGTAGCGCATCACCACCGTCCCGCCGGCGGGGGCTGCCGAGGGCCCCTGCTCGTACGCCGACGGCGCCTCGTCCAGCAGGCGCAGTGCCGTGATCCGGGGGCCCCGCGTGTCCACGGCGAGGTAGTAGCCGCCCGAATGCCGCAGCCCTACCGGGACCCCGCCCTCCGCGCGTTCCACGTCGATACGGGCGCCGTTGCGGTCCTGCCAGGATTCCAGGGGCAGTTGCACCGCGCCCTCGGCCGCGCTGGGCGCGATGTGGCTGAAGGTGCGTACGACACCGGTGTACGGGTCGGTGACGGTGATGACGCCGTCCGGCGTGCCGTCCCACTCCAGCGGCCAGCGAGCCCCCTTCGACGGCAGCACCGCCTCGCCCGGCCGCGGCACCGGATACACCAGCCGCGCCCCGTCCGCCGCCGCGAACACCACACCCCGCGCGTCCAGTTGCAACGTCTCATCCAGCGTCGAGACCCAGGTGGGACCGAAGCACGTACCCGCCCGGTACGACGACAAATGCGTACGCTCGAAGAGCAGCGGCAGGCTCCCCGGCAGCTCCACGTCCGTCTGCGACATCAGCATCGCCCCGGTGGCCACATCCACCGGCTCCCCCTTGCAGGGGGTCTTGCCCGCCGGGCGGGCGAGCGGGCCCTCCTCGATCAGGTGGGGGCGCAGGTCCGGGCGCAGCAGGTTCTTGTACCCGTCGAACTGTCCCGCCCGTGCTGTGATCGGGCCCACGGCGCCGAACAACCCGCCCCAGATCATGCCGGTCTCCGCGGCGTGGGAGACCTCGGTCAGGCTGAATCCGTGCTGCTGCCCCAGCGCGATCCGTACCGGCTGGGCGACGGCCGCGTCGATGGTCATCGAGAAGACGCCCTCGTAGACCGCACCGGTCAGCATGCCCGCGGCGATCGCCGCCACCGACGCCTCGACCTCGATGCCCAGACTGGCCGCCATCTCCACGATTCCGGCGGCCAGTTCGTCCGAACCGCCGGCGGTGAACACGGTCAGCAGGACCCCGCCCGCGATCGCGAGCGCGTCGATGCCGATCTGCTCCCACAGCGTCTTGATGGCGTCATCGACTACGTCGGCGAACTTCTCCAGCCCCTTGGCCGTCTTCTCGGACGCCTTCGACAGGTCGCTCAGCCAGCCGCCGTCCTCGCCCTTGGCGTAGCGCTCCCAGAACGTCCTGAAGGCGTCGATCGCCTCACCCGTGTTGTTGTGGATGAGGGAGGTGGCCGACCGGTTGGTCGCGCCCCGTACGTCGTCGACGCTGCCGGCGAACGTCCGCCACGCGTCCGCGGCGTGCCGCAGCGTCCCGGAATTGGCATCCGGCCACCACATGCCGAGCTTGAGGAGGATCTTCTTGGCCTCTTCCTCGACGTTCATTCGGGGCCCTTGCCGTGCTCGGAGCCCTTGCCGTGCTCGCCGCCGTCCTGGTGCTTCTCCTTGGCGAAGATCCCGGCGATCCGCTCATCGTTGTCGACATGCCCGTCCGCCATGTCGTCGAGCGCCTCGTGGATGCTCACCAGGCCCAGGACGGCGATGCCCGTCGCCTGCTCCAGCTTCTTCTGGTTCGGGACGTACTGCTTGCTGAACTCCTTGCCCGGCTTGTCGTCGCCCCACGGCTCGTCGTACCCGTCCAACGTCGTGATCAGCAGTTTGAGCGCGTCGCTCAGCTTCTCGCCCTGCTTCCGGAAAACCGGCGCGGCCGACTTGATGTCAGCCGTCTTGATGTTCAGGACCTTGCCGCTGTCGTGCCCCTCGCCCACCGCGTGCCTCCCCCGCGAAACCATGCACCCGCGAAACCAACCTCCGCGCAAACCTTCACCTTAGGAAGCGAGCGCCATGAGGCGGCCAATGGTGCGCAATGGGTGGGTAAAGGGGGGAGGGCTTTCGGGGTGACATCGGACATGGGGCATGGGGTTATGGGGACAGGGGCGGGCAGGGGGCACAGCCATGCCGGGCCCGGAGACCAGCGGCCCTCTTGCGGGACTGCCAAAAAGATGACAGGGGGTCGGCGGAGCGGCGTGTCTGATTCAGCCGTATACGGCCGCTCATGACAGGCGCAGCGCTCGGAGGACGGCGTCGTGGGTGTGGTGGGTGCCGGGAGGGGCCGGGGCGGTGCGGGGGCGGGTTTCGTTGATCAGGATGTTCCAGGTGGGGCCGAGCAGTTGGGCGATGTCGTCGGGCTGGTAGAAGTCGGCGGGGTCGAAGTCTCCGTCCCGGTGGTCGATCAGGTCCGAGAGGACGTGGGCGGCGAAGAGCAGGGTGCCGCCGGGCGCGACGGCGTCCAGGAGCCCGTACAGCGCCGAGTGTCCTGGCTCGCGGCGGAGTGGGAAGTAGTGGATGGACACCAGGTCGAAGGCGCGTACCGGGGGCGGGGTGGTGGTGAGGTCGTCCCGCGCCCACGCCACGCGCCCGCTGACGTCGGCGGCAGCGGCGGCGGCGCGTCGCAGGGCGACCTCGGACACGTCGACCGCGGTGACCCGCCAGCCCCGCCGGGCCAGCCAGAGCGCGTCGGCGCCTTCGCCGCACCCGACGTCGAGCGCCTGGCCCGGTGACAAGTCGCTGGCCTCGGCGACGAGCACTGCGTTGGGGTTGCCGCTGAATACCTGATCGCGGCTGCGGTACATGTCGTCCCAGTGCTGGGCGTCCATGGCGGTCGGTCCTCTCGTCGGTTGTGCGGGGGTGGTCGACGGAGGGCGACCACCGCCGACGCCAAGGTGCGCTGGTTTCGGCGGCGAGGCAAAGTTCTTTGCCGAAACCGCAAAGTGCGGGCACGGTGGACGTATGAGCTCGATACGGTCCAACTGGACAAACACCGCTTCGTACTGGGCCGCATGAAATCCATGGCGCTCGCCCCCGCCGAGTCGCCCGAACTCATCCGCCGAATCCTTCACAACGTCTAAACGATGCCGATCTTGCCTACGCTCGACTGGCAGAAGTCCTCCTTAAGTCTTCCTGCAATGCCGGCGCTTCCGCCCGCGCGTCCACCTCGCATCCGCTCCGGACGAAATGATCCGCCTCTGCGAGAGCGGCCGTTGAAATCACAAAAGCCATGGTTGAAATGGTTGGCAAGTGTGAGGCCGTTATGGGGCTGTTGAACGCTCTCTATATGGCCATCAATTGGGCACTCGCCTCGGAAATCAGCTCGGCGGAGCGGATATTTGTGAGCAATGGGGCATTCTTGAATCCGGGGCTGCTTAAGGCAACCCGGCCGTGGCATCCGCCCGGGTATAGTGGCCTCCGTCTGAGTAGCGCTCGGTAGGAGACCAGTATGTCGGAAGCGAGGCGTGGCTGATGGGACGCGGCGAACTCATGGAGCAGTTCGACGGCAGAGGGCGAGTTGAATTGCAGTTCTATAGAAGTCAGCGTTCTCGAATGGATACTGCGACGGCGGTCGCCTACGAGCTGGGATATCAGCTCCACGAAATGAAGGTCGACAGTCGGTCCCGCCGCTACCGCCTCACGTTTCTTCGGGATGACGATCCGCTTGCCCGTCGCCGTGCGGAGAATTCGAGATTGCATCTTGCGTCCGCCACCGTTCCTCGAAACGGTTGGCGAGGGAACGCGTCGATGCGCGCCGCTCTGAGCCCTGACGCGCTGGAGGCAGGGCGTGCGCGCAGCGCGATCAAGGGTTACGAGCAGATAGCGGCCCCCGCCTCCCGCTCCTTCAGGGTTATCTTCAGCCTGATCGGTTTTGGTCTGATGCTGATAAATGGTTGGGGCATGGCGGCAGGGCGGTTCACGGAGGGGAGCGTTCCGCTTTTCTGCATCGGAGTACTGTGCGTGATTGCGGCAGTTTGGGTGCCGATGGCCGGTAGGCGGCACTACCGGGAGAACCGGGAGTTGCTCACGCGGAGTGGGACCCAACAAGGGTCCTCCAGCGATATCCCGCCACCGCCGCCTCCTATGCCTCCGCGTGGACGCGCTGTTAGTAAATGGCCCGTTCCAAGAAAGAATGAACCAGTATGTCAAAGGTTGGAGGTGGAACGCACTCCAAGAGCGCCTTCCCCGCAGGAAAGTGGCCGGACGCAACAGCCTGAACAGCCTGACCGTGAAGGAGCCTGACAGCCTATGTATGGGTTGCGCGTCGGATTGTGGTGTGGATCTTTTGCTGCCTTTGTAGCCGCGGTGTTTTCCTACCAGGTCGGTAGTAAGCCGTTGCTGGGAGTTTTTCTTGTGGTGGGAATTGTTCTCCCAGGAATCGCTGAAGCCTATGCCGGACAACGAAAGCGGCGGGACTGGTTCAGTGGGCGATTTGCCTCGCTCGACGAGTTTCGTGGCTCCGTGGATGAGGTGGAACTCCGGAGACTTCGAGAGGAAAGTGGGGTCCTGGTAGCTGCCCGGACGCTTAGGCGGCAGTATCCTTTGCTTCCTGTTGCGGAGTCTGTGAAGCTGGTCGAGTCGCTCTGAGCAGAACTAATTCGGCATGAACGGCAGAAGATCGTTGCAGTTGGCGCAGCAGATTCGGACCGCGTCGATGGTCATCGAGAAGACGCCCTCGTAGACTGCACCAGTCGGCACGCCCGTGGCGATCGCCGCCACCGACGCCTCGACCTCAACGCCCAGGCCGGCGGCCAGTACGTCCGAACCGCCGGTGGTGACCAAGGTCAGCAGGACGTCGAACCCCTTGCCCGGCTTGTCGTCGCCCCGCGGTTTAGGGGGCAACGGGGTGCAGGAGGCGCGGGGGTACGGGGTGCGGCATCTTGGTGGGTTGCCGCACCCCGTTTGTTCATTGGGTTCTGATCAGGGGGCTATTTCGCCAGTTTTGCCAGTGATCCCGGGTAGAGGTACTTCTTCTCCGGGATCTTCGTGCTGTGTGCCCAGGCGTTGAAGAATCCGGAGAGGTCCTTTCCGGAGGTCTTCTGGGCGAGCGCTTCGAACTGCGCCCACGTTGCGCTGCCGCCACGGTGGTCGTGGGTCCACTGTTTCAGGGTCGCGAAGAACGCCTTGTCGCCGACGGTGCGGCGCAGGGCGTGCACCATCAGCGCCCCCTTCGCGTAGAGCGCCCCGTCGAGTTCCTCGCCCTTTCCGGGGTCGTAGAGCTTGACGTTCCAGTACGTAGGGTCGTTCTTGTTCTCCTCCACCGTGTCGCGGTAGTAGCCCTTGTCGAGGTCGGAACCGAGGAAGTGCTCGTGATAGAGCTGGTTGGAGTACTGGGCGAAGCACTCCTTGAGACAGCCGTTGCGCCAGTCGGCCACCGAGACGCTGTCGCCGAACCACTGGTGGGCGATCTCGTGTGCCATTGCCTCGTCCGGCATCGACCCCTTGTAGGTGGGGCGGCTCTGCGTCTCCATGGCCATAGGGCCGTCTCCTCCGTCGACGACGATTCCGCCGGCGGAGGAGAACGGGTACGGGCCGAACTTCGACGACAAGAAGTCGATGATCTCCGGGAGCTGGTCCTCCCACTCCTGGTTGGTATTGGCGCCGGGGCTGTAGGCGATGACGACGGGTTTGCCGTCCTTCAGCTTCGACTTGTGCACCGTGAACTTGTCGACGGCGAAGGCGGTCACATAGGTGGCCATCGGACTGTCCTCGTGCCAGCGGAAGGTCTTGGTGGCCTTGCCGTCGGCGGTTCTGCCGGTGGTGGTCTTGCCCGGCAGCCCGCTGCCGATCGCGGTCCAGCCGTCGGGGACCGTCGCGGTGAGCTGGACGGTGGCCTTGTCCGAGGGGTGGTCGTTGCTCGGGTACCAGTCCCGCGACGAGTGCGGCGAGCCCGAGACGTACGCGCCGCCGTCCTTCATGCGCTGCCACTTGCTGCCGACCGGCTTGCCCGCGTAGCGCACGCGTACCGTGAACTTTGCTCCCTTGGCGAGCTGTTGGGCGGGAGTGATGTCCAGCTTGTGGGCGCCGGAGCGGGAGAACGTCTTGGCCGGGGTGTCATTGACGGTGACGGAGGCGACCGTGAAGCCCTTCAGGTCCAGGCTGAAGCCGTCGAGGGCCTCGTCGGCGGTGGCGGTGACGGTGGTGTCGCCGTCGAGGTGGTCGACATGGGCGGGGTCGTAGCCGACGTGCACGTCGTAATGCGAGACGTGGTAGCCGGAGTTGCCGTCGTCGGGGAAGTACGGGTCGCCCACACCGGTGCCGCCGATGGCGGCCGACGCGGGCCCGGTGGCGAGGGCGGACAGCGCCAGGCTGCCCGCCAATGCGGCCAGGAGGGTCGAGGAACGCGGCTTGCGCACAGGTCGGGTGGCGGCGAGCAGCACGGGGCTGAGCCCCGTGACCCCGCCCGTGCCCGTACGGCGGCCGGCCAACTGCATAGGACTCTCCTTCGGTCGGTACTCCGGCACCGGAAAGTGCCTTCGCCGACCAGACGTCCCGCCGGGGCGCGGGTTGCGCCGCCCGTCCCATGGATCACCCAGCGAGCTGAAACCAGACGGCCTTCCCGGGCCCCGGCCCGTGCGCGCACACCCCCCACTCGGAAGCGCACGCCCCGATGAGCAGCAGCCCCCGCCCGTTCTCCTGCGCGTCGCTCGGCACACCCTCCTCGGGCAGTCCCGGCGCACCGTCGTGGACCAGGACGCGCAGCGCTCCCTTGGCGTCCCACTCGGCGTAGAGGGTCACGGGCGCCGAACACCCGCTGCCGATAGAGGCGTTGACCGCATTGGTGACGGCTTCGGAGGTGAGCAGGACGGCCACGTCGGCGAGATCCGCCCGGTCGGCGGCCGCGAGCGCGGTCCGCATGGCGTCACGGGCGGTACGGACCCATCCGGGGCGGGGCGGGAAGACGAGAGAGAAGTCGGGGCGCGGTTCGGCGGTCGCGGTGCTGGGACACATGGCGTGACTCCTTTGGTCACCAAGGGGCCGGCCTTGACGCGACACGGTTTCGGTATGGGCATCACAGTGAGGTGGCGTCACCTGGGCGTGCCTGCAATGCAATCCGGCGTGTAGCGCCGAAGCGGGCGATGTGTCTCTGACGGTAGAGAGTTGGGTTTCCGATCGGCAACCAGATCGGAGGATTTGCTCCCAACGAGTGGCCCCGTTCGCCCGCTGGCGGGCAGACTGCTCGCAATCGTTAGGGAGGCGACATGGGTCTTCGGGCCAACGCGACGCAGCGACAACGAAGGTTGGGTGTCGAGCTGCGCAGACTACGTGATGTGGGAGGCCTGTCGGTCGCGGAGGCCGCATCCTTCGCGGGGCTCGGCGCGCCGCATCTGGGGCACATCGAAGCGGCTCGAACGGCCATTCCTGAGGCGAAGATCCGTGCATTGGCTGCCGCCTATGGTTGCCAGAATGAATCCCTGGTTGATGGGCTGGTGGCCATGGGGGCATCGACAGGCAGGGGGTGGTGGTCCGACTATCGCAAGGTGCTGTCAGCGGATGCCCTTGACCTCGCGGAGTTGGAGGCGTCCTGTGCCGGGTGCAAGACCTTCCAATGGCTATACGTGCCGGGCGTGCTTCAGACCCCGGAGTACACCCGAGCGTTGTTCAAAGGCGGTGAGCCGGAAGCATCACCGCAGACTATGGAGCTATCCGTCGAATTCCGGCAGCACCGCCAGCGCATGCTCACAGGTGGTTCCCTGACAGCCTTCCACGCGGTCATCCATGAGGCGGCTCTGCATATGCAGTTCGTGGGCGCGGAAGTGATGCGACGCCAGGTCGAGCATCTGGTGGAGATGGCCCGACTGCCGCATGTGTGTATTGAGATCCTGCCCTTCAAGGCCGCTGCCTACCCGGCCCCCTTCGGTGCGCCGTTCGTGGTATTCGAGGGTGCCGTGCCTGAGCTGAACACTGTCTACGTGGAGCACCCCATCTCCTCACCGTTCGTCAGTGGTCAGGCGCAACTTGCCCAGTTCTCCGATGCCTTCAGCCGCTTGAGCGCTGTGGCCCTGCCGCCGATTGACCTGAGAGTCGAACCCGAGTTCCATGTGCGGAAAGACTCCCTCGGGCTCATTCAGCATCTGTTGTACGCGCCGTGAAAGGAATGCCATGCCAGAGCATCAGTGGCAGAAGTCGAGCTTCAGCGGAGGCGCCACCAGTGGTGAGTGCGTCGAGGTGACTGCCGACATCGACGGCCGCATCCGTCTCCGTGAGAGTGAAGCCCCGGGCACCGCACTCGCGACGAGCCGTCCCGCCTGGAGCGCGTTCCTGAGGACCGTCAAAGCCGAAAGCTGAAACGCCGACGCGCCGGCGGAGTCACCCCCCCCCGCCGGCGCGTCGGCCCTCACCTCGAACCCGGAACGATCAGAAGTCGTCGTCGAAGGAGACCGAGCCCTCCACCGCCGTCTGGTACGCGGACGCGCGGCGCTCGAAGAAGTTGGTCAGCTCCTGGACGTTCTGGAGCTCCATGAAGGAGAAGGGGTTCTCCGAGCCGTACACGGCCGGGAAGCCCAGGCGGAGCAGGCGCTGGTCGGCGACGCACTGGAGGTATTCGCGCATCGACTCGGTGTTCATGCCCGGCAGGCCCTCGCCGCACAGGTCGCGGCCGAACTGGAGCTCCGCCTCCACGGCCTCCTTGAGCATGTCGGTGACCTGGCGCTCCAGCTCGTCGTCGAAGAGGTCGGGCTCCTCCTCGCGGACGGTGTCGACGACCGAGAACGCGAAGTTCATGTGCATCGTCTCGTCACGGAACACCCAGTTGGTGCCGGTCGCCAGGCCGTGGAGCAGGCCGCGGGAGCGGAACCAGTAGACGTAGGCGAAGGCTCCGTAGAAGAACAGGCCCTCGATGCACGCCGCGAAACAGATGAGGTTGAGCAGGAACCGGCGGCGGTCCGACTTCGACTCCAGGCGGTCGATCTTCTCGACCGAGTCCATCCACCTGAAGCAGAACTGCGCCTTCTCCCGGATGGAGGGGATCTCCTCCACCGCGTCGAAGGCCGCCGCGCGGTCCTCCGGGTCGGGGAGGTAGGTGTCGAGGAGCGTCAAGTAGAACTGGACATGCACGGCCTCCTCGAAGAGCTGACGGCTCAAGTACAGCCGTGCCTCGGGGGAGTTGATGTGCTTGTAGAGCGTCAGGACGAGGTTGTTCGACACGATCGAGTCGCCCGTCGCGAAGAACGCCACCAGCCGCCCGATCATGTGCTGCTCGCCCGGCGAGAGCTTGGCGAGGTCGGCGACGTCGGAGTGGAGGTCGACCTCCTCCACGGTCCAGGTGTTCTTGATCGCGTCGCGGTAGCGGTCATAGAAGTCCGGGTACCGCATCGGGCGCAGGGTGAGTTCGAAGCCCGGGTCGAGGAGGTTCTTCGCGATCTTTTCGGTCGTCTCGGCAGCCTTCGTCTCGGCCGCGGTCTTCTCAGGGGTGGTGGTCATTACTGGCAGGCCTCGCAGGACTCGGGGTTTTCCAGGGAGCAGGCGATCGCGTCGTCGGGGTCGCTCGCCTGCTGCGGTACGGGGGTGGGGGCGGCCGCGCGCGCCGACTGCGCGATGCGCGTCGCCGGGCGCGAGCGCAGGTAGTACGTGGTCTTGATGCCGCGCTTCCAGGCGTACGCGTACATCGAGCTGAGCTTGCCGATCGTCGGCGAGGACAGGAACAGGTTCAGCGACTGGCTCTGGTCCAGGTAGGGCGTACGGGCCGCCGCCATGTCGATCAGCGAGCGCTGCGGGATCTCCCACGCGGTGCGGTACAGGTCGCGCACCTCGGCGGGGATCCAGCCCAGCTCCTGGATCGAGCCGTTGGCCTCCGTCATCGCGTCCCGCGTCGTGCGGTCCCACACGCCGAGCTTCTTCAGGTCCTCCACCAGGTAGGCGTTGACCTGGAGGAACTCGCCGCTGAGCGTCTCGCGCTTGAAGAGGTTGGAGACCTGCGGCTCGATGCACTCGTACACGCCCGCGATCGAGGCGATGGTGGCCGTCGGCGCGATGGCCAGCAGCAGCGAGTTGCGCATGCCGGTCTTCGCGATACGGGCGCGCAGCGCCGCCCACCGGTCGGCCCACGTCGGCTCGGCGTCGGGGTAGTGGTCCGGGTGGAGCACGCCGCGCGCGGTACGGGTCGCGGACCAGGCCGGGTGCGGGCCGTGGCGCTCGGCGAGGTCGGCGGACGCCTCGTACGCGGCGAGCATGATCCGCTCGGAGATGCGGGTGGACAGCTCGGCGGCCTCGGGGGAGTCGAAGGGCAGCCGGAGCCGGAAGAAGACGTCCTGGAGGCCCATCAGGCCCAGACCCACGGGCCGCCAGCGGGAGTTGGAGTTCCCGGCCTGCTCGGTCGGGTAGTAGTTGATGTCCACGACGCGGTCGAGGAAGGTGACGGCGGTGCGGACCGTGGCGTCGAGCCGCTCCCAGTCCATCTCGCCGTCCGTGCCCAGGTGCGCCGCGAGGTTCACCGAGCCGAGGTTGCAGACGGCCGTCTCGCCGTCGTCGGTGACCTCCAGGATCTCGGTGCACAGGTTGGAGGAGTGCACGACCCGGCCCGGCTCGGCGGTCTGGTTCGCGGTGCGGTTGGCGGCGTCCTTGAACGTCATCCAGCCGTTGCCGGTCTGCGCGAGGGTGCGCATCATCCGGGCGTAGAGGACCCGCGCCGGGATCTGCTTGACGGCCCGGCCCGCGGCCTCGGCCGCGCGGTACGCGGCGTCGAACTCGTCGCCCCACAGGTCGACCAGCTCGGGCGCGTCGGCCGGCGAGAACAGCGACCAGTCGGCGTCGGCCTCGACGCGGCGCATGAACTCGTCGGGGATCCAGTGCGCCAGGTTGAGGTTGTGGGTGCGCCGGGCCTCCTCGCCGGTGTTGTCGCGCAGTTCCAGGAACTCCTCGATGTCCGCGTGCCACGTCTCCAGGTAGACGCAGGCCGCGCCCTTGCGCCGGCCGCCCTGGTTGACGGCGGCGACGGAGGCGTCGAGGGTCCGCAGGAACGGGACGATGCCGTTGGAGTGGCCGTTGGTGCCGCGGATCAGGGAGCCGCGGGAGCGGATGCGGCTGTACGAGAGGCCGATGCCGCCGGCGTGCTTGGAGAGCCGTGCGACCTGGTGGTAGCGGTCGTAGATCGAGTCGAGCTCGTCCAGCGGGGAGTCCAGCAGGTAGCAGGACGACATCTGCGGGTGCCGGGTGCCGGAGTTGAAGAGGGTGGGGGAGGAGGGCAGGTAGGACAGCGTGCTGGTGAGCCGGTACAGCTCGGCGACGTCGTCCAGGGCCCGTACGGATCGGTCCTCGGCGAGGCCGCACGCGACCCGGAGCAGGAAGTGCTGCGGGGTCTCGATGACCTGCCGGGTCAGCGGGTGGCGCAGCAGGTAGCGGCTGTGCAGCGTGCGCAGCCCGAAGTAGCCGAAGCGGTCGTCGGCGCCGTCGGCGAGGGCCCGTTCCACCAGGGCGTCGAGCCGGGCGGCGTGGTCCGTGACGAACGCGGCGGTCTCGTCCGCGATCAGCCCCTCGCGGTGGCCGGTGGCGACGGAGGCGGAGAAGGAGAGCGCGCCCTGGCCGGCCGCCTCGTCGGCGATGGCCCGGGTCAGCAGCCGCGCGGCCAGCCGGGAGTACTCGGGCTCCTCGGCGATCAGGCCGGCGGCGGCCTCGGTGGCCAGCGACCGCAGTTCGGCCGCGTCCGAACCGGGATGGCGGCCGCGCAGCGCGGCGGCGGCGACCTTGCCCGGGTCGGTGGCGGGCAGATCGGCGGTGAGGTCGGTCAGGGTACGCAGCAGCGCGGTACCCGGGCCGTCGGACGCTACCTCTGAAACCGGATCGGCGGGCGCGATGGTCACGGTGTGGCTCTCCCTCGCTCGGCAGGGGGCCAGGAGGGAGGGGGCGACGGGCGCGTACGGGCGCGACCCGGAAAAGGGCACGCCGCACCGCGTCCACCGGCCCAACCCGCGAGGCCCGGACGTATTCGACGCCCAGGCCGGGTATGGCGGCTCGGCCAGGGGCGTGCTCTCGGCAGGTCATCGGACTCATGGGTACGTAAATGCGCACACATACACCGTTGCGGGACAGTTCCGGATTCGCACCGGATTCCCCTGCGACGACAGCGAGCATGAGCATACATCTTGTGCTGGCGGTCGCACGCACCCCCACATCTTGTGTCGCTCTCCGCAGGAAGTGGGGTGAATGTGCTAGTGGCGCCGTCGCGCTTCCCCCGCGATTCTGCCGGGTCCCCACCGCGTTTTCGCCGATTTTCCGCCATGCGCGCGGGCCCCGGCCCGCTGCCTGCGCATGACACGAGCCCCGGTTTTCCCTGCTGCAACAAGCGTATTGACGTCTGGTCCCGCGCCCGATCCGTTGACCGTCCACCGTCGGCGGAGTTGGCTCGTCCGCGGCGGCGGGGACCGGACGCGAGAGCCACGGGCAAGCGGCACCCCAGGAGGGGACGAGATGGGCAAACGCACCCGCACAGCCGTCGTCGGGACAGGGATGTGCGCGCTGGTGCTGCTGCCGGTGGCGGCCGCCGCCGCCTGGCCGGAGGCGCCGCGTACGGAACGGATCGCCGCCGCCGCCTCCGACGGCGCGCGGCCGGCCGGTTCCTCCGGCGGCGCGGCCGTCTCCGCGGACGGCCGCTACGCCGTCTTCGCCTCGGACTCCGCGGACCTGGTGCCCGGCGACACCAACGGCCAGGCGGACATCTTCGCCAAGGACCTGCGGACGGGCGGGGTGGAGCGCGTCACCGTCGCCGCCGACGGCACGCAGGCCGACTCCTGGTCGGCGAACCCCGCGATCAGCGCGGACGGCCGCTACGTCGCCTTCTCCTCGGCGGCCGCCAACCTCGTGCCGGGGGACGCCAACGGCGTGGACGACATCTTCGTACGCGACCGCCGCACCGGCCGCACCGAGCGGATCACCGGCGACGGCGCCGACGTCTCCGACGGTACGGGCGGTACGGGCAGTACGGGCGGTACGGGCAGTACGGGCAGTACGGGCAGTACGGGCGGTACGGGCGCTACGAGCGCCGGAGCGGCCCGCGACGTGCGGGCGTTGGGGATCAGCGCCGACGGCCGCGTCGTCGCCTTCGCCTCCGGCCGCGACGGCCTGGCGCCGGGCGGCGCCCACGGCGTGCGGGACGTCTTCACGTACGACCGGCGTACGCACGTCACGCGGCGGGCGAGGGTCGCGAGCGACGGGACCCAGGCGGGCGCGGCGACCGCCTGGACGGTCGTCGCCGCGGACGGCAGGCGCATCGCCGTCACGCCACGGGCCCCCTACCGCGGCGCCGGACAGTCGCCGTCGCCGGCGTTGGACGCCACCGCACCCACGGTCGCCAAGTCCCGCGAGCGCTCTTCCTATGTGCACCATCCGAGCACCGGAGGACGCACCGCCGTCCTCGACTCCGACGACAGCCGTCTGGCGCCCGATGACAGCCGCTCGGCACCTGGCGACAGCGGCTCGGCGCACGTCGACAGCGGCTCGGCGTCCGGCGGCGCCCATGGGGCCTCGGACGTCTTCATCCGGAGTCTCGGGGAGTGACGAAGACCGACGCCGTTCACCCCTTGGCCGCCGGGCATGGCACGGGGTAGGACACGAGCCTCGGTTTCCCCTGCTGCAACAGGCGTATTGCGGTCCTGTCGACCGTCCCATGCGTTGACCGTGTACGGCCGACAGAGTTGGCTCGGCGGCCACGGAAGAGTCTCGGGAGGGGAGAGCCGGAATGGACGTACCCGGGCACTTACTCGGACGCGCGGGCGTCATCGGCCCGGCCGCCCTCGCACTCGCCCTTCCGGCCTGAGACGACCACTTGGTGCCCGGGGACACCAACGAAGCGCAGGACAGCTTCATCCGGCACGTCAGATTCTGAACTGGGGGAGACGCGAGATGGGCAGATCCAAGCGTGTAGCCGTTGTGGGAGCCGCGGTCTGTGCGGCCGCGTTGTTGCCGGTGGGGGCGGCCTGGGCGGGGCCCGGTGCGCCGCCGCACACGGAGCGGGTGAGCGTCGCGGCCGACGGGACGCAGGCCGACGCTTACTCCGCCACCGAGACGATCTCCGCCGACGGGCGGTACGTGGTCTTCAGCTCGGCCGCCGCCAATCTGGTGCCGGGCGACACCAACGGCGCTGCCGACATCTTCGTCAAGGACCTGCGGACCAAGCGGGTCGAGCGCGTCAGCGTGGCCACCGGCGGCGCGCAGGCGGACGCCGCCTCGTCCGAGGCCTCGGTCAGCGCCGACGGGCGCTATGTCGCGTTCACCTCCGCGGCCGCCAACCTGGTGCCCGGCGACGACAACGGCGCGGAGGACGTGTTCGTACGCGACCGGCACACCGGCCGTACCGAGCGCGTCAGCGGCGGCACGGTCGCCGGCACGCCGAGCCCCGACGCCTGGAGCCCGTCGATCAGCGCCGACGGCCGCGTCGTCGCCTTCGGTTCGGGCCGCACCGATCTGGTGCCGGGCGACACCAACGGGGAGCAGGACGTCTTCGCGTACGACCGCGGTACGCACACCACACGCCGGGTGAGCGTCGCGACCGACGGCACCCAGGGCAACCTGTCGTCGTACTTCCCGGTCGTCAGCGGGGACGGCCGGCACGTCGCCTTCTACTCGAAGGCGTTCAACCTGGAGCCAGGCAAGCCGGCGCGGCCGGAACCCGGCGGGCTCGGGATCGCCAAACCGAGGGAGTACCCCTCCTTCGTCCACGACCTGCGCACCGGGCGGACCCAGGCGCTGACGGTGAGCTGGGAGGGGAAGACCGCCGGGGGCCGGGTCACCTCGCTCAGCGCGGACGGCCGGTACGCGGTCTTCGGCAGCTACTGGCCCAACGTGGTGAAGGAGGCTCCGCTCCGCGAAGGGCGGGTCTACGTCCGGGACGTCCAGAAGGGGGCCACGACCCTGGAGTCGCTGGCGCCCGACGGGAGCCAGGCCGACAGCGCCTCCTACGGGGGGAAGCTCGCCGACCACGGCCGGCTGCTGTTCTTCCACTCCTCGGCGGCCAACCTCGTGCCCGGCGACGCCAACAACACCGGCGACGTGTTCGTACGCGACCGGGAGACCGGGCACGTCGAGCTGGTGAGTCTCGCGGCCGACGACAGCCAGTCCACGATGTGGACGGATTCCGTCGCCGTCGACGCCGCAGGCCGCGTCGCCGTCTTCGACTCCGACGACGGCCACTTGGTCCCCGGCGACACCAACGACGTCTCGGACGTCTTCGTCCGGCGCCTCGGACACTGAAAGCCGATGGCGCGGACAGCGCCGATCAACTTCCTTAAACGGCCCAACACTTGGCCGACCGCCGGGCCGATTCTCTCGGCCCGGCGGCGATCGATGTCCGGAAGGGACACGGAATGGGCAGATTCAAGCGCGGCACCGTCGTGGGAGCCGCGGTCTGCGCGGCGGTGCTGCTGCCTGCGGGGGCGGCCTGGGCGGGGCCCGGTGCGCCGCCGCACACGGAGCGGGTGAGCGTCGCGGCCGACGGGACACAGGCCGACGCCGCCTCCTCCACCGAGGCGATCTCCGGCAACGGCCGCTTCGCCGTATTCACCTCCGCCGCCGCCAACCTGGTGCCCGGCGACACCAACGCGGAGGAGGACGTCTTCGTCAAGGACCTGCGGACCAAGCGGGTCGAGCGCGTCAGCGTGGCCGCGGACGGCACACAAGCGGACGGCTGGTCGTCCGACGCCTCCATCAGCGCCGACGGCCGGTATGTCGCGTTCGCCTCGTACGCCGCCAACCTGGTGCCCGGTGACGACAACGGCGCGCAGGACGTGTTCGTACGCGACCGGCGCACCGGCCGCACCGAGCGCGTCGGCGCCGGTCCGGCCCCCGGCCCGCAGACCTACAGCGCCTGGATGCCGTCGATCAGCGCAGACGGCCGCGTCGTCGCCTTCGCCTCGCGCCGCGCCGGTCTGGTGCCGGGCGACACCAACGACGTGCAGGACATCTTCGCGTACGACCGGCGTACGCACACCACGCGCCGGGTGAGCGTCGCGAGCGACGGAACGCAGGCGAACCGCGCGTCCGCCCAGCCGGTCATCAGCGCGGACGGCCGGCACATCGCCTTCACCTCGAAGGCGTTCAACCTGGAGCCCGGCGAGCCGGTGCGCCGGGAGCCCGGCGGGCCCTCGGTCGCCAAGCCCAGGGAGTACCCCTCCTTCGTCCACGACCTGCGCACCGGGCGGACCCAGGCGCTGACCGTGAACTGGGAGGGAAAGACCTACGGGGGCAGGGTCACCTCGCTCAGCCCGGACGGCCGGTACGCCGCCTTCAGCAGCTACTGGCCCGGCGTGGTGAAGGAGGCTCCGCTCCGCGAAGGGCGGGTCTACGTCCGGGACCTCCACGACGGCACGACGACGCTGGAGTCGCTCGCGCAGGACGGGAGCCAGGCCGACAGCGACTCCACCGGGGGGAAGCTCGCCGACGACGGAAGGCTGCTGTTCTTCACCTCCTCGGCGACGAACCTCGTGCCCGGCGACGCCAACAAGGCCGCCGACGTGTTCGTACGCGACCGGGAGACCGGACACGTCGAGCTGGTGGGCCTCGGCGCCGACGACGATCCGTCCGCGACGGGGGCGGGCGGCGTGGAGACCGACGCCGAGGGCCGCACCGCCGCCTTCTACTCCGCCGACGGCAACTTGGTTCCCGGCGACACCAACGGGTTCGGGGACGTCTTCGTCCGCCGCGTCGATTCCTGACCTGAACGAACAGAGGGGCCCCGGCCGAAAACGACCGGGGCCCCTCCGTACGCCTACGCGTCAGTGCCCGCCCGGCGCGCCCGCCGTGGCCGGCGGCAGCTCCGTCCGCACGCCAGGGTCGCCCGAGTCCGCCGTGTAGTCCGACGGCGAGGTCTCGTCCACGCCGTCCGGGGCCTTCACGGCCTTCAGGACGAACGTCAGCACGACCGTCACGAGGACATTGAGCACGAACGCGGTGAGCCCGATGTAGCCGATCTCGCCGATGCCCGGAATCTGGTCGTTGCTGCCGCCGAAGTGCTTCTGCGTGGGGCTCGCCACCCCGTACGCGGCCACCGTGCCGTAGACCATGCCGACCGCCCACCCGGCGAGCAGCGCCCACCGGTGGAACCAGCGCGTGAACAGGCCGCCCACCAGCGACGGGAAGGTCTGGAGGATCCAGATGCCGCCCAGCAGCTGGAAGTTGATCGCCACCGTCTTGTCCATGGTGAGGACGAACGCGAGCGCGCCGACCTTCACCAGCAGCGAGACCAGCTTGGAGACCTTGGCCTCCTGCGCGGGCGTGGCCTCGGGCTTGAGGAAGTCCCTGTAGATGTTCCGCGTGAAGAGGTTGGCCGCCGCGATCGACATGATGGCCGCGGGGACCAGCGCGCCGATGCCGATGGCCGCGAACGCGACGCCCGCGAACCAGTCCGGGAACATGTCCTCGAACAGCTGCGGAATCGCCAACTGGCCGTTCTTCACCTTGACGCCGGCGGCGATCGCCATGAAGCCGAGCAGCGCCAGCAGCCCCAGCATCAGCGAGTACAGCGGCAGGATGGTGGTGTTGCGGCGGATCACGTTGCGGCTGCGGCTGGAGAGCGTCGCGGTGATCGAGTGCGGATACATGAACAGCGCGAGCGCCGAACCCAGCGCCAGCGTCCCGTACGCCCACTGCGACTTGTCGCCGCTGGCCAGTTCGCCGCGCGGCTTCCCGGTGGCCGGATTGATCTGCTCGAACGCGTGGCCCGCCTTCGCGAAGATGTCGTCGAAGCCGCCCAGCTTGATCGGGATGTAGATGATCGCCACCAGGATGACGAGGTAGATCAGGCCGTCCTTCACGAACGCGATCAGCGCGGGTGCGCGCAGCCCGGACGAGTAGGTGTAGGCGGCGAGCACGGCGAAGGCGATGAGCAGCGGCAGGTCCTTGACGAACCAGTTGGTGTTCTCGCCGCCGCCGACGCCCATCACGTCCAGGACGGCCTGGATGCCGACGAGCTGCAGCGCGATGTACGGCATCGTGGCGAGGATGCCGGTCAGCGCCACGGCCAGCGAGAGCCCCTTGGAGCCGAACCGGCCGCGCACGAAGTCCGAGGTGGTCACGTACCCGTGCTTGTGCGAGACCGACCAGAGCCGGGGCAGGAAGGTGAAGATCAGCGGGTAGACGAGGATCGTGTACGGGACCGCGAAGAACCCGGCCGCGCCCGCCGCGTACACGGCCGCCGGCACGGCGACGAAGGTGTACGCGGTGTAGAGGTCGCCGCCGAGCAGGAACCAGGTGATCCAGGTGCCGAAGCTGCGGCCGCCGAGGCCCCATTCGTCGAGGCTCGCAGCGTTGTCCGCGCGCCGCCAGCGGGCGGCGAGGAAGCCCATGACCGTGACGGCCACGAAGAAGAAGATGAAGACGCCGAGCGCGACGCCGTTCACGCCGTGGTTCATCGCGACGCACCCGCCCTACGGTTCCGCTCGTGGCGGCGGACGATGACGTACGCGATGGAGGTGAGCGCGGTCGAGATCAGCACCCA
This sequence comes from Streptomyces sp. NPDC050610, assembly GCF_040654875.1. Classification (NCBI taxonomy): domain Bacteria; kingdom Bacillati; phylum Actinomycetota; class Actinomycetes; order Kitasatosporales; family Streptomycetaceae; genus Streptomyces; species Streptomyces sp. NPDC050610. The sequence continues at coordinate 127,576 of NZ_JBFAIV010000002.1, read as the reverse complement.
GGCCATCTGGTACCAGTAGAAGAACGGGATGCCGATGAAGGTTGGGTCGGTCTTCGCGTACGAGCCGACCCACAGAATCGCGATGAAGGGGATGACGAGGCAGACGCCCGCCACGACGAGCGGCGCCGTGACGACCGGCCTCCGCTCGGCCTCGGGTGGTTCCGACATGGCACGCGCTCCGTCCCCTTGACCGATCTTCTGCGTAATGCGCAGGAAATCTAGAGGAGCCGCCCTCCGGACGTCACCCCCCGTCCGCATATCGGTACGGACACGCTTCACGGACCCGCAGGTCAGGCGGGTACGCGCGTCAACCCGCCAACCTGCCAAGCCGCTTCGACCCGCAGGCTTTCGCTTCGGTCCGGTCGGCCGCCGCTTCAGTCCGCGGGGGCCCCTCAGTCCGTCGGCCTCCGCAGCAGCGCCACGCTGTGCTGTCCCGGGGGCAACCCCCGTACCCCCGGCCGGACCGGCATCCCCGCCCCTCAGTCCGTGGGCCTCCGCAACAACGCCACGAACTTGTACCGGTCCCCCCGGTAGACCGAGCGCACCCACTCCACCGGCTCGCCCCGCGCGTCGCGCGAGTGGCGGGAGAGGAGGAGCATCGGCAGGCCCACGTCCGTGCCGAGCAGGCCGGCCTCGCGCGGGGTGGCCAGGGAGGTCTCGATCGTCTCCTCGGCCTCGCCCAGGTGCACGTCGTAGACCTCGGCCAGTGCCGTGTAGAGGGAGGTGTACTTCACCAGGCTGCGGCGCAGCGCGGGGAAGCGCTTGGCCGACAGGTGCGTGGTCTCGATCGCCATCGGTTCGCCGCTCGCGAGCCGCAGCCGTTCGATGCGCAGCACCCGGCCGCCCGCGGTGATGTCGAGCAGCCCGGCGAGCCGGTCGTCGGCGGTGACGTAGCCGATGTCCAGGAGCTGGGAGGTGGGTTCGAGTCCCTGGGCCCGCATGTCCTCGGTGTAGGACGTGAGTTGGAGGGCCTGCGATACCTTTGGTTTGGCGACGAAGGTGCCCTTGCCCTGGATGCGCTCCAAGCGCCCCTCCACGACGAGTTCCTGGAGTGCTTGGCGTACCGTCGTGCGGGAGGTGTCGAATTCCGCGGCCAGTGCGCGCTCTGGAGGAACAGGGGTTCCCGGGGGTAGGGTTTCGGTCATCTCCAGCAAGTGCCGTTTGAGGCGGTAGTACTTGGGGACGCGCGCGGTGCGCGTCACACCGGCGGCGCCGACGGCGCCGCCCTCCGTGGTGCCTCCGTCGGTCGTCAAGGTGCGCCTTCCCGACTCCGAACCTGCTGCCGTCACCGGCTCCTCCGTCCATTCGCGTCACATCGTGGCACGGACACGGCCCGAGTGGACCTGTGCCGAAGCGTCCGACCTCAGGTGTCGGTCCGATAACGGACCTGACAGCGACTCTTATACACCCTTGACACCCCAAAAGGTCTAGGCCAAGCTGCGGGAACTGGTCTAAACCATTAAAGACCACAGTCGGTCCTTGAGGAGAGTGCTGTGAAGCGTGGGCTCATAGCGGCGACAGGTGTCGCGGCCATGTTGGTGAGTGTTGCGGCCTGTGGGTCCGGCGACGGCGACAAGAAGTCTGGTGCCGACGGTTTCAAGGGCGAGACCTTGAACGTCTGGTTCATGGATGGCTCGAATCCGCCGAAGTGGACCAAGGACGTCCAGGCCGAGTTCGAGGAGAAGACGGGCGCCAAGCTCAAGATCACCATCCAGAAGTGGAACGGCATCCAGCAGAAGCTGACCACGGCGCTCTCCGAGTCCAACCCGCCGGACGTGGTCGAGATCGGCAACACCCAGACGCCGATGTACGCGCAGACCGGCGGCCTGGAGGACCTGTCCGACCTCAAGAAGGAGATCGGCTCCGACTGGACGGAGTCCATCAACAAGTCCTCCGTCTACGACGGCAAGCAGTACGCCGCGCCGTGGTGGGCCGCCAACCGCGTCGTCGTCTACAACAAGAAGATCTGGGCCGACGCCGGCATCAAGGACACGCCCAAGACGCGTACCGAGTTCCTCAAGGACCTCGACGCGATCAAGAAGAAGGGCAACGCCGACCCGATCTACCTGCCCGGCCAGAGCTGGTACGTCCTCGACGGCTTGATCATCGGCCAGGGCGTCGACCCGGTGAAGAAGGAAGGCAACAAGCTCGTCAGCAACCTTGCCGACCCGAAGATCGCCAAGGCCATGGACATCTACAAGCAGTACCAGGCGTTCAGCACGGCCCCCAAGGACAAGGACGAGGCCAACCCGCAGCAGGGCCAGGTCTTCGGCAAGGGCAAGACCGGCGCGTTCATCGGCATGGGCTGGGAGGCGAACGTCTCCATCGAGACCAACCCGGCCATCAAGAAGGACATCGGCTACTTCACGCTCCCCGGTGAGACCGCGGACAAGCCCGAGGGCGTCTTCCTCGGCGGCTCCAACCTCGCGGTCGCCACGGGCAGCAAGAAGCAGGACCTCGCCAAGGAGTTCCTGAAGGTCGCGCTGTCCGACAAGAATGAGGGCGCGCTGGCCAAGGAGGCCGGCAACGTCCCGAACAAGCAGTCCCTGATGGACAGCGTCAAGGGCAACGCGGCCGCCGAGGCGATGACCCCCGCCGTCGCGGGCGGCGGCACCACCCCGCTGGTCCCCGAGTGGGCCGCGGTGGAGAACGAGCCGAACCCGATCAAGGCGTACATGACGGCCGTTCTGGGCGGCAAGTCCGCCGACGAGGCCGCCAAGCAGGTCGAGCCCGACATGAACAAGCGGCTCAGCCAGAAGCAGTGAGCCGGGCGGGCCCCGCGCCCGCACGACACCTCCGTACGGACCGGCGCATCCCGGTCCGTACGGACTTCCGTCCGTACGCCCCCTTTTATTCGGCCCCAGGCTGACGGCTCCCCGGCCGCGGCACCGGCCTCCCGGCTCGCGTTTCGGCTTTCGGCTCCGGCCGGGTCCGTACGGGCCCCTGGTACGACCACGCACGGCGCGCTCGGCGCAGGAAGAAGAACCCCATGTCCATCGAGTCGAAAGAGGTCCCGACGGACCTCGTCGCCCCTGGGGCCGGGAGCGCCGGGCCGCCACCGGGCAAGCGCCCCCGCGGCGCCGGCCAGGGCGCGAGAGGCGGCGCGACGCCGTACCTCCTGATCCTGCCGGCGGCGCTCGTCACGGTGCTGCTGCTCGGCTGGCCGCTGGTCAACAACGGCGTCATCTCGTTTCAGAACCTCAATCCGCGGCAGCTGATCCAGCACGTCACGGAGTGGACCGGGTTCGACAACTACGCCGGCCAGCTGGGCGGTTCCGACTTCTGGAGCGTCACGCTCCGGACGGTCCTGTTCACCGTCGTCAACGTGGTCCTGATCATGGTGATCGGTGCCCTGGTGGGGCTGCTGCTCGCCCGGCTCGGCAAGAAGATGCGCCTGCTGCTGATGCTCGGCCTCGCGCTCGCCTGGGCGATGCCCGTCATCGCCGCGACCACCGTCTTCCAGTGGCTCTTCGACGAGCGCTACGGCGTCGTCAACTACGTCCTGGACCAGTTCGGCTGGCACTCGATGGCGCATTACAACTGGATCGGCGACCAGTTCTCGACGTTCTTCGTCATCATCGTGCTGATCGTCTGGCAGTCGGTCCCCTTCGTCGCCTTCAACCTCTACGCGGCGACGACCACCATCTCCAAGGAGCTCTACGAGGCCGCCTCGCTGGACGGCGCGGGCGCCTGGAAGAGCTTCACCTCGGTGACGTTCCCGATGCTGCGGCCCTTCTTCCTGGCCACGACCTTCCTTGAGGTCATCTGGGTCTTCAAGGCGTTCGCGCAGGTCTACGCCATCAACCAGGGCGGCCCCGACCACCTCACCGAGACCCTGCCCGTCCACGCGTTCGTGGAGGGCATGGGCAGCCAGCACTTCGGGGTGGGTGCGGCGATCTCCATCCTCACCATCCTCATCCTGCTGGCGCTGATGGCGTACTACTTCCGCATCGTCTTGAGGCAAGAGGAGGACGACCTGTGAGGCGCTCACTTCTGGGCCGGGTCTGGCCGGGAGCGACCGCGGTCGTTCTCTTCATCGGGCTCGTGTTCCCCGTCTACTGGATGTTCGCCACTGCCTTCAAGCAGAACAACGACGTCATCAGCGAGGTCCCGGTCTGGTTCCCGACCAACCCGACCTTCGCCCACTTCACCAAGGCCATCAACGCGGACGGCTTCTGGACGCTGGTCGGCAACTCGTTCACGGTCACCGTGCTCGCGGTCGTCTTCTCGCTGGTGATCGGCGTCTCCGCGTCCTTCGCGATCGCCCGGATGCGCTTCAAGGGACGCAAGAGCACCATCCTGATCATGATGATGGCGCAGATGGCCCCCTGGGAGGTCATGGTCATCGCCGTCTACCTGATCGTGCGCGACGCGGACCTGCTCAACAGCCTGGTGCCGCTCACCGCCTTCTACACGATCATGGTGCTGCCCTTCACCATCCTGACGCTGCGCGGCTTCATCGCCGCCGTGCCCAAGGAGCTGGAGGAGTCCGCGATGGTCGACGGCTGCACCCGCAGGCAGGCGTTCGTGAAGGTGGTCTTCCCGCTGCTGGCCCCCGGTCTGATGTCCACCTCGCTCTTCGGCTTCATCACCGCCTGGAACGAGTTCCCGCTCGTGCTCATCCTGAGCAAGGACCCCTCCGCGCAGACCCTCCCGGTCTGGCTCACCGGATTCCGCACCACCTTCGGCGACGACTGGGGCGCCACCATGGCCGCCTCCTCGCTGTTCGCCCTCCCCATCCTCCTCGTCTTCCTGATCCTTCAGCGCAAGGCAGTCGGCGGACTCACCTCCGGCGCAGTGAAGGGATAACGCTCGCCCATGACGACGCTCGCACGCGACACCGACACCCTGACCCGAGACGCGCTCACCGTTCTGCAACCCGGCTTCACCGGCACCGAGGCCCCCGAGTGGCTGCTGCGCAGAATCGGCGAGGGACTCGCCTCCGTCGCCCTGTTCGGCCGCAACGTCGCCACGCCCGAGCAGCTCGCCGCCCTCACCGCGCAGCTCCGCGCCGAGCGCCCCGACATCCTCGTGGCCATCGACGAGGAGGGCGGGGACGTCACCCGGCTGGAGGTCCGTACCGGCTCCTCCTTCCCCGGCAACTTCGCGCTCGGCGCCGTCGACGACCCGCAGCTCACCCGGGCCGTGGCCCGCGAGCTGGGCCGACGGCTCGCCGAGTGCGGGGTCAACCTCAACTGGGCGCCCTCCGCCGACGTCAACTCCAACCCGGGCAACCCGGTCATCGGCGTACGGTCCTTCGGCGCCGACCCGCACCTCGTCGCCCGGCACACCGCGGCCTACGTCGACGGCATGCAGTCCGCCGGCGTCGCCGCCTGCACCAAGCACTTCCCCGGCCACGGCGACACCGCCGTCGACTCGCACCACGACATGCCGCGCATCGGCGCCGACCTCGGCACCCTCTACGCCCGCGAGCTGACGCCCTTCCGGGCCGCCATCGCGGCCGGCACCAAGTCCGTGATGAGCGCCCACATCCTGCTGCCCGCGCTCGACCCGAGCCTGCCCGCCACCCTCAGCCCGACCACGCTGCACGGCCTGCTGCGCGCCCCCGAGAGCGAGGGCGGCCTCGGCTTCGACGGGCTGATCGTCACCGACGGCATGGAGATGCACGCCATCGCCGGCACCTACGGCATCGAGCACGGCAGCGTGCTCGCCGTCGCCGCGGGCGCCGACGCCATCTGCGTCGGCGGCAACACGGCCGACGCGGACACCGTGCTGCGGCTGCGCGACGCGCTCGTGGCCGCCGTCCGCGCGGGCGAGCTCTCCGAGGAGCGGCTCGCCGACGCCGCGGCCCGGGTGCGCGCCCTGGCGCGCTGGACCTCGGAGGCGGGCGCGGCGGCGCAGGAGGGGACCGCGCCCGCCCCCGAGGTCGGACTCACGGCCGCCCGCCGCGCACTGCGGGTGACCGGCTCGTACGAACCGCTGACCGAGCCCGCCTACGTCGCCGCCTTCACCCCCGTCGCCAACATCGCCGTCGGCGACGAGACGCCCTGGGGGCCCGGCCCGGAGCTCGCGAAGCTCCTCCCGGGCACCGCGACGGGCACGTACGACGGCGAACTCGCCGCCGCACAGGGGACGCCCGCAATGATCGCAAATGTGCTCGAAGCGGCCGCGGAACGTAGGATCGTCGCAGTGGTACGCGACGTCCACCGGCACCCCTGGATGGCCGACGCACTGGAAGCCCTGCTCGCCGCCCGGCCGGACACGGCCGTCGTCGAGATGGGCGTGCCCCAGGCGCCGCCGGCCGGAGCGCCGCACATCGCGACTCACGGGGCCGCCCGCGTCTGCGGACGGGCCGCCGCGGAGGTCATCACCGGCAAGGGCGCCGGGCGCTGAGCCCCGTGGTTCGTACGCTACACAGCCATTTGGAGGCACCCAGCATGTCCGCCACGACTCCCGGCCGGCACAGCGAGCAGCCGGGCCGGATCATGTCCGGCGAAATCGTCGAGCAGCCCGCCGTGCTGCGCCGCATCCTCGACGAGGGCGCGCCGAAGATCCGGGAGATCGCGGAGGCCGTCGCCGCGAAGAAGCCGCGGTTCGTGCTCCTCACCGCGCGCGGCACCTCCGACAACGCGGCGCTGTACGCCAAGTACCTGCTGGAAGTGCGGCTCGGCATCCCGTGCGGCCTCACCTCGATGTCCACCACGACGGCGTACGGCGCCCAGCCGGACCTCACCGACGTGCTGGTCATCACGGTCAGTCAGTCCGGCGGCTCGCCGGACCTGGTGGCCTCCACCAAGGCGGCCCGCGAGGCCGGCGCGATCACCCTGGCGGTCACCAACAACGCCGATTCGGCGCTGGCCGCGGTCTCCGAGTTCCACATCGACGTGCTGGCCGGCCCGGAGAAGGCGCTCCCGGCCACCAAGACGTACACCGCCGAGCTGCTGGCCCTCTACCTCTTCGTCGAGGGGCTGCGCGGCGGCGACGGCTCGGCCGCCAAGGCCCTGCCCGAGCTGGCCGAGCAGATCCTCGCGCGCGGCGCGGAGGTCAAGCAGCTCGCCGGCCGCTACCGCTTCGCGGAGCGCATGGTGCTGACCTCGCGCGGCTACGGCTACCCGACCGCGAAGGAGGCCGCGCTGAAGCTGATGGAGACCAGCTACATCCCGGCGCTCTCCTACTCCGGCGCGGACCTGCTGCACGGCCCGCTCGCCATGATCGACGCCATCTCGCCGGTCATCGCCATCGTCACGGACGGCAAGGGCGGCGAGGCGCTCCAGCCGGTCCTGGAGCGGCTCCGCGGCCGTGGCGCGGACCTCGTCGTCATCGGCGCCGAGGCCGAGGTCGCCAAGGCGTCCGCGGGCTTCGCCCTGCCCACGGACGGCGTGCCCGAGGAGCTCCAGCCGATCCTGGAGATCCTTCCGCTGCAGCTCCTGGCCTACGAGGTCACCATCGCCCGCGGCCAGGACCCGGACGCCCCGCGCGCGCTGGCGAAGGTCACCGAGACCCGCTGAGGCCCGTACGGACGACAGGGCCCCTCACCCGCGCCGGGTGAGGGGCCCTGTGTTGTCGTGCGGAGGCTTGGGGGGCGGAAAACACTTCGGGCCGCGGCGCCAGGACGGGACCCTCAACCCGACCGGCACCGCAGCCCGGAGCAGACATCGGCCGACCGGCGGTGCGAGGTGTGCGGGCCCCGCGGCCGGTGAGGCCGACTGAGGTCCGGGACGCGGTCAGGGCAGAGAGCGCCACGGTCCTCGATCCGCCCTCCTGTGCGGGGAGAGCGGAGGCTTTACCCGACCATTGTGGACTAGACCATTCGCCGCTGTCTATGCGCGGGACGAAGTAATGAGGCCCCGGACGGGGCGGAACCCCCGGTCCGGCGGCCCCTCCGACCGGCCGCCGCCCACGCCCCCTTACCGCCCGAAACGGGCTTTCGGGGGAACGCGGGTACGCTCACAGCCGTGCCTTCCATGAACGACCTGGTCCGCCAGCACACCGCCCTCAGCGACTCCGACCTGGAGTGGCTGCATCTGCTGGTCTCGGAGTGGCAGCTGCTCTCCGACCTCTCCTTCGCCGATCTCGTCCTGTGGGTCCCCACCCTCGACGGCACGCGGTACGTCTCCGTGGCCCAGATGCGGCCCAACACCGGGCCCACCTCGTACCAGGACGACATGGTCGGCCACCTGGTGCCGCGCGGCCGCAGGCCCATGCTGGACGCCGCGCTCGACGAGGGCCGGATCGTCCGCGAGGGCGACCCGGAATGGCGCGAGGAGGTGCCCGTACGCGTCGAGTCCATCCCGGTCCGGCGCGAGGGCAGGGTGCTGGGGGTCATCGCCCGCAACACGAACCTGCTGACCGTACGGACCCCGAGCCGGCTGGAGCTGACCTACCTCCAGAGCGCCTCGGACCTCGCCCAGATGATCGCCGCCGGCGCCTTCCCCTTCCCCGGCCAGCAGGTCGACATGGACGCCTCGCCGCGCGCCGGCGACGGCCTGATCCGCCTCGACGCCGACGGCATCGTGCAGTACGCCAGCCCCAACGCGCTCTCCGCCTACCACCGCCTCGGCCTCGCCGCCGACCTCGTGGGCCACCATCTGGGCGAGGCCACCGCCGAGTTGGCGCCCGCCCGCGGCCCCGTCGACGAGGGTCTCGCCAAGCTCGCCAGCGGCTGGGCGCCGCGCGAGTTCGAGGTCGAGGGCGACGACGGCGTCATCCAACTGCGCGCCATCCCGCTCAAGCCGAAGGGCAACCACATCGGTTCGCTCGTACTGCTGCGCGACGTCACCGAACTGCGCCGTCGCGAACGCGAATTGATCACCAAGGACGCGACCATCCGGGAGATCCACCACCGGGTGAAGAACAACCTCCAGACCGTCGCCGCGCTGCTGCGCCTCCAGGCCCGCCGGATCGGCTCGGGGGAGGGGCGGGAGGCGCTGGAGGAGGCGGTCCGCCGGGTCGGCTCGATCGCGATCGTGCACGAGACGCTCTCCCAGAATCTGGACGAGCGGGTCGAGTTCGACGAGATCGCCGACCGCGTCCTGGCCATGGTCGCCGAGATCGCCCCGGGCAAGGTCACCGGCCGGCGCACCGGCCGGTTCGGCGTCCTCGACGCCGAGGTCGCCACCCCGCTGTCCATGGTGCTCACCGAGGTCCTGCAGAACGCGCTGGAGCACGGCTTCGGGCCGGGGGAGCAGGGCACGGTCGAGGTGCTGGCGGTGCGCGCCGCCGCGCGCGAGGAGTCGCGGCTGCGGGTCACCGTGCAGGACGACGGGTGCGGACTGCCGCCGGGCTTCGACGCGCAGCGCGCCGGGAACCTCGGTCTCCAGATCGTACGAACGCTGGTGGAAGGCGAGTTGAACGGGAAGTTCGACATGGTGCCCGCGCCGGAGCGGGGCACGCGCGTCATCCTCGACATCCCGGTGCGCGGCGAGAAGCACTGAGAATCGCCGAAGGCGCCGCACCGCACAGCACTGAGCCCCGGACCGTGGATACGGTCCGGGGCTCCACAACTCACGTTGCTGTGCGCATCGGGGGTACTGCGCGCTGCGGCTCGGGGGCCGAGGGGCGTCGTCAGGCGGTAGCGTTACGCGCCCGGTTGCGGGCGGCGCGGCGCTTCATTGCGCGGCGCTCGTCCTCGCTGAGGCCACCCCAGACGCCGGAGTCCTGGCCGGACTCAAGCGCCCACTGCAGGCACTGCTCCATGACGGGGCAGCGGCGGCAGACGGCCTTGGCTTCCTCGATCTGCAGCAGCGCAGGACCGGTGTTGCCGATGGGGAAGAACAGCTCCGGGTCTTCCTCACGACAAACGGCGTTGTGACGCCAGTCCATGGCTGCTACCTCTCCTCGTATTGCGGTTACGTCGCTTGTGAATGTGAACGCTTTCACGAATCCCCCCGCGAATGAAGGGCCGACGCCACGTCGAAAGAACGCGTGTGGTCCTAGAAAAGAGGAGGGGGTTCGGGCTCTCATGGGGGCCGGTGATGAGCGGCCGTCCCGATCGCCATGAAGAGAGTCGCAAACCTCGGCGGCGGATACAACCCCTTCCGGAAAGTTTTTTTGGATTCCTCGGTGTCGGCTAGGTCACAGCCGTACTTCCAGGGGGTGGAACCCAGCCTAAACGTTCGAGTGGAAGGACTTTAGCCCCTACCACTCACACAATCACACGCAGTGCCCGGCGTACGCCTGTGAACGTCACGCTCGTTCGCAGTCCCAGGTGGTCGCCGTCCATCTGGAAGGGCAGTGGCACCTGGGAATGCAAGGTGAAGGCCGTCAAGTCGTGCATCCCCACCACATGCTTGCCGCGCGGGCCGCGCTCCGGCGTTGACGTCATCAGCTGAGCCACGTGCCGAGTCGCCGACGGAGTGGACAGCCTGGTGAATGCGAGCAGGTCAAGAGCGGTGTCGAAGGACGCCTCGGGGGTCGCGTAAACCGGCCTGTTGCCGAAATAGGTCCATGGCGAGGTGTTGCAGATTATCGACACGACGAGATCCTCGACCGGATCCTCGCCCGGCCGTTCGAGAGTGATCGTGCCGCGCCGGCGGTTCGCCTCGCCCATGAATTGCCGCATCACCTGTCGTGCGTACAGGGCATGGGTCGAACGCTTGCCGCGCTCACGCTGCTGTTCCACCCGCCCGATCACTCCGGCGTCGAATCCCAGACCCGCACAGAAAGTGAACCAGCGTTCCGGAACGCCCTCGTCATCCGTGCCCGGAGTTCCCGACGCCAGCCCGAGGCCCACCGTGCGCTCGCTGCCCTCGCGCAGCGCGTTCAGCAGCGCGCCGGTCGCCTCGACGACGTCATTGGGCAGTCCCAGCGCGCGGGCGAAGACATTGGTCGAACCGCCGGGCACCACGGCGAGCCGCGGCCGGTCCGCCGGATCGGGGCCGCCGCTCAGCAGGCCGTTGACGACCTCGTTCACCGTGCCGTCGCCGCCGAGCGCCACGACCAGCTCGGTGTTGCCGTCCTCGGCGGCCCGGCGCGCGAGGTCGCGGGCGTGCCCCCGGTACTCGGTGGTCGCGACCTCCAGCTTCAGGTCGCTGGCGAGCGCGTGCACCAGGACATCGCGGGTGCGGGCACTGGTGGTGGTTGCCGACGGATTGACCACGAGAAGCGCGCGCATGGGCGCCAGACTACCTACCTGTGGGTATGTGTCCCGCTCCTGGCCCATCTCCCACCCTGCCTCCCGGCTCGTCCGCCGCCGTCCCGTACGGACCGGGGCCCCGGCCTCGTACGAACCCACGCCCCGGCCCCGTACGGACCCGGCCCGGTCAACCGCCTGGCGGGCCGCTCACGGGCCGGTCGGGCTACCCTGCAGGGGTGAGTGCCAAGCAGAGCCCCAACGCCGCCCCAGCCCCCGCACCGGCCGGCCCGCGACCGGCCCGGCTGACCGCGGCGGCGGCGCTCGCCGCCGTCGAAGGCGTGGCCCTCGTCGGCCTCGGCGTCTACATGCTGGTCATGGGGCTGGTGGGCGACCCCGACAACCGGATGCAGGCGGAGACGGGCGGGCTGACCGTGCTCGTACTGGCCGCGCTGCCGCTGACCGCCGCCCGCGGGCTGCTGCTGCGGCGGCGCTGGAGCCGCGGCCCCGCGATGATCACGCAGCTGCTGTCGCTGCCCGTCGCCTGGACGCTCATCAGCAACGGCGGCGCGCTGATCGCCGTCGGAGCGGCGCTCGCCGCCGTCGCCGTGGTCGTACTGGCCCTGTTGGTCAACCCGACGGCCACCGAGGCACTGGGCATCGGCCCCCGCGACGCGTGAGGCGTTTCCGGCTACTCCTGAGGCCGTATCGAAGCCGGAACGGATGACCCGCCGGGCCGCTCAGCGGCTCGTGAGACAGGTCGCGCCAAGCCGACCGGTGACCGGGCAGCCGACCCGGAGCCGTAGAAGCGCCCCGGCCGGGCCTGCTCGCCGCCAGGCGCGCGTCATTCCTCCACGAGCAGCTTGTCGCGGAGCTGCGCGAGCGTCCGGGCCAGCAGCCGCGAGACGTGCATCTGCGAGATGCCGACCTCCTGCGCGATCTGCGACTGCGTCATATTGCCGAAGAAGCGGAGCAGCAGGATCTTCTTCTCGCGCGGCGGAAGATCCTCCAGCAGCGGCTTGAGGGACTCGCGGTACTCGACGCCCTCCAGCGCCTCGTCCTCCGCCCCCAGGGTGTCCGCGACGGCCGGCGACTCGTCGTCGGTGTCCGGCACGTCCAGGGAGAGGGTGCTGTAGGCATTGGCCGACTCCAGCCCCTCCAGCACCTCCTCCTCGGAGATGCTCAGCCGCTCGGCCAGCTCGTGCACCGTGGGCGCGCGGCCGTGCTGCTGGGACAGCTCGGCCGTCGCCGTGGTCAGGGCCAGCCGCAGCTCCTGGAGCCGGCGCGGCACCCGCACCGCCCAGCCCTTGTCCCGGAAGTGCCGCTTGATCTCGCCGACGACCGTGGGCGTCGCGTACGTGGAGAACTCCACGCCGCGATCCGGGTCGAACCGGTCCACGGACTTGATCAGACCGATCGTGGCGACCTGGGTCAGGTCGTCCAGCGGCTCTCCCCGATTGCGGAACCGCCGCGCCAGGTGCTCCACCAGCGGCAGATGCAGCCGCACCAGGTGATTGCGCAGCTCGGCCCGCTCGGGCGAGCCCACCGGAAGCTCCCGCAGTTCGAAGAAGAGCGCTCGCGCACCACTGCGATCACGGGGGTCGTGGTGCTGGTGCCACGTCTGATGCTGGTGCTGATCCATGTGGTCCGCCCGCTCTGGTCGGTCGCCGGGCTGCTCCGGCTCCACGTCCGCCGGGTGCGGCCGGGCAGGCTGTTGCGGGATGCCCGGGGTACGCACTCCCCGCGATGATGCAGTACTCACGGAGCCCCCTCTTCTGTCACGGCTGTCCGGGACCTGCGCCACGCTTCTTGTGCAGGCTGATGCTGACCGTACGGTCGTCCGCGACCGTCGAGTCGACCTCACCGGCCAGCGCGGAGAGCACCGTCCAGGCGAAGGTGTCGCGCTCAGGAGCGCGGCCGTCCGTGGTGGGCGCCGAGACGGTCACCCGAAGAGCGTCCCCGACCAGGCGGAAGACGCAACTGAGAACACTGCCGGGAACGGCTTGTTGCAGCAGGATCGCGCACGCCTCGTCGACGGCGATGCGCAGATCCTCGATCTCGTCGAGAGTGAAATCCAAACGGGCTGCGAGGCCGGCTGTCGCCGTTCGCAGTACCGACAGGTAGGCACCCGCAGCGGGCAGCCGGACTTCCACGAAGTCCTGAGTCCCGGGCTCGCCTGCGATCTGGGACACCCTCACCTCCAAGGTGGCACAAGCTTGTTGAGCTGTTACGAGCGCCGGTCCCGCAGTCCTCGTGACGAAGGCTGGGAGGGCCGGCGCGGCACACGGTTCGCCCGCGACGCTATCGCGATCCGGGTCGTGGTGCCGCAGCCCCACGACTGTCACTCATGGTAAACCCATGAGTACGGACAGTGGCTAGGGGTCTGCGGCCTCAAATCGAAAGAGAAGTCGTCCTGTTGGCGTTTCCGTCACTCTCCGCTATCGCCGCGAGAGCGTGGAGCGGCTCCCCGGACAACCGCTGTACGGTCCACCCGTCCATCGGCTCGGCGCCGATGGCCCGGTAGAAGTCGATCGACGGTTTGTTCCAATCCAGCACTGACCACTCGAAACGCTGATACCCACGCTCGACGCAGATACGCGCGAGAGCGGCGAGAAGCGCCTTTCCGTGACCTCCACCGCGCGATTCAGGCCGCACATAGAGATCCTCCAGGTGGATACCGTGCGTGCCCGTCCACGTCGAATAGTTACGGAACCACAGCGCGAAGCCGACCGGTTGGACCGGACCGCCGTCCGCGGCGGCGCCGTTTTCGTCGCTCTCCGCAACCAGAGCGAAGACGGCGGGGTGCTCCCCGAAGAGCGCTTCGCACAGCTGCTCCTCACTCGCCCTCGCGTCCTCCAGGGCCCGTTCGTACGCCGCGAGTTCGCGGATCATCGCGTGAATGACGGGTACGTCGGCGGGGGCGGCGGCTCGGATCATGACTGCATGCTAACCGGACGGTCCGACAACGCGGTCGGCACCGCCGGGGAGGGGGCCGCAGGGGCGGGCGGCGGCCTCAGACGACCCGCTGGTCCGTGAAGCACCAGCGCCAGCTCTGACCCGGCTCGAAGCTGCGCATCACCGGATGCCCGGTCTCCTCGAAGTGCCCCGTGGCATGCCGGAAGGGGGAAGAGTCACAGCAGCCGACATGCCCGCACACCAGGCACAGCCGCAGCTGCACGGGATGGCTGCCCGCCGCCAGGCACTCCGTGCAGGTGGCGCTCAGCGGAGCCGGCTCGGGGCGCGGCAGCTCGGGAAGGTGGGGGCACTCGCTCATGATGACCAGGTTAGATCGGGTAGGCGACCGGCGGAGCCGCCGCGGACGGGACGAGAGGGAGCCGGGAACAGCACATGATGAGGATGAGGGCATAACCGATGGACGTCATGCCACTGCTGATGCTCGTCGCGGTCAGCGCGGCCGTCGCGGGCGTGGCCCGCCGATGGCCCGTCCCCGCGCCGCTGCTGCTGGTCGCCGTCGGGCTCGCCGCCTCGTACGTACCGGGGGCGCCGGACTACACCCTCGACCCGGACATCGTGCTGCCGCTCCTGCTGCCGCCGCTCCTGCACACCGCCGCGCTCGACAGCTCGTACCTGGACCTGCGGGCCAACCTGCGGCCGGTCGCGCTGCTCTCGGTCGGCTATGTGCTCTTCGCGGCCCTCGCCGTCGGCTACGTCGCCTACCTGGTGGTGCCGGACCTGCCGCTCACCGTCGCCCTCGTGCTGGGCGCGGTGATCGCCCCGCCGGACGCGGTCGCCGCCACCGCCATCGCCCGCCGCCTGAAACTGCCCTCGCGGATCACCACGATCCTCCAGGGCGAGTCCCTCGTGAACGACGCGACCGCGATCACCGCCTACAAGGTGGCGCTCGCCGCGGCGATCGGGGAAGGGGCGACCTGGGGCGAGGGCGTCAAGGAGTTCGGGCTCGCGGCGGTCGGCGGCATCGGCGTCGGCCTCATCCTGATGGGGCCGCTGCACTGGCTGCGCACACGGCTGCGGGAACCCCTCCTCCAGAACACGCTCTCGCTGCTGATCCCCTTCGCCGCGTACGCGGCCGCCGAGCGCTTCGAGGCGTCCGGGGTGCTCGCCGTCGTGACCGTCGGCCTCTACCTGGGACACCGCTCCTGGCAGGTCGACTTCGCGACCAGGCTCCAGGAGGCGGCGGTCTGGAAGATGGTCGCCTTCGTCCTGGAGTCCTCCGTCTTCGCGCTCATCGGACTCCAGCTTCGAGTCGTCCTGGCCGGCCTCGGCGAATACGGCGTCGCGGAGGCCATCTGGTACGCGGCGGCCGTCTTCGTCGCCGTCGTGGCGGCCCGCTTCGTCTGGGTCTTCCCCGCCACGTTCCTGCCGCGGGCCCTGTCCGCCCGCGTACGCGAACGCGAACCCGACACCAACTGGACGGCGCCGGTCATCGTCGGCTGGGCCGGCATGCGCGGCGTGGTCTCCCTCGCCATCGCCTTCTCCATCCCGCTGACCACGCACGAGGACACCGACTTCCCGGCGCGCAACCTGGTGCTGTTCCTGACGTTCACCACCGTGATCGCCACCCTGGTCGTACAGGGCCTCACCCTCCCCGCCCTGATCCGCCGCCTGAAGCTGCCGGGCCGCGACGTCCAGGCCGAGACCCTGGCCGAGGCCCAGGCCCAGAACGAAGCCTCCACCGCCGCCGAGCGCAGGCTCACCGAACTCCTCGCCGACGACCGCAACGCGCTCCCGCAGCCGCTGGCCGACCGCCTCCGTACGGTCATGGACCGCCGCCGCAACGCCGTGTGGGAGCGGCTCGGGACGGTGAACGAGACCACGGGGGAATCGGCCGACGAGACGTACCGGCGGCTGGCCAGGGAGATGATCGGCGCCGAGCGCCGGGTCTTCGTGGAACTGCGGGACGCGCGCCGCATCGATGACGAGATGCTGCGCACGCTGCTCAGGCGGCTGGACCTGGAGGAGGCCGCCGCTTACCGCGAGGAGGCCGCGGAGTGACAAGGGGGCTTCGCCAAGGGGGCTCCGCCCTGGGAGTGCCGATTGCGGGGGCTGCGCCCCGGTGCCGTTCACGGGGCTCCGCCCCGGACCCCGGTCCTCAATCGCCGGACGGGCTGGATGGGTGGGGCTTGTCCTCAATCGCCGGACGGGCTTGATGGGGGCTTGGGTCAGGTGTTGGGCGGAGTGGGGTGGCCCGTGATGACGGCCGCGACGGTGGTGCCGTGGGGGAAGGCGCCTTCCTCGGCCAGCGTCGTCAGGCCGTACAGGGCCTTGGCCACGTATACGCGGTCCAGGGGGAGGCCGTGGCGGGCGGTGAAGTCGTCGGTGAAGGCGTCGAGGCCCGCGGAGCGCTTGGCGTAGCCGCCGCAGTGGAAGCGTTCGTCGAGGTGCCAGTCGCCGTGGCGCGCGCCGAACGCCGCGCGCTGGAGGCTTTCGACGTCGTCGGCGAGGAAGCCGCCGCGGAGCACGGGGAAGCCGATGGCCGATCCCGCGCCCGCCAGTCCGGCGGCCAGGCCGGCGAGGGTGCCGCCCGTGCCGCAGGCGACCGCGACGACGTCGGCGGCGCCGCGCAGCTCCTCTCCGAGCGAGAGGCAGCCGTGCGCGGCGGCGGCGTTGCTGCCGCCTTCGGGGATGACGAAGCACTCCTCGCCGGGGGCGGCGGCGCGCAGGAGTTCGGCGAGCACCTCGGGTTCGGCTTTGCGGCGGTACGTACCGCGGCTGACGAACAGCAGCCGCATGCCGTCGGCGGCGCACTGGGTCAGGGAGGCGTTCAGCGGGCGGTCGGCCAGTTCCTCGCCGCGTACGACGCCGATGGTGGCGAAGCCCAGCAGGCGGCCGGCGGCGGCGGTGGCGCGCAGGTGGTTGGAGTAGGCGCCGCCGAAGGTCAGCAGGGTGCGCAGGCCGGCTTCGGAGGCCGCGCGCAGATTGGGCGCCAGCTTGCGCCACTTGTTGCCGGGCAGGTCGGGGTGGATGAGGTCGTCCCGCTTGAGCAGCAGCCGCAGCCCCCGCCGCGCGAACCGCTCGTCCCGTACCTCCCGCAGCGGCGACGGCAGCCGCGGCCGGAGGGCGGTCTCGATGTCCAGAGGCGGGTTCACCTGCCCATTCTGACCGCTGAGGGCGTACGGCCGCGTGGCGGCCCCGGGCAGGGCCCCAGGTGTGCGGCGGCTGTCGCGGCGCGTCCTCACGCTCATCAGGCGGCGTCCCTGGTCGCGCCTTCGCCGGTGCGGCGGCGCGAAGGCGTCGAGTCGGTGTCATCGGCGGCGGGGCAGGGCTAGCGTGCAGGTCATGACTACCGCCGTGCACGTGCCGAATGACGCCTTACGCGCCGTGCGGATCGGCCTGCGGCTGAGCCAGGACGACCTGGCGAAGGCGCTCCGCCGGGCGGGCGCCGAGCTGGGGGAGCCGAACGAGGCCAGCAAGAGGCTCGTACAGCGCTGGGAGGCCGGGGCCAGCAGGACGCCGAGGCCGGTGTACGTCCGTGCTCTGGAGCGGGTCACCGGGGTGCCGGTCGAAGTGCTCGGGTTCGGGCTCCAGGCGCCGATGGCCAGGGTGCGCGGCGACGGCAGAGGCGGGTACGACATGGCGCCGGGCGCCGAGGGCTCCGAGGGCGTCCCCGCAGCGGCGGTGGGCCCCCAGCCGGGTTCGCGGGCGGCCGGGCTCGCCTACGGAGGCGTGTGGCTGTCGCGGTACGAGTTCTACTCGTCCGGCCGGGACGTCCTGTTCGAAGGCAAGCACTACGTGGTGCTCCTCCAGCACGGCAAGCGGCTGACGGGGCGGTCGCTGCGCGGAGCCTCGTCGAACCCGGATTCCCCGCTCTCGCTGGATCTCACGGTGGAGCAGAGCGTGGTCACGGGCACATGGACCGAGCAGACGGCCGGTGACGGCTACTACCAGGGCGCCGCCTACCACGGGGCGCTGCAAATGCTGGTGGAGCCGACCGGCCGCCGCATGGCCGGCAAATGGGTCGGCTTCGGCAAGGACTTCGACATCAACACAGGGCCCTGGGAACTGCGCTTCCTGGAGGCCTCCACCTCCAAGGCGGTCATGGAGCGGTACAGCGTGCCGCCGGAACTCGCGTGAGCGGCACGGTGCGGCGGCCTCTCCCGGCCGCCGCACCGTGGTCCGGCGCGGCTCCTCACGCCCCGCTCGCCGCTCCGGGCGCTATTTGAGGCGTTCCTGGACGCGGTCGCGCAGGGAGTCCATCGTGAAGCCCTTGGGGTCTATCTTCCCCGGCTGCCACTCCAGGTGGCCGATGACGGAACGTTCGGTCCAGCCGTGGTGGCGGCAGATGGCGGCAGCGGCTTTGGTGATCGCGGTGAGCTGGGCCTCGGGCCAGGGGTCTTCGCCGTCGCCGAGGTTCTCGCACTCGAAGCCGTAGAAATGGACGTTGCCGTCGGTGTTGGCCTCGTTCACGCGCGGCAGCCGCCTCTTCTCGGCGATCACCGCGCGCAGCACGTCGTCGTCGCCGCGCCCGGCGTGGTTGGCGCGCCCGTAGCCGACGAGATGGACGGTGCCGTCCTTGGCGATGACGCCGTGGCACAGCGGCCCCGGCAGCTCCGAGTGGCCTTTGCGGCAGAGATCGACGGTGCGCTGGGTGCCCTTGGTCGCGGTGTGGTGGATGACCACGCCGTTGACCGGGCCCCAGTCGCCGTGCCCGGCGCGGTTGTGATTGCGCCAGTCGCCGACCTCGACGACGGTGAGGCCCTCGTCCTTCAGGGCGTCGATGAACTTGCTCGCGGACATGGGTGGGGCCATGCCGCCTCCTTTCCGGTAGGGCTTTCCGGTAGGGCGGACGCCGGTCGCGTCTGCCCGTATGACCTGCTTGTACCGGAAAGTTCGCAGGTGGGCCAGGCGTTCGGATATCGTGCGAGCCGATCCGGCCGCGTCCGGATCAGTACGTCGACGCCGTAGGGACAGGAAGCTCGGGCCAGTGGATTACGAGGCCGTACTCGAAGAGGTCGCCGCGTTCGTCCGGCCGCTGGTCGGACGCGGCCAGGTCGCCCGGTACATTCCGGCGCTCGCCTGCGTGGACGCGAACGCCTTCGGGATAGCGGTCGCCGACGTCGACGGGGGTGTGTACGGCGTGGGGGACTGGAAGACCCCGTTCTCCGTGCAGTCCATCTCGAAGGCGTTCAGCCTCGCCCTGGTGCTCGCCGAGGGCGGCGACATGATCTGGGAACGGGTCGGCACGGAACCGTCCGGAAATCCCTTCAACTCGCTGGTGCAACTCGAATATGAGAACGGCATCCCCCGCAACCCCTTCATCAACGCCGGCGCCCTCGTCGTCACCGACCGCCTCCAGACCCTGACCGGCGACGCCGGGGCCGCCACGCTGGAGCTGATGCGCGCCGAGAGCGGCAACCGCGACGTCGGCTTCGACCTGGAGGTCGCCGCCTCCGAGGGCGAGAACGGCGACCGCAACGCCGCACTCGCCCACTTCATGGCCAGCTACGGCAACCTCGAAAACGACGTCCCCACCGTCCTGGACCACTACTTCCGGCAGTGCTCCATCGAGATGAACTGCCGCGACCTCGCGCTCGCCGGCGGCTTCCTCGCCCGGCACGGGCTGCGCGCCGACGGCACCCGGCTGCTGCCCCGCCGGGAGGCCAAGCAGGTCAACGCGGTCATGCTGACCTGCGGCACGTACGACGCGGCCGGCGACTTCGCCTACCGCGTCGGCCTGCCCGGCAAGAGCGGCGTCGGCGGCGGCATCGTCGCCGTCATCCCCGGCCGCTGCACGCTCTGCGTCTGGAGCCCCGCGCTGGACTCCCGCGGCAACTCCGTGGCCGGCGTCGCGGCCCTCGACCACTTCACGACGCTCACGGGCTGGTCGGTGTTCTGACCGGCGCCCCGACCAGTGCCCTGACCGGTCCGCAGGTGGTGGTGTGCCTTTCGCCGCGAGAGCATCGTGGGAGACACGAGGAGGTGCGACCGCCATGGACCACGAGCTGCGCGCGGAGTACGAGGACGGGGCCTCGGCCGGGCAGCCGGACGCCGAGGTCAGGCTCTGGCACGTGGTGCGCCGGCACGCCGCCACCGCCATGTGCGGGCGCGAACTCTCCCCGGTGGCCGCCACCCGCTCGGCCGACGCCTGGGGCACCGGCGAAGTGAAGATGTGCCACTCCTGCGGGGCGCTCTTCCTGCGCGAAGTCCCATGAGCGATCACTATCGCGAACACCCCTCCGCCGTCGTGGACGGCGCCGTGGTGTGGACGCGCACCGCCACGGAGGAGCCCGGCCGGGTGCTGCCCGACGGCTGCGTGGACCTGCTCTGGATGGGCGGCCGGCTGGTCGTCGCCGGGCCGGACACCCGCGCCCACCTGCCCTCCCAGCAGCCCGGCGACCGCTGCTCCGGGCTGCGCTTCGCACCCGGTACGGGCCCGCCGCTGCTCGGCGTCCCCGCGCACGAACTGCGCGACCGGCGCGTACCGCTCGCGGCGCTGTGGCCCGGCCCCGAGGTGCGACGGCTCACCGAGCGGCTCGCGGACGCGCCGCTGCCGGGGCGCGCGCTGGAACGCCTCGCGCTGGAACGCCTCGCGGCGGAGCGTCTCGCGCCGGAGCGCCGCGTGCCCGCCCGTACGCGGCAGGCCGGCCCCGGCCCGTACGGCCCCGGCCCGTACCGTCCTGGCTCCGGCCCCCGCCCGTACGATCCCGTGATCGCCCGGACCGTCGAGGCGATGCGCGCCGGGCTGTCCGTGGCGGCGCTGGCCGCCGAGGTCGGGCTGGGGGAGCGGCAGCTGCACCGGCGGTGCCTGGCCGCCTTCGGGTACGGGCCGAAGACGCTGGCCAGGGTGTTGCGCATGAACCGGGCGCTGGACTCGGCACGGGCCGGACGCCCGTACGCCGAGGTCGCCGCCGAGACCGGCTACGCCGACCAGGCCCACCTCGCACGCGACGTGAAGGCCCTGGCCGGGGTCCCGCTGAGCGTGCTGCTCGGCGCCCCGGCGGCGGGGGATCAGCCGGCGGGCAGCGGGGCGAAGAGGTCCACCGAGTTGCCGTCGGGGTCGAGGACGATGGCGTAGCGCATGCCCCAGGGAGCGTCCCAGGGGGCCTTGTCCCCCTCGTGGCCCGCGCCCACCAGCTCGGCGTAGACCTTGTCGACCTCCGCCGGGCCGTCGCAGGCGAAGGCGAGCGAGACCCGGCCGGGCCCCTGCGGCAGGTCGAATCCGGGCTGGAAGGAACGGATGGTCTCCAGCGCGTCCCACGCCATCCGCAGCCCGCCCGGCAGCGCCGCCTCGACGTGCGGCTGTCCGTCGGCGTCGGCGGGGATGTCCAGGCCGAGCCTGCGGTAGAAGGCGAGGGAGGCGGGGAGGTCGGGGGTGACGAGGGAGACGAGGTCGAATCGAGGTGTCATGCCGGCACGTTAGGCACCGGGCCGGCGCCGGGTCTTGAAGGAATCGGACGCCGCGCCGGATGAAGCCGACCGGGCCCCGTGCCGGGCGGGAGAGCGTCGGGCGCCGTGCCCTGCGGCGCCGGGCGGTAGCCGACCGCGCCATGCGCCGGACGGAAGCCGGCCCGGCCCGGCCCCGCGCCGACGGAAGCCGAGTCGGCCCCGCGCCGGACGTGGACGGACGTAGGCGAATCGGACGCCTGCCGGACGGACTCGGCGCGCGCCGCGTCGAGTCGAACGGACGCCGATCGGATGCCGCGCCCCCGGCGGACGCCGACCGCTTCCCGCTCCGACGGCTCCCCGCTCGGACCGTTCCCCGCTCCGGCCGGGCCCGGCGGTCCCTCAAGGGCAGCGGATGACCTGGCCCGCGTACGAGAGGTTGCCGCCGAAGCCGAAGAGGAGGACCGGGGCGCCGGGCGCGATCTCGCCGCGCTCGATCATCTTGGAGAGCGCGAGGGGGATGCTGGCCGCCGACGTGTTGCCGGATTCGGTGACGTCGGTGGCGATCACGGCGTTGACGGCGCCCAGCTTCCGCGCCACGGGCTCGATGATGCGCAGATTGGCCTGGTGGAGGACGACGGCCGCCAGGTCCGCCGGTTCGACCCCGGCCCGCTCGCAGACCTTGCGGGCGATGGGCGGCAGCTGCGTCGTGGCCCAGCGGTAGACGGTCTGGCCCTCCTGCGCGAAGCGCGAGGGGGTGCCCTCGATGCGGACCGCGTGGCCCATCTCCGGGACGGAGCCCCAGACCACCGGGCCGATGCCGGGCTCGGCCGCCGTCGTCACCACGGCGGCGCCCGCGCCGTCGCCGACCAGGACGCAGGTGCTGCGGTCGGTCCAGTCGACGACGTCGGTGAACTTCTCGACGCCGACGACGATCGCGTTGGCGGCGGCCCCGGCGCGCAGCGCGTGGTCGGCGGTGGCGAGGGCGTGCGTGAAGCCCGCGCAGACGACGTTGACGTCCATGGTGGCGGGCGCGGCGAGGCCGAGCCGGGCGGCGACGCGGGCGGCGGTGTTGGGGCTGCGGTCCACGGCCGTGCAGGTGGCGACGAGCACGAGGTCGATGTCGGAGGCCGCGAGCCCGCTGTTCGCGAGCGCCTTGGCGGCGGCGTGGGCGGCCATCGCGTCGACGGTCTCGTCCGGCTCGGCGATCCGGCGGGTGCGGATGCCGACGCGGGTGCGGATCCATTCGTCGTCCGTGTCGACCATGGCCGCCAGGTCGTCGTTGGTCAGCACCTTGGCCGGCTGA
This sequence comes from Streptomyces sp. NPDC050610, assembly GCF_040654875.1. Classification (NCBI taxonomy): domain Bacteria; kingdom Bacillati; phylum Actinomycetota; class Actinomycetes; order Kitasatosporales; family Streptomycetaceae; genus Streptomyces; species Streptomyces sp. NPDC050610. The sequence goes on along the minus strand of NZ_JBFAIV010000002.1, from coordinate 104,936 downwards.
TAGTGGCCGAGGGCGAGTACGCGCGACCCGGTCATCGGAGGTTCCTCCTGCTGGAGCTGCTGGATGGTTCCAGCCTGGGGCGGTCAGACGTGGGACGGTTCAAGCCTCGTGGGGACGCACAGATGCTCGCAGGCACAGGCTCAGCAGGAGCCCGGGGGCGCCCAGGGGCACCCGGAGCGTCCCCCGGACACAGGTCTCGAACGTACACATCCCGACTGTTCAAGTCTCGACCGTACGAGCCCGGTGCGCGGGCACGTGATCCACCAACGTTCGGCCGCCAGAACTGGCGCAACCCGCAGGTCGGCCAGGTGTCAATCCTCCTTGAGGGCCTTGGTTTCGCTCTTGATGATGCGCAGGGACTTGCCCAGTGCGCGTGCGGTGTCCGGGAGCTTCTTCGAACCGAAGATCACGACGATCACCAGCACCAGGATGAGCAGGTGCCAGGGCTCAAGGGCATTGCGCAGCACGGCGGCCCCACCTCTCTTCACTCGTCCCAACGGGGGTCACTGAGCACCCCACATTACTTGCTAGATTGCGCAACTGAACAATCAATGCCCGTGGTAGTCCGTCTCATTTCCCGGAAGCCCGTGTGAAAGAGGCACGTGAGCAAGGTGGTGCGTACATGACCGGGAATCGCGGGACGCGTGGGGCTCGCGGAGCTCGTGGGAATACTCGTGGCAATAGGGGCAAACCGAAGAAGAGGCGCATGCGTCTCTTCCTGGTGATCGGGGTCTCGCTGGTGGTGCTGGCGACCGCGGGGGCCGGGTGGGTCTACTTCAAGCTCAACGGGAATATCAACACCTTCGCCGCCGACGGAATCGCCCGAGAACGCCCGAAGAGCAGCGCAGCCGGACAGAACGTGCTGATTATCGGCTCCGACGCGCGTACCGGCGGAAATGACAAGCTCGGCGGCGGCGACAAGGACGACGTGGGGCGCTCCGACACCGCGTTCCTGCTGCATATCTACGGCGACGGCAAGCACGCGGTCGGGGTCTCCATACCCCGCGACAGCCTCGTGGACATACCGCCGTGCAAGCTGCCCGACGGCAGCTGGACCCACGAGCAGAACAACACCATGTTCAACGCCGCCTTCTCCGTCGGCCAGAGCCCCAAGGGCAACCCGGCCTGCTCGCAGAACACCATCGAGAAGATGACCGGCATGCGCGTCGACCACACCGTCGTCGTCGACTTCGAGGGCTTCTCCGCGATGACCTCCGCCGTCGGCGGCGTCAAGGTGTGCGTGCCGAAGGACGTCTACCAGGGGGACCTCAACCCCAACCGGAAATCGCGCGGGGAGCAGATCTTCCCCAAGGGCGAGCAGACCGTCTCCGGCCAGAAGGCGCTCGACTACGTGCGCATCCGGCACGGCATCGGCGACGGCTCCGACATCGGCCGCATCCAGCGGCAGCAGGCGTTCGTCTCCAGCCTGATCAAGAAGATCAAGGGCCAGGGGCTCAACCCGACGACGCTGCTGCCGCTCGCGGACGCGGCCACCAAGTCCCTGATCGTCGACCCCGGCCTCGGCTCGGCGGACAAGCTGCTCTCCTTCGCGATGTCCCTCAAGAACATCGACCTGCACAACATCAACTTCATCACCGTGCCCTGGCGCTACCAGGGCGCCCGGGTCGCGATCGTCCAGCCCAACGCCGACAACCTGTGGGCGACCCTGCGGGCGGACCGCACCCTCGACGGCGAGTACGCGGGCGGCAAGCAGGACGACCCCAAGAAGCCGAAGAAGGACGGCGGCCCGTCCAAGGAGTCGGTCTCCGGCGACGGAGTGGCGGTCGCCGTCTACAACGGCACCACCGTCCCCGGCCTCGGCGCCCGCGCGGCCGACGAGCTCAAGTCCCACAAGTTCACCGTCACCGGCACCGACACGGCCAAGTCGCAGACGCACACCGGCACCGTCGTCCAGTACGGCCCCGGCGCCGAGGCCCACGCGAAGACCGTGGCCGGTCTCTTCCCCGGCGCGCAGCTGCAGCAGGTCACCGCCGACGGCGTCGCCGTCGTGGTCGGCCAGACGTACGCGGCGTCCCCGGAGAGCTCCAAGGACGGCAAGGACGCCACGCCCGACGCGCCCACCAAGGTCAAGGAGAAGTCCCGCTCGGCGGACACCGACCCCTGCGCCGACCTGTCGTACGGGTGACCGAGCCATGGGAACCGTCCACCCGCGTGATCCGTTTCCGAGTAAACGGCGAGTAATTTCTGTATCGCACCCATATGTTTCGTACCGCACGGAGGAGAACCCCCATGCCCGCCACCCGTAGGGCGCTGCCCAGGCCACTGCTGGCCCTGCTCGCCGCCCTGTTCGCGCTGGCCGGCGCGGGTCTGTTCGCGCCGCCGGCCCACGCCGACTCCTCCACCGGCCTCCCCAAGGTCGCCGATGAGCTGCGCAAGAGCCCCGTCTACGTCGACCCGCGCGTCAAGGACCAGCTCCCCGAGGCCGACGCCGAGGCGCTCGCCAAGAAGATCAAGGACGCGGGCAAGCCGGTCTTCGTCGCGGTCCTGCCCGAGACCTCCGAGTTCCCGAAGAACGACAAGCTGCTGAACAGTCTGCGGGGCCTCACCGGCATCACCGGCGTCTACGCCATCCACCTCGGCGACACCGGCTTCAACGCGGGCGCCGACGCCCGCGTGATGTCCCGGAACTCCGTGCAGAACCTCTCCAACGCCGTGCGCACCTCCTACGGCAACGACACCAAGGGCATGCTCAACCGCTTCGTCGACCAGGCCGACGACCAGGCCAAGGGCCACGCCCCGGACTCCTGGAGCGGCGGCTCCGACTCCGACTCGGGGTCCAGCACGGCCGGGCTGATCACCGGCGCCGCCATCGTCGTCGCGGGCGGCGGCGGCGCGTACGCCCTCTACCGCCGCAGCAAGAAGAAGCGCGAGGAGCGCGAGCGCGCCGAGCTGGAGACGCTGCGCGTGGTGGTCGACGAGGACATCACCGCCTTCGGCGAGGAGCTGGACCGGCTCGACTTCACGCCCGGCGGCCCCGGCGCCGACGACGCGATGCGCGAGGACTACACCCACGCCCTCGACGCGTACGACACCGCCAAGTCGCGGATGGGCGAGGCCGCCAAGCCGCAGGACGTGCAGGGCGTCACCGAGGCCCTGGAGGACGGCCGGTTCGCGCTGGCCACCCTCGCCGCGCGGCGCGCCAAGAAGCCGCTGCCCGAGCGCCGCGTGCCCTGCTTCTTCGACCCGCGCCACGGCCCGTCCGTGCAGGACGTCGAGTGGGCCCCGGCGGGCGGCGCCCAGCGGACCGTACCGGCCTGCGCGGCGGACGCCGCCCGGCTGGCCGACGGCGAGGAGCCCATGTCCCGCACCGTCCAGACCGCGGACGGCCCGCAGCCGTACTGGAACGCCGGACCGGCGTACGGGCCGTGGGCGGGCGGCTACTTCGGCGGCGGCATGCTGCCCGGCCTGCTCATGGGCACCATGCTCGGCTCGATGATGTCCGGCCCGGCCTACGCCGACTCCGGCCCGTCCGGCGGCGACGACGGCGGCGGCGGCTTCGACGGCGGCGACAACTCCGGCAGCGACTTCAACCCCGGCGACTTCGGCGGCGGCTTCGGCGGCGGCGACGGGGGCGGCTTCGGCGACAGCGGCGGGTTCGGCGGCGACTGGTGACGGTGGCGGGCGGCCGCCGGGGCGCGGTGGGCGGCCGCTGAGCCTGACCGTGGTCGGCGGTTACGGTCCGGGCGGGGCGGATGCGGCGGGGCCGTGTCCGGCGCACGACGTCCTGGCCGGAGAGTACGGCCGTGACGGGGGCTTCGGCGCCGCGGCCGGTGGCGGCCGGTGGTGCCGTGACCGCCGCGGTCGGCGCGTACGGCCGTGACCAGCGCGTACGGCAGCGGTCGGCGCGTACGGCCGTGACCAGCGCATACGGCAGCGGTCGGTGGGTACGGCCGTGACCGGCGTGTTCGGCCGCAGTCGATGCGTGCGGCAGTGGTCGACGGGTACGGCGCCGGTCGGTGAGCGGGCCGGTGCGCGGCCGGTCGCGGGGTTCAGCCCCGGGCCGCCGCCTCCCGTGCCGCCGCTCGCCGGTCGTACCGCGCCGCGGTCGGCGCGTCAGTCAGCGGTCGGTGGGTACGGCCGTGACCGGCGTGTTCGGCCGCGGCCGACGCGCGCGGCAGTGGTCGACGGGTACGGCGTCGGCCGGTGACCGGGCCGGTGCGCGGCCGGTCGCGGGGTTCAGCCCCGGGCCGCTGCCTCCCGTGCCGCCGCTCGCCGGTCGTACCGCGCTGCGGCGAGCGCCAGCACCGTCCCGTACACGCTGAGCACCACCGCCATCAGCCCGTAGTACAGGGGCGGCAGCGCCGTCATGCCGAGCGCGGGCGCGAGCGGCGACAGCGGCAGCGCGAGCGCCAGGACGGCGAGCGCGGCGGTCGCCGCCCGCACCGGCACGGAGGCGCGCCGCCCGCTGCGCAGCAGCAGGATGACCAGCGCCTGCGTCAGCAGGTTCTCCGTGAACCACCCGGCGTGGAACGCCTCCTGGCCCGCCCCCGCGGCCAGCGCGGGCACGGCCAGCGCCAGCACTCCGAAGGTGGCCAGGTCCGCGCAGGCGTTCAGCAGGCCGAAGCCCGACACGAAGCGGGTCAGGGCGCGCGGGCGCAGCACCGTGGGCCGGCGGTGCGCGCCGGGCCCCGGGCGGTCGAAGGCGAGCGCGAGCTGCGCGGCGTCGAAGCAGAGGTTCTGCACGAGCACCTGGGCCGGGAGCATCGGCAGGAACGGCAGCATCAGCCCGGCCGCCAGCATCGCTATGACGTTGCCGAAGTTCGAGGACAGCGTGATCCGCAGATAGGCGGCGATGTTGACGGTCGAGCGGCGGCCGGTGACGATCGCCTGGTCGAGGTCGGTCAGGTCCTTCGAGGCGAGGACGACGTCGGCCGCCTCCCGCGTCACGTCCACCGCGTCGCGCGGGCAGATCCCGACGTCCGCGGCGTGCAGCGCGGCCAGGTCGTTGACGCCGTCGCCGAGGAAACCGGTGGTGTGCCCGGCGGACCGCAGCGCCGCCACGACGCGCGCCTTGTGCTCGGGCGAGCAGCGCGCGAAGACGGTCGTACCGGCGGCCAGCTCGGCGAGCGCCGCGTCGTCCGACGCGTCGATACGGGCCGCCGTGACGACCTCGCCGGGCTCCAGACCGAGGTCGCGGCAGGCGCGGGCCGCCGTGCCCGGGTGGTCGCCGGTGAGGACCTTGACGTCGACGCCGCGCCGGGCGAGGACGGCGAGCGCGTCGGCGGCGGTCGGCGCGGGGGTGTCGCGCAGGCAGACGAAGCCGATGAAGGTCAGACCGCGCTCGTCGGCGGTCGTGAACGGACGGCCGCGCGCGGGCCGGTCGGCGAGCGCCACCGCCAGCACCCGCAGCCCGTCGGCCGCGCTCTCCTCGGCCAGCCGCGCCAGCCGCGCCCGCTCGCCGTCGTCGAGCGCGCGCGCCCCGGCGGTGCCGCGGCGCTCCGCCGGGCCGGCGCCGACGATCCGGAGCCCGGGCCTTGGACCGCCCGCGCCGTCGGCGGTACCGGTACCGATACCGCCGCTGTGCTCCTGGCCGTACGGGCGCACGGCGTCACCCGCGTGGCCTTCGGCTCGTACCCCGTCGCCTTCGGCCCGAATGGCGTCGCCTTCGGCCCGTACAGAACCGCCTTCGGCTCGTACCGCGCCGTCGTCCGCCACCGCGCGGAGTTCCTCGCCGCGCTCCACGCCGTACGGGCGTACCGCCCCCTCGGGGCCCCGCGCCCCGGGTCCCAGCGGCTCGGCGGCGTGTACGTCCGTACGCGCGCCCTCCTCGCAGCCGAGCGCGCGGCGGGCGTGCGGACCGGCCCCGTCCGGCTCCTCCGCGCCCCCCGCCGCGACATGCGAGCAGCGTTCCAGGACATCCTCGACGGCGCCTTTGACGACCAGCGTCACCTGGCCCGTACGGCCGCCGGGCGCGCGTACGACGGCGGTCGACAGGCGGCGGGCCGCGTCGAAGGGGAGGGCGTCGATGCCGGTGGTGTCGTCGGCGGTCGAGCCGTGCTCTTCATCGGCGTCGAGTATCGCCTCGTCGAGGGCGTCGGGCGCGGGCAGCTCGGCGAGCTGCAAGGTCCACAGGGCGTTGACGGCGGCCCAGTGCAGCACGTCCGGGTCGGGCGCGCCGTCCGCGTCCACGGCGCGGTCGACGGCGGGGCGGTCCTGGGTGAGGGTGCCGGTCTTGTCGATGCACAGGACGTCGGCCGCGCCGAGGTCGTGCAGTGCGGGCAGCCGCCGGACGATGACCTTGCCGCCGCGCGCGAGGCGGGCGGCGCCGCGCGCCAGCGCCGTCGTGACGATGACCGGCAGCATCTCGGGCGTGAGCCCCACCGCGACCGCGACGGCGAACGGCAGCGTCTCCATGCCGCGCCCCCGCACCAGCGCGTTGACCAGCAGCACCAGCGGCGCGGTGAGCAGCATGAACCGGATGAGGGTCCAGGAGATCCCGTTCACCGAGCGGTCGAAGGCGGTCGCGGGCCGCTGCCGCCGCCGGCGGGCGTACGTACCGGAGAAGACCGTGTCCGAGCCGGTGGCGACGACGAGCGCCGTGCCGCTGCCCGAGGCGACGCTGCTGCCCTGGAAGCAGAGGTGGGGCTGGTCGAAGGGGACGGCGTCCGCGGCCCGCGACACCTTCGGCGGGACGCCCGTGCGCCCGGCGGCGTCCGGGGCGTGCTTGGCGACGGGCACGGACTCGCCCGTCAGCGCGGCCTGGTGCACGGTGAGCCCGGTCGCCCGCAGCAGCCGTACGTCGGCGGGGATCAGGTCACCGGGGCCGAGCCGGATCACATCGCCCGGCACCAGCTCGTCGACCGGCAGTTCGCGGGTGCGCGGCGGGGCCGCCTCGGCCGCCTCGTCCTGGCGTCGCTGCACGGTCGCGGTGGTGGCGACCAGGCTGCGCAGCGCCGCCGCCGACCGGTCGGCGCGGTGCTCGCCGGTCGAGCGCAGCGCGCAGCTGACCGTGACCAGCACCGCGATCACCAGGGACGTGCCCCAGGAGGCCGCGGTCGCGGAGATCAGGCCGAGGCAGAGCAGGACGGCGGTGAACGGGTCGCGCAGGCTGCGCGCGAAGCGGCGGGGCCAGGGGGTGGGGCGCCGGCCCGGCACCGTGTTGCCGCCGTGCAGCGCGAGCCGCTCCGCGGCCTCCGACTCCAGCAGCCCGCGCGGCCCGCTCTCCAGGGCGCGCAGCGCCTGAAGTGTGCTGCCCGCGCCCCTGGTCCGGATGGCTGCGGTCCGTGCGGTCGAGCTCGTGGAACCGGGGCCGGCGACGGCCTCAGGCACCCAGGCCACGCACGCGCCCGGACCTCGATCCGGCATCGGCGTCGGCGTCGCGGGCGGCGAGCTGCCCGACCATCAGCCGCACGATGGTCACCACGTTCGGGTCGTCCACGAGGTAGACCACCCGGCGGCCCTCGCGGCGCGACCGCACCAGCCCCGCCAGTTTCAGCTTCGCCAGGTGCTGGCTCACCGCCGGCAGCGCGCCGCCCACCCGCTCGGCGAGCCCGCTGACGTCGCTCTCGCCCTGCGCCAGCGCCCACACGATGTGCAGCCGTGCCGAGGAGGCCAGCAGACCGAAGGCCGCGGCCGCCTCCGACAGGACGTGGGCGGGCGGGTCCTGCACGCCCTCCGTGCCCTCGGTTCTCCGGAAGCCTGCCGCCACTGTCGCTCTCCTGCCCCTGTCGGCCGGGGCTGTCCCGACGCCCCGAAAGGGTCATTCTAGGCGTCGGAACCGCCTGCCGTCGTGGATCGGAAGGCGGATCGGAAGGCGGATCGGACGGTGGATGGGAAGGCTGCGGCGACACCCGGCGCGATGGCCCGGAACCCCGGGCCCTACCGCCAAGTAACGTTTGGGTCCGTGAACCCACTTGTCGTTCTCGCCGCGACAAGCCATGCATAGCGCCGAAGACTTCGGGTAGGCGCGCCATCGCTGACACGAGAATGCCAGGGAGGGCGACGTGATTATCGCGGGCGAGACGGTCAGGACAGTTGCGATGGTGGGCGAGCTGCCGTACATCGAGGAGCCTGCCGCGGTGGCGCCGCGCGACGCACGCGATTTGTCGCGGCTCTTCTTCGACCGCCTCGCGGTACTGGAGGAGGGGACGGCCGAGTACCAGTACGCGCGTAACACTCTTATCGAGATCAACCTGTCCCTTGTGAAGTTCGCCGCGGCCCGCTACCGCAACCGGGCCGACCAGATGGAGGACATCGTCCAGGTCGGCACGATCGGTCTGATAAAGGCCATCGACCGGTTCGACCTGAGCCGGGAGGTGGAATTCACCACCTTCGCCGTGCCGTACATCCTGGGCGAGATCAAGCGGCACTTCCGCGACACGAGCTGGGCCGTCCACGTGCCGCGCAGGCTCCAGGAGCTGCGGGTGGACCTCGCCAAGGCCGCCGCCGAACTGGCGCAGCGGCTGGACCACACTCCGACCGCCTCGGACCTCGCCGCGCACATGGGCCTCAGCGAGGAAGAGGTCATCGAGGGCATCGTCGCGAGCAACGGCTACACCGCCGGCTCCATCGACATGCCCGCCGACGACGCCCCCGAGCAGGTCGGCAACGCCCTCGCCGACCGGCTGGGCGAGCTGGACCCGGGGCTGGAGGGCGTCGAGAACGTCACCGCGCTCAAGCCGCTCCTGGAAGGGCTCGGCGACCGCGACCGGCAGATCCTGCGGATGCGGTTCGGCGGCGAGATGACCCAGTCGGAGATCGGCGAGGAGCTGGGCATCTCCCAGATGCACGTCTCCCGGCTGCTCTCCCGCATCCTGACCCGGCTCCGCGCGGGCCTGCTGGCCCAGCCGGCCTCGTAGGTCCGTATATCCGTATATCCGTATAGGCGCCTTGTTGTAAGAACCCCTCCGCCGGGAGAGCGCCCGGCCGAGTCCGCTGCCCTCCTCGCGCGCTGTGCGTGAGGAGGGCAGCGGCGCGCTCGCGCGGCTCAGTGCCGGCAGCCGCTACGGGCCTCGGCGGCGGTCTTCAGCTCGCTCACCCAGGTGTCGAGGCCGGCCTTGAGGATCGCGGTCGCCTCGGGCACGTTCGCGTCGACCTGGGGACCGGTGTGGGTCTCCTCGGTGCGGACGAGGACGCCGTCCCTGACCTTGGTGAAGTTCCAGACGTGGGTGCCGTCGATGTGGATGCCCTCGCTGTCCGCGGGGCCCGTCCAGCGGAGGCAGGAGTTGCGCTTGAGCTGCTGGACGGTCGAGGTGATGCCCATGGTGGACGCGGGGGTCGAGGACGTGGCGGGGACCGGGGTCGTCCAGTGGAACGCCGAACCCTCGCGGAAGCGGCCGTGGTCGAGCCGCTTCACGCCCTCGACGTGGGCCTGCCAGGACGGCCAGCGCTCCACCTGGGTCTGGAGCTTCCAGACGGTGCTCAGCGGCGCGTGGATCAGGGTCGCGATCTTGTAGCGGACGGCGGCCTTCGGGTCGACGCCTTCGCCGCGGCAGGTGAGGGAGGTGCTGGGGCGGTGGTGGTGGGACGTGGCCCCGGCGGGGGCGACGGCGGTGCCGAGGACGCCGAGGGCGAGCGGGACGGCGAACAGGGCGGCGCGGGCGCTGGGCATGGGGTTCCCCTTGTCGGGCGGGTGATCGGGTGGGTGAGACGGCGGTGGGTGGAGGCTGTGGCCGGGGCGGCGTCGGGCCGTCGTCACCGCTCCGAGGCGCGCCGGATACGGGCCGCGCGGTGCACGGCGAGGATGAGCGCGGCCGACGCGGCGACGATCAGGGCGACGAATCCGGGGTGGATGTCCTTGGAGAGGCTCTGCGCGCCGTCGGGACGTACCAGCCACACCACGAGCGGGATCGCGAAGACGGCGGCCAGGAGCCCGGCCGCCCCGCGCACCGCCCGGTCGCGGACCCGGGCGAGGGCGGCGATCAGCGCGATGGCGACCGGTACGGACGCGAGCAGGGCGAACTGCCCGAGGACCATCACCGGGACCGCCCATGCGCTGACGGTCACCGCCGGAGGGACGCGCCGGTCCGTGCCGGTGGGGGCCGCGGGCGCCGTGGACATGGCTGACATGACGTTCTCCTCGGGTGCGAGTGGCCGACGTGCGAGGTGCGGCGGACGGTCGGGTTCGAGGCGCCGCACCACCGGGATTGTTAACTGCTCTGCCTTTCGTTAGAAGTTATAACGACAGTGAACATGCGTCGTCAAGGGGTTGAGTTACAACCCCTAACGAAAGTTTGAGTGGCCAGTTAGCGAGGGGCGGCCAGAGGGCCGGCCGGCGGCTCGGAAACGCGCAGCGCGTCCAGCACCACCCGCACCGCCGCGCGCGGCGGCGACCCGCGGCGGACGGCCGCCGTGATCGTGCGCGTCACAGGGGCCGCCAGCTCCCGGGTGGCCACGCGGTAGCGGCTGTGGTCGACGGCCAGGCCGGGCAGCAGCGCGATGGACAGCCCGGCCTCGACGTGCTGGAGGGCCATCATGTAGTTGCTGAACCGGCCCACCACCCGCGGCTCGAACCGCGACTGGCGGCACAGCCGCAGCGCGAGATTGGCCATGTACGACTGGGGCATGTCGAACGCCCACGGCTCGTCCGCGAAGGCCGCGATGTCCACGGCCCCGCCCCGCACCGCGGGGTGATCGGGCGGCAGCACCAGCCGGATCGGGTCCGTGGCCAGCGGCACGAGATCGAGGTCCGGCCCCAGCGGCAGCTCGTCGAAGTCCGTGGTCGTGATGACGATGTCCGCGTCGCCGCCCCGCAGCGCGGGCAGGCTCGCGTGCGGTTCCAGTTCCAGCAGCTCCACGTCGAGGTGCGGGTACGCGCGTGCCAGCCGGGTCACCGCCGGCACGGCCAGCGTGTGGATCGCGCTCTGGAACGACGCGAGGCGCACCAGCCCCGCCGGTTCCTCGCCGAAGCCGCGCAGCTCCGCCTCGACGCTGTCCATGTGGTCGAGGATCGCCCGCGCCCGCCGCGCCAGGATCAGCCCCGCCGGGGTCAGCCGCACCCGGCGCCCCGTACGTTCCAGCAACTGGGTGCGGGTCTCGGCCTCCAGCACGGCGAGCTGCTGGGACACGCTCGACGGGCTCATGTTGGCGGCATGGGCGACCGCCCGGACCGTGCCCAGCGTGTCCAGCCGGGTCAGCAGCCGCAGCCTCCAGGGATTCATCACGCCGTCATTGTCGTGCGCACTGTGCGGTCGAGCCGAACAGGACGGCCGGAATCGTGAGATGGACGCGCCTCTTCCGCGCGCCCTACGGTCGCGGCATGGCTGCTTCGACCCCCGCTTCGCCCTCCGCCACACCCGCTGTCCCGGCTCCCGCCCCCGTCGCGGACGCGTCCTCCGCCGAGTCCTTCTGGGCCGACGCAGAGAGGCATGTGGTCCGCTACGGCGGCGAGTTCACCCGCGAGATCATCGACCACGCCGCCGGGAGCTTCCTCTACACCGAGGACGGCCGGAAGCTCCTCGACTTCACCTCCGGGCAGATGAGCGCGGTGCTGGGCCACTCGCACCCGGAGATCGTCAAAACCGTCCAGCGCCAGGTGGCCACCCTCGACCACCTCTTCAGCGGCATGCTCAGCCGCCCGGTGGTCGACCTCGCGCGGCGGCTGGCCGGCACGCTGCCCGCGCCGCTGGAGAAGTCACTGCTGCTGACGACCGGCGCGGAGTCGAACGAGGCCGCGATCCGGATGGCCAAGCTGGTCACCGGCAAGCACGAGATCGTCTCGTTCGCCCGCTCCTGGCACGGCATGACGCAGGCCGCCGCCTCCGCCACGTACAGCGCGGGCCGCAAGGGCTACGGCCCGGCCGCGCCCGGCAACTTCGCGATACCCGCGCCGAACACGTACCGGCCCGACTTCACCACCGCCGACGGCTCCCTGGACTGGCGCCGCCAGCTCGACTTCGCCTTCGACCTCATCGACGCCCAGTCGACCGGCAGCCTCGCCGCGTGCCTGGTGGAGCCGATCCTCAGCTCGGGCGGGATCATCGAGCCGCCGCTCGGCTACTTCGCGGCCCTGCACGAGAAGTGCCGGGAGCGCGGCATGCTGCTGATCCTCGACGAGGCCCAGACCGGCCTGTGCCGCACCGGGACCTGGTACGCCTTCGAGCGCGACGGCATCGTCCCCGACATCCTCACGCTGTCCAAGACGCTAGGCGCGGGGCTGCCCCTCGCGGCCGTCGTCACCAGCGCCGAGATCGAGCGGGAGGCGTACGAGCGCGGGTTCCTGTTCTTCACCACGCACGCCGCCGACCCGCTGGTGGCCGCCGTCGGCAACACCGTCCTCGACGTCCTGCTCGACGGCAGGCTCGACGAACGCGCCCGCTCGCTCGGCGCGTTCCTCCACCGGGGCCTGGCGGATATCGCCGACCGCCACGAGGTCGTCGGCGACGTGCGCGGCCGGGGGCTGCTGGCCGGGGTGGAACTCGTCGTCGACCGCGAGACCAAGCGCAGCTCGCACGAGCTGGGCGCCCGGGTCACCCGGCGCTGCCTCGAACTCGGCCTGCACACCAACATCGTCCAGATCGCCGGCATGGGCGGAGTCCTGCGGATCGCGCCGCCGCTGACCGCCACCGAGGACGAGCTCTCGCTCGGCCTGGAAGTCCTGGACCAGGCGATCGGCGACGCCAGCGCCGCACTCTGAGCGGCCCGCGCCGGACGCTGAGCCTGAGCAACCTGCACCGGACTCCGAGCGGCCCGCGCCGGACGCTGAGCGAGGGGCGTTTCCCTGCCCGTACGTTCACGGGTGCAGGACGACCTTTCCCGCGACGGTCCCGGATTCGGCGAGCCGCAGCGCTTCGGCTGCCTCGGCCAGTGGCAGCCGGGCGGCGATGCGCGGCTTGATGCCGCCGCGCTGGAGGGCCGCGAAGACCTCCTGGGCGAGGTCGGCGGCGATACGGGCCCGGAGCCGGTTCTTCGCGTACGTGCGGCCGGCTCAGCTGTTGAAGAAGCAGGCGCTGCGGCGGTTGGGCAGCGCGGTCCACAGCCGCACTCGGCCGAACAGCTTCAGGATCGGCCAGGAGCCCCAGGATTCGACGGCGCTCCGGGCGCCCACGTGGTCGAAGACGGCGTCCACCCCGCCGGGCGCGAGCAGGCGGACCCGAGGGCCACCCCGCCACGCCCGCGGCACTCCGCCGGGTCCTGGCGTTCTGGATGCGGCTGCACGGCGTCCTGTCCCTGGAGCTCGCGGGCCGCTTCGGCGGCATGGGCTTCGACCCCGACCGGCTGTTCGCGGCCGAGCTGGAGGACCTGCTGGTGGGTGTGGGGGAGCGGCGGCAGGCGGTGGCTATCCGGGAAGAGGTCCGGAGCCCGCGCCCGTAGGCGTCACCGCGTCACTGGTTGAGCGGCTGGACGGCCCGCTCCTCCGACTTCCGGATGCCGTCTTCCCGGATGCCGTCTCCCCGGAGCCCGTCTTCACGGAACCTGTCTCCCCGGAGCCCGTCTTCCCGGAAGCCGTCCGCCGGCTGCGGTATCCCCGTCCCCGCGGGCCGCAGCCAGGTCGCCCGTACCGTCTTGCCCGCCGCGTGCGGATTCACTTCGAGACAGGTCGCCAGCCGCTGCACCATGTGCCAGCCGAGCCCGCCGCCCCCGCCGAGGTCCGGGGTGCGCGGTACGGGCGGGGCGGGGCTGGAGTCGTCGATCTCCAGCACCAGCCGGCCCTGGCAGGCCTCCAGGCACAGCCGCCACCAGCCCGAGGTGTGCCGGATGGCGTTCGTGACCAGCTCCGAGACGACCAGCATCACCGCGTCCCGGTCGGCCCACGGGCAGTCGCTGGCCAGAAACTCCGCTGCGGCAAGACGGGCCCCAGCGGCGTCGGACTGCTGGGACTCCATGACCACCATGTGCCGCCGCCTCTTTTCTTCCGCCGAAATCTCGTTCTAGGGATTCTCACCCGAGAAACGCTTACCCAGCGATCAGCGGCTCATGAGCACTCCGGAGCACGAGGGTATGCGGAGCGCGCACTCGACGGAACCGCGGATTCGCTGGACGGTGGAGGGGAGCTGCGGAGGAGGCGGTCACGATGGATCGTACGGACCCCGGAAACCCGTATTTGAACGGCCTGTACGCCCCGGTGAGCGAGGAGGTCACCGCCCGCGGGCTGCCGGTCAGCGGGCGCATACCCGATGCCCTGAACGGACGGTACCTCCGCAACGGCCCCAACCCGATGGTCGTGGACGACCCGGCCACCCACCACTGGTTCACCGGCACAGGCATGGTGCACGGCGTGCGGCTGCGCGGCGGCCGGGCCGAGTGGTACCGCAACCGCTGGGTCCGCAGCGACGCGGTGGCCCTGCGGCTGGGGGAGAAGATGCCGCACGGCCCCCGCCACCTCGACATGGACGCATCGCCCAACACGCACATCACCCGCTTCGCCGGCCGCTATCTCGCCACGGTCGAGGGCGGCCCGCTGCCGTACGAACTCGACGGCGAACTGAACACCATCGGCCCGCACGACTTCGGCGGCACCCTCCGGGGCGGCTTCGCCGCGCACACCGTCATCGACCCGGCCAACGGCGAGCTGCACGCGGTGGCGTACTGCTGGGCGTACCCGTACGTGACGTACATCGTCGTCGGCGCGGATGGGCGGGTACGGCGCTCGGTGGACATACCCGTCGACGGACGGCCGATGATGCACGACTTCTCGCTCACGGCTTCCTACGTGCTCCTCTACGACCTGCCCGTCGTCTTCAGCACCCAGGCCGCGGCCGACGGCACCGGCGTCCCCTACGTCTGGGACCCCGAGCGGCAGCCCCGGCTGGGCGTGCTGCCGCGCGACGGCGGCGCGGCGGACGTGCGCTGGCTGGAGGTCGACCCCTGCTTCGTCTTCCACCCCATGAACGCCTACGAGCAGGACGGCCGCATCACCGTCCGCCTCTGCCGCTACGACCGGCTCTTCGGCAAGGGCGGCACGGGCCCCGACGAGTCCCCGCCGCTGCTGGAACGGTGGACCGTCGACCTCGCCGCCGGGTCCGTGGCGCGCGAGCGGCTCGACGACCGGCCGATGGAGTTCCCGCGGGTCGACCCGCGCCGGCACACGGCGCCGCACCGGTACGGCTACGGCGTCCTGGCCCCGGAGGACGGCTACGCGGGCGACGGCGCCCGCCGGCACCTCACCGATCAGGGGGCGCCGGCCGCGGGCGGCCAGGTGGGCGCGGGGCTGGTCAAGTACGACCTGGAGCGCGGCACCAGCGAGATCCGCCGGAGTGCGCCGGGGGAGGACTGCGGCGAGGCCGTCTTCGTGCCCGCGAGCCCGGACTCCGCCGAGGACGACGGCTGGCTCCTGTCGTACGTCTTCGACCCGGCGCGCGGCGCGACCGACCTCGTCGTACTCGCCGCGCAGGACATCACGGGCGACCCGGTGGCGCGGGTGCACCTGCCCGTACGGGTGCCGATCGGCTTCCACGGCAACTGGCTGCCGGACGCGGGGTGATGGCGGGGCGATGACGGGCTGAGCGGGCCGGGCGCGGCCTGCCGCGGTGTGCATACGGGCCTGGGCCGGGGTTCGGGGTCCAGGTCCGGATTCGGGTCCGGGCTCAAGTCCGGGGTCAGGCCCAGGTTCAGGGCCGGGTTCAGGGCCGGGTTCGGGTGCGGGGGCGTGCTTTCCCCAACGCCCTTGCGCTGACACCATGTCGGTGGCCTGTGGTGCCCCGGCGGCGACCGGGGGTCGGCGGTACGGGCGGGCCGGGAGCGGGCCGCGGGCGGGGAGGAACGTATGAGCGAGGTCTTCTTGCGGCGCCTGACGCGCTGGCAGGCCGATCAACAGCGGGAGGCAGTCGCGGATTTGTACGCGGCGGCGTACCGCGGGGCGATGGGGCAGGAGTTCCACGACCGGCGGGCGTTCCTCGACCGGTTCGAGGAACACGTCCAGCGGCCCGGCTTCGACATGATCATCGCCGGTGGCGCGGGCCTGGCCGGCTGCGTCTACGGCTTCCCGCCCGACCGCGACGGCGAGTTCTGGAAGGGCTTCCGGGGCGGCGTCTCGCACGAGATCGAGGAACTCACCGCGCTCGGCCGGGTCTTCGCCGTCGCCGAACTCATGGTCCTCCCCGCGTTCCGCCGCAACGGCGTCGCCACCCGCCTCCAGGAGCAACTGCTCGCCCGTAGCACCGCCCAACTGGTGACCGTACTGGTCGAGCCGTCGAACATCCCGGCCCGTACGGCCTACCGGTCCTGGGGATGGACGAAGTTCGGGGAGCTTTCGCCGGGCGGAAGAAGACCCGAGCTAGAGGCGTGGAGACGGGATTTGGGTTCGTAGTCTCGGCAGCATCCTGTGGCGGATCCGGATCCGCCACAGCATTCGGTTTCGGTTTTGGTGGCGGCGTAACTGCTGGTGCTGGTGCCGATGCCCGTGCCGGTTCCGCCTCCGGCGACCGGCCCGGGCCTGCGCGTACGCCGCCGCAGGCCCGTGGCTGTGACGAGTGCGCCGATCACGGCTGTGACGACCGGTACGACCAGTGCCGCCCGCAGCCCCTCCAGCGCGGCGCCGGGGGTGTGGCCGGGGCCCGTGAAGGCGACGTCGACGGTGGAGGCCACCGAGAGTCCGAGCGCCGCGCCGAACTGCGTCGAGGTGTACAACAGGCCGCCCGCGAGCCCCTGTTCGGATCTCGGGACGCTTTCCGTGGCCGCGATGGTGAGCGGTCCGTAGCTCAGCGCGAAGGCGAGCCCGATCAGCAGGAAGGCCGGAGCCATCAGCGCGTACGACCAGTCCGCGCCGAGCGGGAGGAACAGCGCGTACGCCGCGATGGCGAGCACCAGCCCCCCGAGGATCACTCGCACATTCCCGAACCGCCGCACCAGCAGCGGCGTGAGCGTCGGCGCCAGCACGGCGTCCACACCGAGCGGCAGCAGGGCCAGGCTCGTACGCATCGCCGACCAGCCGCGCTGCTCCTGGAGGTAGAGGACGGCGAGAAGCTGAAAGCCGAAGAACGAACCGACGAACATCATCGCGCCCACATTCGCCCGGATCAGCGGACCCGACCGGAGCACCCCGAGCCGTACCAGCGGCGCCGCCGACCGCCTTTCGACGATCACGAACACCCCCAGCAGCGCGAGGCCCGCGGCGAACGCGCCGAGCGTGCGGCCCAGTTCCTCGGCGCCGTGCTCCAGCCGCACCACGGCGAAGACGATCAGGAGCATCGCCCCCGTCACGCTCACCGCGCCGGGCAGGTCGAAGCCGCGTACGGCCCCCGGACCCGCGGGGCCCGGCCCGGTGCGGGGCTCGTGCGGGATGAGGCGCAGGGCGGCGAGGAGTATCGCGGCGGCGAAGGCGACGGGGGCGAAGAACACCCACCGCCAGCCGATCGAGGTCAGCAGCCCGCCCACGACCAGCCCGAGCGAGAAGCCGCCCGCCGACGTCCCCGCGTAGATCAGCAGCGCCTTGGCCCGGCGCGGGCCCTCGGGGAACATCGTGGTGATGATCGACAGCCCCGCGGGCACGGTGAAGGCTGCGGCCACACCCGTCACGAAGCGGGCCACGAGGAGCATCCAGCCGTCGCTCGCGAGGCCGCCCAGCCCGGAGAAGGCCAGGAACACGGTGAGCCAGAGCAGGAACATCCGCCGCCGCCCGAGCAGATCCGCCGTGCGCCCGCCGAGCAGGATGAAGCCGCCGTAGCCGAGTACGTACCCGCTCATCACCCACTGGAGGGAACCGGTGGACAGGCCCAGATCGGCGCGGATGGACGGCAGGGCGACGTTCATCATCGCCAGGTCGGCGCCCTCAAGGAAGATCGCGCCGCAGAGCACGAGCAGCACGGCGCGGGCGCGGCCGCTGATGAGGGCGTCGCCGCCGGGTTCCGGTCCGGGTCCCGGTTCTGGCCCGGGGCCCGGTTCCGTCGAGTCGGGCGGTTCGGGGGAGGGGGTGGGCACGGGTCGGCTCCTCGGGATGGGTGGGGACCTCGGGGGCGGATGGGGACTTTGGAGCGGGGCGGTTCGCCGGGGCATGGCTGTGGCGAGGCAGGGCTGCGGCGGGGCAGGGCTGCGACGGCCGCGACGGGCCGTGGCGGGGCCTCCGAGGAAGTCGGTTCTCTCTTGTAACCAGCCCCATCCTGGGGAACCATGGCCCACTGTGGAAGAAGGCACTTCAAAGTCACCGACTGACCTCGCGGGTACCGAGGACGCACCTGCGGGTACCGAGGACGCCCTTGGGCAGTGCGGCGACCCTGGCGAACGCGGCGAACCCGACGGCTGCGGCGATCCCGATCAGTGCACCGACGAGGTCTGCGAGTGGGACGCCCGGCAGTGGGACACCAGGGAGGACTGCGAGGTCCGCCAGATCCTCGACCGCATCGCGGGCAAGTGGTCCCTGCTGGTCATCGCCCTCCTGGACCGCCGCTCGCTGCGCTTCACGGAACTGCGCCGCGAGGTCGACGGCATCAGCCAGCGCATGCTGACGGTGACGCTGCGTCAACTGGAGCGCGACGGGCTCGTACGCCGCACCGTCCACCCCGTGGTGCCGCCGCGCGTGGACTACGCCCTCACGCCGCTCGGCGCGACCCTGCACGCCACCATCCAGTCCCTCGTCACCTGGACCGAGCGGCACCAGGCCGAGATCGCGTCGGCCCGCGCCGACTACGACGTACGCGCGGCCGCGGAACAGGCGGTCGCCGCCCACGGACGGTGAGCGACCGCGCCCCGGACGCACTCGCCCCCGGAACGCACTGTCCCGCTCTCCCGCCACGCCACGCGACGCGACGCCGCGCAGGCGTCGCGGGGCCTGTGTCCGGCCGCATCCGGGCCTGTACGGGCGAACCAGCGGCCAACGGCCGCTCGTACCCGAGGATGTCGGCATGACAGGTACCGATACGCCATGGGGGCGCTGGGAACCCGCGCCCCTGCCCGAAGTGACCGCCCTCTTCTCGGCCGGGACCGCGAGCTCGGCCGGGACCGCGGGCTCGGCTGGGACCGCAGGCCCGGCCGGGGGCGCGGGCTCGTCCCGGCCCGCGCGCGGAGCGCCGTGGTGGATCGCCGGCGGGTACGCCATCGAACTCGCCGTCGGCCGCGCCTTCCGGGATCACGGCGACATCGACGTCCTGCTGCTGCGCCGCGACCAGCTCGCCGCGCAGCGCGCGCTGCGCGGCTGGCAGTGGTGGGCGGCCGACCCGCCCGGCTCCCTCCGGCCCTGGGCGGCGGGCGAGATCCTGCCGGACCACGTCCACGACATCTGGTGCCGCCCCGGCCCCGCCGAGCCCTGGCGCATTCAGATCATGCTCGACGAGAGCGACGGCACGGGCACGGAGTGGATCTCGCACCGCGACAGCCGGGTGCGCCGCCCCGTCGAGGCGCTCGGCGCGCTGACGCCCGAGTCCGTTCCGTATCTGGCGCCCGAGGTGCAGCTGTACTACAAGGCGAGGGACCCCCGCCCGAAGGACGAGGAGGATTTCGCCGCGGCGCTGCCGGTCCTCTCCGCTGGGGGGCGGTGCTGGCTGGCGGCCGCTCTGGAGCGTACGTACGGGCGTCATCCCTGGTCGCGGCGGTTGGAGCCGTCGCCCAATGGGTGAGCCCGGTGGGCCTTTCGGGTGGCGCGAAAACACCGGCGGCGAGGTGTCGAGAACGGCCCGGCCGCTCCGACGTCTCCTGTGAGAGGCGCCCACCGGGTGCCGGTACGAGGCGCCCACCGGGCGTCGGTGCGAGAGAAACGGTGAGGACGATGAAGTACCTGATCATGCTGCTCGGCAAGCAGTCCGACTACGACGCCATGAGCGGCTCCCCGGCCCCCGGCGAACCGGCGTGGACGGAGAAGGACATCCAGGCGATGTACGGCCACATGCAGGCGATCAACGACAACCTGGCCGAGTCGGGCGAACTGGTCGACGCGCAGGGCCTCACCGAGCCCTCCCAGGCCAAGCTCGTCACCGCGGCGAAGGACGGCACGCCCGTCGTCTCGGACGGGCCGTACGGGGAGGCCAAGGAGGTCCTCTGCGGGTACTGGGTGGTCGACGTCGAGAACATCGAGCGCGCCACCGAGATCGCGGCCCGCGCGTACGCCTGCCCCATGCCGGAGGGCGCGCCGAACTACCCGGTGGTGGTGCGGCCGATCGGAGAGATCGGTGGGGACGAGATGTGAGGGCCGGAGGCGTCGAGGGTGCCGCCGGGGAGGGCCGGAACGTGTGGGAGGCCGGAATGTGTGGGGCGCCGGCGGTGACGGCGTCTCCGCCGGCGTCGGGGCCGGGCCGCCGTGAGCGGTGACGTCATGGGGGACGAGGACCTGCTGCGCAGTCTGGCGCCGCAGGTCCTCGGCGCGCTCGTGCGGCGGTACGGGCACTTCGACGCGGCCGAGGACGCGGTGCAGGAGGCACTGCTCGCCGCCGCCGTCCAGTGGCCCGGTCAGGGCAGGCCGGACAACCCGCGCGGCTGGCTGATCCGCGTCGCCTCCCGCCGCCTGACCGACGAGCTGCGCGGCGAAGAGGCCCGCCGTCGCCGTGAGGAGAACGCCGCCGCTCTGACGCCGCGCGACGAGTTCAGCGCGCCCCCGCCCGGCGAGGGGCGCGCGCCGTCCGAGGACGACACGCTGGCGTTGCTCTTCCTGTGCTGCCACCCCGAACTGACCCCGGCCGCCCAGATCGCGCTCACCCTGCGCGCCGTAGCGGG
The DNA here is from genome assembly GCF_040654875.1 of Streptomyces sp. NPDC050610. Lineage (NCBI taxonomy): Bacteria > Bacillati > Actinomycetota > Actinomycetes > Kitasatosporales > Streptomycetaceae > Streptomyces > Streptomyces sp. NPDC050610. The sequence continues at coordinate 84,398 of NZ_JBFAIV010000002.1, read as the reverse complement.
CCTGACCACCGCGGAGATCGCCTGCGCCCACCTCGTACCCGAGGCGACGATGGCGCAGCGGATCAGCCGGGCGAAGAAGCGCATCAAGTCCTCCGGCGTTCCTTTCGGCGATGCTCCTTTTGGCCACTCCGGCGACCCTGGTCACTCCGGCGGCCCTGGCCACTCCGACCACCCGGAACGCCAAGAGCGCCTGGCCGCCGTCCTGACGACGCTGTACCTGCTGTTCAACGAGGGGTACACGGCCACCTCCGGCAGCAGCCTGCAACGGGCCGAGCTGTCCGGCGAGGCCATCCGGCTCACCCGCGCCGTCCACAGACTCCTGCCGGAGGACGGCGAGGTGGCGGCGCTGCTGGCCCTCATGCTGCTCGTCGACGCCCGTCGCCCCGCCCGCACCCGCCCGGACGGCGACCTCGTGCCGCTCGCCGAACAGGACCGCGGCAGGTGGGACCGCGAGGCCATCGACGAGGGAACAGCGCTGGTCGGGCGGGCTCTCTCGTCCCGTACGCCGCCGGGCCCGTACCAGCTCCAGGCGGCGATCGCCGCGCTCCACGACGAGGCGGAACGGTCCGAGGACACCGACTGGCCGCAGATCCTCGCACTCTACGAACTCCTCGAACGCCTCGCGCCGGGCCCCATGGTCACGCTCAACCGTGCCGTCGCGCTGGCGATGGTCCACGGCCCGAGGGCCGGGCTCGGCCTGCTCGCGACCCTGGACGCCGACGCCCGGCTGGCGGGCCACCACCGCCTCGACGCGGTCCGCGCCCACCTGCTGGAACGGGCGGGCGACCTCGAAGCGGCGCGGACCGCGTACCAGTCGGCCGCGCGGCGCACCGCCAGCCTGCCCGAACGCCGCTACCTCCAGGCGCGCGCTACCAGGTTGAGTGCTGGGAACGCCGGATGATCCCGGTCCGCTTGACGGTCGCCAGGATCGGGACCGTCTCGATGCCGCTGATCCGCTCCAACGCGCCGACCGCGCCGACTGTTGCAGTTGTACTGACCGCACCGGCTGTGCCGACCGTGCCGGTGAGGAAGGAATAGAGCGCGTCGAGGTCGGCCGCGGCCACCGCGACCAGCAGATTGGCCTGCCCGGTGGTGGCCGCCGCGAACCGGACCTGCGGGTGATCGCTCAGCGCCCGCGCCGTCGCCTCCAGGCCGCCGGGCGTCACCGTGATCCACAGCAGCGCCTCGGCGTGAACGCCCAGCAACGCGAGATCCACCTCGGTGGCCGGCCGTACGGACCCGTCGCGTACGAGCGCGTCGAGCCGGCGGCGCGCGGTGAGCGCGGAGACACCCGCGCGATGCCCCAACTCCCCGTACGTGGCCCGGCCGTCCGCCGCCAGCGCCTCGACGAGCGCGTCGTCGACGGCGGTTACGGGCGCGAGGCCGCGCGGGGGTTCCGGCACGGCGGCGGGGGCGAGGAAGGCGAGCTGCTCCGCGGTCAGCAGCCCGGCCGTCCAACGCAGCGACGCCGGATGGACGCGCATCAGACTGTGCGCGGTCCACGAGTCCACGGCGGCGGTGGCGGGCAGATCGCGCAGCAGCAGCGCGTTACGGGCGTCGGGCCCCTCCAGGAACGCGATCGTGCAGATCTCGTCGCCGCCGCCCATGATGTCCACCCACACCGTGTCGTGCCGCCGCGCCAGCGTGGCCGCGACCGCGCGGATGCGCTGGGGGCGGCAGCGGATGCGCAGGGCCATCGGGACCAGACCGGCGAAGCGGGCAGGGCTGCGCACCGCGGTCGCCCGCAGGGTGCCGTCGTGGAACAGCGGCGCGGCCCTGCGCACGACGGTGCGCTCGGAGACGCCCAGGCACGCGCCCACGGTGCGCCAGGAGGCGCGGGGCGAGGCGAGGAGGACGGCGGTGATCAGACGGTCTGTCTCGTCGAGGGAGTGGCGCACATTCGGCATGGTAGGCCGTTTCCATGTCCGTATTTCTTCTACAGAGCAGAGAATCGTGGCCACAATCGACCAGAGGCCGTAGAACGATCTCGTGCCCGGTCGCGAGACCGGTACGGCAAACGCACAGGAGAGGTGACGAGGATGGCGGACAGCGCGGTGCCGGACGGCGCGACTGCGGACGGGGAGCGGCGACCGGTCGTGACCACGGGCCGGGGGCAGGTGCGCGGAGTGACGGAAGGCGCGGTGGCGGCCTTCCGCGGCATCCCGTACGCGGCGTCGCCGGTGGGGAAGCTCCGCTTCGCGCCGCCGCGGCCGCACGAGGGCTGGTCCGAGCCCCGGGATGCGGCGCGCCCGGGCCCGTCCGTGCCGCAGAACGCGTCGAGGCTTGAGGCGGTGATGGGCCGCCGCACCCCGAACTGGGCGGAGGCGGAATCCCTCAACCTCAACGTATGGACCCCGGCGGGGCTGTTGAACGAGTCGGGGCGGGGCCGCCGCCCGGTGCTGCTGTGGTTCCACGGCGGCGGCTTCACCTCGGGATCGGGCGGCTGGGACTGGTACGAGGGCGCGCGGCTGGCAGCCCTGGGCGACATCGTGGTCGTAACGGCCAACTACCGCCTGGGTCCGCTGGGTTACCTCCACTTGCCGGAGTCCGACTCCGACAACGTGGGCATGCGCGACCAGGCGGCGGCGCTGCGCTGGGTGCACGCCAACGCCGAGGCGTTCGGCGGCGACCCGGATGCGATCACGGTCGGCGGCCAGTCGGCGGGCGCGTACTCGTCGCTTGCCCTCGCGCTCGTACCCGAGACCCGCCCGCTGATCCGCGGCGTGATCGCCCAGAGCGGCCCGTGGGGCATGGACCCGCAGGACCCGGACGAGGCGACCGCACACACGGCGGCGCTGGTCCGCCTCCTCGGCGTGGAAAGCGCCCCCAACCCCGGCGACGCCCTCCGCGAACTCCCCGTCGAACGCCTCCTCGCCGCATACGCCCAACTCTCCGCCGAACTCGCCGTACCGGGCCGCATCGGCCCGCCCCTCTACCCGGTGCTCGGCGGAGCCGGCATGCCGTCACGCCCGCTGCCGCAGGCGGTCGCGGACGGGGGGCTGGAGGACACCCGGCTGCTGATCGGCACGGTGAAGGACGAGATGACGGCCTTCGTCGGAGCCGGCGAACTCGCGCAGACGCTGACAGAACGCATGATGCGCGGCATCACCCTGAAAATCGCCGCGGACCGCGCCGCGCAGGGCACCCCGGCCTACGTCTACCAATTCGACCGCGAGGCGCCGGGCGGCTCGGACCTGGGCGCGACCCACTGCGCTGAACTCCCGTTCCTTTTCGGTACGTTCACGGCCTTTGCCGACAGCCCCATGCTCGGCCAACCGACCCCGGCCGACCACGCCCTCTCCGCCTCCTTCGCCTCCGCCTTCGCGGCCTTCGCCGCCACGGGCTCCCCGAACGGCGAGGGCTTGGAGCCTTGGGCGGCTTACGGGGCGGGGGGTGGGGGAGAGGTGAAGCGGTTCGGTTAGCGGGGCGCGCAGAACGGGCCGCCAAGGAATTGGCGGCCCGTTCCGCGGCTGTTGCTAAGTTTCTATTTCGTCAGGGGCGGCGTGGTGCGGTTCCCACGGCCTGCCGACGAGGATTCATCCGGCTGCTCGGATGGCATGCAGACGCTTGCCTCGGGTGCCTGGGGCCGGGGGTCGCGGCCCTTGACTATGATGCTTATCGAACCGTTGTACGGGGCACCATTTTGAGGGTCGGCGTGAAGAGCTGAGGAGTTCTCGGAATGTCCGACTGGCGAGACGATCCGATATTCAACAGCCGGCGGGACTGGAGTTGCATCCACGTGTACCTTTTGTTCTCTACTGGGGTGCATCCTCGGGTAGGACACGCAGGATGCTAATCAGCCAGGAGAGGGCTCTGCAAATATAAAGGGAAGTTGCAGCACAAAGGTGGGGTGCAAAACGGTCAAGCGGTAGCCGTAGGGGCATTTTCGCCCTGCTGACCTGCGGCTGAGGATCAGGCCGCAGGGGCCTCCCGCTCGAACTCCTCGATCCGGCGGTCCAGCCGCGCGCACTCGGACGCGTCCAGCCCTTCGAAGCGGCGGCGCGCTCGCTGCCACAGCGCCCGCGCGGCCTCGCGTCGGCCCATCTGCGCCCGTACCTCGGCGAGCTCCGCACACGCCCTGGCTTCGTCCTCAGGGGAGTGGATCTCGCAGGCGATCTTCAGGGCGGCCGTGAGGTGATCAGCGGCGGCAGCCGCGTGGCCGAGGCGGCGCTCCGCCGCTCCCAGACCTCGCAGCGACTGTCCTTCTTCCAGGCTCGCGCCGATGCTGCGCGCCAATTCCAGGGCGTTCCGGTGATGGTTCGCGGACTCTTCGTACCGACCGGATTCGTGCAGGGCGTCGCCGATCCCAATCTCTGTGATCGTTTCGTTGCGACGGTCGCCTAGGTTGCGGAAGCAAAGGAGCGCGGACTGGTATCCGGATAAGGCTTCGCTCAGCTCTTCCGGTAGGCGAAAAGAGTTCGCGAGATTCAGTTGAGCAATTCCCTGCTCGGCGCGACTTCCGGATTCAAGGGCGATGGCGAGCGATTGCGTGAAAGATTCCCTTGCTGATTCGCGTTCTCCGATGTGGAGCTGGACCTCCGCGCTATTGTTGAGGGCTTGAAGCTGCCCTCTGACGTCGTTTTCGTCACGAAACAGGGCAAGTGACTCCTGGAAGTCCTGCAATGCTTCGGCTGGGTGCCCCAAGTGCAGTTGCGCGATACCCGTGTTGTTTCGGCTGCGCGCCTCGTTCCAGCGGTCCGCCGAACGCACGCTGATCCTCAGGGCTTCGCGCGCCACCGAGAGCATCAGAAGCGATTGGCCGCGGTACCAGTGCAGCACGGCCAACTGCTGGAGTGCGTCCACCACCGTATTGGTGTCGCCGATGGCGCGGGCCAGGTCCAGCGCGCGTTCGCACGCGGACGCCGCCTGGGCGTAGCGGCCGGCGTGGGCGTGGGTGGTGGCCAGGTCGGTCAGGGCTCTGGCCTCGGCCTGCGGCGCGCCTGTCGCGCGCCAGTGCAGAGCGGCGTGCTGGTGAATGACCTGGCCCTCGGCCCAATACCCGTCAGAGTCCAGGAAGGCTGCCAGTACATGGCTGAACTGGGCTGCCTGGCGCGGGTTTCCGTGGGAGCGCGCGTGCTCCTCGGCCGCGATCAAGGCGCTGTGCTCCGCCGACAGCCACGACTTTGCCTCTGAAACCCCTTGCCACGACGGCAGTTGGTCCGAGGGGAAGGCATGATGAATGTCGATCTTCGGGCGGCGCGGATTGATAATTCGGTCGGCTCGATCCGCCGCGGCGAGGTAGTAGGTGATCAGTCTCGCCCGTACCAAATCACGCTCTTCCTGCGGGTCTTGGCTGGCCAGCATGAGGCTGTATTCGCTCAGCAGGTCGTGCGCGGTGAACCTGTCCGCTGTGGGTTCCTGGAGGAGGTGTGCGTCGAGGAGGCTCTCTATGATCCGCTCGGTTCTGCCGAGCGGCAGGCCGGTGAGAGCGGCGGTGGCGTAGACGTCGAATGTGGGCCCGAGCCGGAGTCCGAGAAGGCGGAAGACCGTTCGTTCGTCATTGGTCAGAGCATTGTAGGACAACTCGAACACTCGGGCTATGTCGGTATGTACGTCCCGGATTTCATCGAGTCTGCCCCGGCTGCGCGAGAGCCGTTGTAGCAGGTGGTTCGTGGTCCACGACGGGCGGGAGATCAACCTGCCTGCGGCCAATTCGATGGCGAGCGGTAAGTGGCCGCATAAGCGCACTATTTCGGCCACTTCCTCGTGACGCGAGGTGCGTTCGGTTCCGACCAGTTCCGTGAACAGCGCGATGGCGTCATCGTGCGGCAGCAGGTCCAGGAAGACCGGGCGGACCCCCGGTATGCCCGCGAGTCGGCGACGGCTGGTGATGATGATCAGCGAGGACGAGCCGGCGGGCAGGAGCGGGCGGAGCTGGGCCGGGCCGGCGGCGTCGTCCAGGATGATCACGGCGCGCCGCGAACTCAGCAAGGTGCGCCAGCGGGAGGTGAGTTCGTCCAGGCCGCGCGGCGTTCCGGCCGATTCCACCCCGAAGAGCCGCAGGAGTCCGGTGAGCGCGGCGGTGGGCGTCAGCGGCTGCCCGTTGGGGGAGTGGGCGCGTAGATCGAGGTGGATCAGGCCCTCTGGGTAGTGCGGGCTCAGCCGCCGCGCGGCATGGAAGGCCAGGAGCGACTTGCCGACTCCGGCCATACCCGAAATAGCCTGCAATGCGATGACAGTGCCACCGGTCCCGGCCATGCCCTTGGGCCCACCCCTGGACGTGCTCCCCGACGTGCCCCTGGATGTGCCCCCGGAGGGGGCCCCGGACGCCGAGTCCACGATGGTCCGTAACTCCGCCTCCCGACCCACCAGTTCCGCGTGCGTCGGCAGGTTGGTGGGTGGGGCGGCGGTCCCGGGCGTGGCCGTCGCGGGGGCCGGGGCGTGCGGGGTGAGGAGTTCGCGGACCGGGGCCTGGTTCAGGATGAGGTGGTAGATGCGGCGGAGGGGCTCGCCAGGGTCGGCGCCCAGTTCCTCGCTGAGGCGGCGGCGGGTGGCCTCGTACGTACGTAGCGCGTCGGCCTGGCGGCCGCAGCCATAGTGCGCAGCCATGAGCATGCCAACCAAGGTCTCGTCGGTGGGATGCTGCTCCAGCAGTATCGACAAGTCGCCCACGAGGTCGGCGAAGCGGCCCATGCGGAGTTCGACCGCGGCGCGGTTCAGGATCGCCGCGAGACGCCGCTCCTCCAGGCTCGCGCGGACGCTGTCGGCCCACAGGCCCGTGAGGCCCGCGAGCGGTTCGCCTCGCCACAGGGTCTCCGCCTGCTGGAAGAGGGCCAGCGCCTGAGCGTCGTCGCCGTCGTCCGCGACGCTGCGCGCCTGTGCGGTCAGCCGCCGGTAGCGGTGGCAGTCCACGCTGTCCGGGTCGATGTCGAGCGCGTACGCGTGGGCCTGCTGGATCAGGTGATTGCGGCCGTCGGCGTCGCGGAACCGGCGCCGGAGCTTGCACGCGTACGCGTGCAGACTGGCGCGCGGCCGGGCCGGCGGGCGGTGGTCCCACAGCCGGTGGACCAGTGTGTCGAGCGGAACCGGCCGACCCGCGTCCACGGCCAAGGCCGCGAGGAGCGTACGGCCCTTGGCGGAGCCCAGGCCGTCATGGCGGCCGGCTATCCGCAGGTCGACTGGGCCCAGGACGAGAACTTCGAAATCCACCAGCGTTCCCTTCGCCGGGTCCGCTCCGCTCTCCTTTTACCAAAGAATGGCACACCTTCAACAATGGCAACCAGACGCCACTGCTTGATCCATTTTCTTGGCCGAAACGCCCCGTGCGCGGCCCGCGTTCAGCCCAGTTCGAGGCTCGTGACGCCGTACGTACGTGCTGTCCCGACCGACGGCGCGGGCCCGGCGTACATACGCACCGTGTGCGAGCTGGGCGCCAGCCCGCGCGCCGCGGCGAGGTCATGGGCGGCGCGCTGCGGTTCGGGGATGTCGAGGGCAACCGTTTCTTCCGGCCCGAGACCGGCGGTGAGGCTGTCGAAGAGCGCCTCGGCGGCCTCGCGGGTGTCGGCGAAGAGCGGGCCGATGCGGTGGCCGTCGCGGGCGGGACGTATCACTCCGTATCCGGCAATGTGCCCGTCGCGCAGGTGTACGCGCGCGATATGACCGTCGGCCGTCAGCCAGCGGACGAGGAAGGCGCGGCGGTCGGCGGGGAAGCACTGCCGGTCGTACGCCGCGAGGGCGTCGAGGTGATCCGCGGTGACGGAGGTGGTTGATGTGCCGGGTGCGGCTGAGGCGCCGCTACGGGCGGAGCCGCCTCCCGTGCGCGGGCGGCCCGTGTAGCGGATGGTGTCGTAGACGGCCTCGAACCCGGCCCGCTTGTACGTGGCCTGCTGGGCGGGGACCGCGTCCAGGCCGACCGTCCGCGTGCCGGCGTGCTGGAAGGCCGCGCGCCAGGTGGCCAGGCCCAGGCCCTGCCCGCGGTGGTCGGGCTGGACCATGTAGTAGCCCAGGAACGCGTACTGGTCCGAGTAGTTGGCGACCGATATCGCCGATATGGGTGCGGCGCCGGGTTCCAGGCGGCCGACGAAGAAGCCCGCGGGGTCGATCGGGTGGAAGGCGGCCGTGTCGCCGCGGCCGGGGTTCCACCCCTCCTCGGCGGCCCACTCCTCCACCTGGTGCCATTCGTCCAGGGAAGCGGTGCTGACGGTGAGTTCGCCGAGGGGGTGCATGTCTTCGGTGGTTCCCTTCGTTGTGGCTGATGGACAGTCAGGTAGGTCAGGTGCGTCTGATCGGATCAGATGAAGTCAGGTCAGGTCAGGTCAGTTCAGATCAGGTCCATGGCGGCCACTTCGTCCGGGCTGCCGTAGCTGACCGGCCCCTGGAACCGCCGGCGGGCGGTGGCGAACCACCACACCGTGGCGATCAGCAGCACCGCCGCGAGCGCGATCGGCGCGTAGTTGAAGGAGGAGGGGGTGATCGGCGAAGCCTGCGGCAGCATGAACAGCACATTGCTGATCACGATCCAGGTCACGGCGACGCCCGCGACGAGCTTGCCGTAGCGGCCCAGATTCCAGGGGCCGGGCTGGAAGTCGTTCAGCCGGAGCCGAAGGAAAATCGGCACGCCGTAGGCGAGGAAGAGCCCCACGACATTGACGCTCACAATGGCCGTGAACGCGGTGTGCGACCACCAGCCGGGTATGACCAGCACCAGCGGGCAGGCGGCGGCGAGCCATACCGCCTTGACGGGCGTGCGTGTTCGGGGCGACACGGAATGCCACCAACGGGAGCCCGGCATCGCGCCGTCCCGGGAGAAGGCGAAGATCTGCCGGGTATTGCTGGTCATGTTGGCCAGTCCGCAGAAGAGCATGGCGCCGATCACGATGAGCAGCAGCAGCTTGGCGGTGCCCACGCCGAGCGCGTCGATGAGAATCTGCACCGGCGGCGCGGTGGCGCTCGCTTCGTGCGCGTAATCGCGGATCGCGTAGATGAGGGCGAGCATGAGGATGAGTCCGGCGATCGCGGAGTAGGCGATCGCGCGCATGATGCCCTTGGGCGCGTTGACGGTGGCCTGCACCGTTTCCTCGGACATATGGAAACTGCCGTCGAATCCCGTGAAGGTCCAGCTGGTGACGAGCAGTCCCAGCATTCCGCCGTACAGCCCGCTGGTGAATCCCGTGTTGTTGGCGAAATGGGTCACGAACGAGGCGGGCTGGTGGTGCGTGGGGATCACGACGAGGGTGAGCACGATGATCACCATGCCGACGAGGAGCCACCACACGGAGATCCGGTTCAGCACGGCGACCAGCTGCACGGTGTATGTGTTGGCCAGCGCCTGGATCAGCAGGATCACCGCGGTGATGGCGACCGTGTGCTGGGCCGTGGCCTGGTAGGAGGGCCACTGCATCGAGATGAACGCCTGGATGAAGGTGGCGGCGGCGAAGTTGGTGGCGGCCGTTCCGCCGACCTGCCCGACGAAGTTGAGCCAGCCCGTGTACCAGGACCAGGCGCCGCGGTGCCGCTTGGCGAGCTTGCCGGCGGAGAAGTAGAGGGCGCCGCTGGTCGGGTAGGCGGAGGCGATCTCGCCCATCGAGGCGCCGACGAACAGCACCATGACGGAGACGCCGATCCAGCCGAAGACGAGAATCGACGGACCGCCGGCGTTCATCCCGAAACCGAAGGAGGAGAAGATCCCGGAAATGATGTTGATGATGGTGAAGGATATCGCGAAGTTGTCGAAGGCCCGGAATCTCCGGGTGAGTTTTCTCGGATACCCCATGGCGTGCAGGGTGGCATCGTCGTCGAGGGCGTCGACGGCCGGTTCATGACGTGATTTCGAGCGGGACAGGGACGTGCGCTCGGACACAACCGTGGCCTTTCTTATAGAGTCTCTATAGAGGGAGCGGGGGGCGGGAGAAATCTGAAAAATGCCCTGGAAGGCCCGAGATTTTTACCGTGGGCGTTCTGCGAACAAGTCGACGGAAGAATGCTTCACATCGGGCGTCGGAAAGTCTCGAATCAGGCGGCTCCCGGCACGGGAAGTCCGCACGAGCGTCTCGCCTTGGTCAGTTGCTCCTCCGGTTCGCCGAATGCGCTCCAGGGCATCCGGGACGCGTACGGGCCCATGGCCGTGAAGACCTCGCGCGCCTCGAATTCGCACTTGGCCATGTAGAGCGCGTGCGCCAGATAGGCCAGGTCCAGTACCGGTGTGAATTGGTACTGGGCCACCTGCGGAAACCAGCTGTGGTAAATGCCCATGGCGGTCGCGCGCCACTGCGGCTGCTCCCAGGTCCGGTCGGCCAGCAGCGCGTGGGGGTCGTAGTCCTCGACCAGCGCCACCAGGGGCAGCAGGCGCAGCGCGGAGGCGGCGGGGGCGCGCTGGCTCAGGAAGGAGGCGACGTCCCAGCGCGCGCTCGCGGACCCGCCGTTGCGGGTGAAGAAGTACGCCAGGAAGCGATGGTGCGCCTCCCGGTTCCAGGGGTCGAGCCGCAGAATGTGCGCGAAGAGGTACCAGGGCCCGGGCGGCGCGGTCAGCAGCCCCTGCGGAGCGGGGTCGCGCGCCTTCTGGAGCCGGGCGAGCGCCAGCTGTATCACCCAGGGCGTGGGGTCCTCGGGCAGCAGCTCGGCCGCCCGTTCGCAGGCCGTCTGCGCTATCCGTACGAGCGCCCCCTGCCGCCGGTCGTGCGCGTCGGCCATCCGCAGGGCGCGGAGCATCGCGACCCGCGCCCACAACAGCGCCGCTTCCGCGCCCGGTTCCTCCGCTAACCACCGCTCGGCCAGATCCGAGTCCGCCGCCTCGGAAGCGAGTACCAGGGAGCGGTGGGCCCGCAGGTCGAATGCGCCGCGCGCGTCCTTCAGCGCTTCGTGCGCACTCAGATAGCGTCCTGTCCGCACATCCATGCAAGCCCGTGCCAACTGACGATCATCGGCCGCCGGACGCCACACGTACTGCCCCTCGAACGCGTCAACAGCCACGATCCCCTCCCGATCCCGAAGACGGCACCAGTCACGCGTACGTCCCGTCCGTACTGAATTCAATCGGATCTTTTCGCAAGATCCACCAGCAGCGGGCCATACCCTACTCATCGCTAAGGCGTATCGAAACCAGTCGCCTGGAATATCTGATTCCACACCGTTTAGGGTTTCTTCCGGTTATCCGCGCCCCGAGGGTTTGTCCATGCATTTGGCATATGCCAAGCCGGGGTGGCGGAGGGGAGCGTTCCGGCTTGCGGTTGACGCGGCGTCAACTTCTACGGTCGTTCTCAGGGCCGGAACGACCGGCCCGGTGATGGGAGGCGTGGCATGGCCTGGTCGATCGCGGACGTGACCCGGATGTCCGGGGTGACGTCCCGGACGCTGCGGCACTACGACGAGATCGGCCTGCTGCCACCGGCGTGGACCGGGAGCAACGGGCTCCGCCACTACGAGGAAGCCGATCTGCTGCGGTTGCAACAGATCCTGCTGATGCGGGAGTTGGGCGTCGGGCTGCGCGAGATCCGCGCGGTCCTGGACAGCCGGACCGACCGGGTGACCGTACTCCGCGAGCACCATCAGCGGCTGCTCGCCGAACGGGACCGGCTGGAGACGCTCAGCCGCACGGTCGCGCGCACCATCGCCGAACTGGAGGGAAGCGAGAACAACGGCATGACAAAGATCAACAGGCCGGAGAACCTGTTCGAGGGCTTCGAGCCCGACCCCTACGACGCCGAAGTGCGCGAGCGCTGGCCGGCCGCCTGGGAGGAATCCCGAGCGGCCATCGGCTCGATGACCGACGCGGACAAGGAACAGTGGCAGCGCGAGGTGACGGCCCAGATGATCCGCCTGGCCGACCTCATGGCCACCGGCGCCCCGGCCGCCCACCCCGCCGTCCAGGCCGAGATACACGCCCACTACCAGGACGTCTGCCGCTACTGGACCCCGAACGCCGAGGCCTACAACGGCCTCGGCCGGGTCTACGTCGACGACCCCCGGATGCGCGCGAACTACGACAAGATCGCCGCCGGCCTCGCCGAGTACCAGTGCGCGGCGATGGCGGTGTACGCGGAGGAGCGGCTGAGCTGACAGGCCCCTTGACCGGCCGCGGCCGTGCTCGTACACGGCGGCCGCGGCCTCGCCGGCCGGGGCCGCGGCCTTCACCGCGGTCACCAGGGGCCGGGGGCCGGCCCGGCGTCAGTCCTGCTCCTCTCCGCCCTGTTCCTCTCCGACCTGCTTCTCTCCGAGTGCTGTGCGCAACCAGTCCAGGGACCCGGTCGCCAGCACCGCGTCGGCGAGCTCGGCGGCCGACTTCGTGGTGAGCCGGCCGCGGCTGTTGTCGATCCAACGCTGTGCGTTCCCATAGCCCTGGGCCCTGTACTCGATGCCCTGGATCATGCACTCCAGCTTGTCGGCGTCCCGAGCGCAGACCGCCTCGGCGGACTCCTTGCCCTCGTACTCGGCGATGAGTTCCCGCACGGTCGCGGCAAGCGTCTTGGGCATGCCGGCGACCTGGTCGGCCGTGACCGCCTCCGGATCGGCCCCGGCGGCGTACTTCTTTCCGAGGTGGTTCACGTCGCCGGTCCGCGTCTCCTGCGAGTCGTGCCACACCGCGAGGCAGGCAGCCCGCGCGGGGTCGGCCCCTTCGAGTCTCGCGATGACCGTCGCCAGCAGCGCGGTGCGCCAGGAGTGCTCCGCCACCGACTCCGGATCGCGTACGCCGGCCATCCACCAGCCGGTGCGCTTCGTCTGCTTCAGAGTCCCCGCTTCGTACAGGAAGCGCGCCACCGCGGACAGATCTTCAGCCACCGTCGGACTCCTCTCACGCCTCGGCGAGGCGGATCGCGTACCGGATGCTCTCCGGCAGAGTCTGCCGCGCGGGGGCCGGTGCGTCGCTGACCGACGTGCAGTGGGCGTGAACTGGGCCGTTGCTCCCCGCACCTGACGGCAGGGTTCGGGAACTCCCCACCCCAGGACGGGAGGTAGCCCCCGTGACCTGCGGGGAATCAGAGTGTGGGGTGGGCGTACGGAACCGTTCGGCACATGACACCAAGGGGCACCATGCGCATCTCCCATACTCTGCTCACCTGCCTGCTCGCCACTGCGGCGGTGGGCTCCGTGGCCCTCCCCGCCGCGGCGGCGTCCGACTCCGGTACGGCCGGTACGGCCCGGAAGGTCCAGCGCGATCTGGACCTGCTGACCCGGAGCGGCGCGGTCGGTGCGCAGGTGAGGGTGGTCGAGGAGGGCCGGACCTGGTCGGCCGGGTCCGGCGGCGCGAAGAGAGCCGGGACGGCTCCGGTGCCGCGCGACGGGCAGTTCCGCATCGGGAGCGCCACCAAGTTGTTCACGGCGGCGGCGCTGCTCCAGCTCGTCGGACAAGGGGAGGTGTCGCTGGACGCCCCTCTCTCGCGCTATCTGCCGTCGGGGCTGGTACCCCAGGGCGACCTGATCACTGTAAGGATGGCGCTCCAGCACACCACCGGACTGCACGACATCGCACGGGACCTGCCGCAGGGCGATGAGCTCATCCGTACGCGCTTCCGCCACCACGACATGGCCGACCAGGTGCGGCGGGCCGCGGCGAAGTCCGCCGACTTCCCGCCCGGCACCGACTACGGCTACTCCAACACCAATTACCTCATCGCCGGACTGATCATCGAGCGCGTGACCGGCCGCTCGTACGCCGCCGAGGTGCGGGACCGGATCATCGAGCCGCTGGGGCTGCGCCACACGTCCGTACCCGGCGACCGCTCCGCCATCCCCGGCCCACATGCCCACGGCTACCTCGGCAGGGCTGACATCAGCGCCCTCAACCCGTCCTTCGCCGGCCCGGCCGGGGAGATCGTCTCCACTCCGCGCGACATGGACAGGCTGCTGACGGCGCTGACCTCCGGCGAGCTGCTGCGGCCCGCGCAGTGGAAGGAGATGAACCGCACCGTGGCCACCGGGGAGCCCGGCGAGCGGTACGGACTCGGGCTCAAGGAACGCAAGCTGAGCTGCGGGCGCACAGCGATCGGTCACACCGGCGGCATCCCCGGCTACGCCACGCTCGCGTTCACCACGCGGGACGGCGAGCGGCGCGTGGTGCTCTCCGCGAACCTCGCCGACTGGCCCGCCGATGAGCACATCGGCAAGCCCATCGACAAAGCGCTCGACGACGCGCTGTGCGGCTAGGCAGTTCTTCTGGATCGGTCGGCCGTTGGTCCAGGTATGCCGTCGACCGACGTGCCGTGGGCGCGGATCGAGCCGTCGCCGCCGGACCGGACACCGAGGCGGGGTGGTCGCTGGCGCGATCGCCGGGGGGATCGACACGATTGCCTTGCCTTCCAGCCGCGCGATCCGTGAGCATCTGCGCAAGCGTGGCATCCGGTCGGTGATCCCGGTCCCGGCGGACCGGCCCGGCCACAGGCTGCGGCGCAGCCGGGGCGGTCGGCCACCGGTCTTCGACCGCGAGAGCTGCGAGCAGCGCAACACCGTCGAGCCCAGGGCTTTGCCCCCGCCCCCAATCGCCGACGCGCACCCATGGCCGAAAACAGAAGACCGCACCCGCCCCATCGAGCACGCCGGTCTCGGCGGCCCGTGGGGCGGGTGCGGTCCTGCGGGCCGTCCGGGCCTGCACGGAGGCGCAGGTCAGACGGCCTAACCAGAGATCAGCCCTTCTTCGTCTCCCAGAAGATCTTGTCGATCTGGGCGATGTGGTCCAGCGCGTCCTGGCCGGTCTTCGGGTCCGTGGAGCCCTTCGCCGTGCTCAGGGCCTTGAGGGTGTCGTTGACCAGCTGGTGGAGCTCGGGGTACTTCTCGAAGTGCGGGGGCTTGAAGTAGTCGCTCCACAGCACCGAGACGTGGTGCTTGGCGAGTTCGGCGCGCTGCTCCTTGATGAGCGTGGCGCGGGCCCGGAAGTGCGGGTCCTCGTTGGCCTGGTACTTCTCCTGGACGGCCTTGACCGACTCGGCCTCGATGCGGGCCTGGGCCGGGTCGTAGACGCCGCAGGGGAGGTCGCAGTGGGCGCTGACCTTCACCTTTGGGGCGAACAGGCGGGAAAGCATGTGCTGTCCTTCCTCGTGATCGTCTTCTCAGGTGCGAGATTACTCGCTGTGGGAAGGCTTTTCTCGGGTGCCCCGGGGTGCTTAGGACAAAAGTCCAGTGTCAGTCTGGGACAGACGGAGGACCGGACCGGGAGGTGCCGTGAATCAGGAGCGGGTGGACGAGCGCGGGCAGGAGACGGACCGCGAGCGTCGGGGACTGCTGCGGATCGGGCTGGCGGAGGTGTACAACCCATCGATGGTGCCGACCCTGAACCCCGGCGACCATCTGGTGGTGCAGTACGGCGCGCCGGTCCGGCCCGGCGACGTGGTGCTGATGCGCCATCCGTTCCGGCAGGATCTGCTGATCGTCAAGCGCGCCGTGGAGCGGCGCGAGGGCGGCTGGTGGGTGCTGGGGGACAACCCCTATGTGGAGAACGACAGCCGTGAGTTCGGCGCCGTGCCCGATGAGTTCGTGGTCGCCCGCGCCGTGGTGCGGCTGCGCCGGCCGCCGCGCGCGGGTCAGCGCTCGGCGGTGGCGCTGCTGTCCTGGGTCGCCTCGGCGGTACGTCCCGTGCTGCGGTCCTCGTTCGCCCGGTAGGCGACCGCCTGGGGGCGGGCGGCGGCGAGCGGGTCCGTACGGGGAGGCGTGAGTGAGTCCGTACGGGCGGCCGTGTCCGTGTCCGTGTCCGTATGGGCCGTCGTGCCCGTGTCCGTACGGGACCGTTCCCGCTCCGCCTCCTCGCGTTTGCGCGCCCGGTACGCCGCCACGTTCGCTCGCGTCGCGCACCGGTCCGAGCAGTAGCGGCGCGAGCGGTTCGTCGACGTGTCGAGGTACGCGTTGCGGCACGGCGCGGCCTGGCAGATGCCCAGGCGGTCGACGCCGTACTCGGTGAGGTGCACGGCCAGGCCCATGCACGCCGTCGCCGTGTAGCTCGCGCTCGCGTTCACCGCGTGGTCCGCGATGTGCATGTGCCACTTGGGGCGGCCGTTGTCGTCGCGGAACTCGTGGCCGGAGACTTGCGGGCTGACCGGGAACTCGATCAGCAGCGCGTTGAGCAGGTCCACCGCCCGTACCTCGTCGTCCTCGTTCGCCGCCTCGAAGACGGCGCGCAGCCTCGCCCGTACGGACCGGAGCCGGGTGACGTCGCCGTCGGCGACGCGGCGGGCGGCCTGGGCGCCGTTGCCGAAGAGTTCGCGCACCGCGTCCGCGGAGGTGAGCGTGTCGACCCCGCGGGCGGGCTCCTCGCTGTTCACCAGCCGCACGGCGTAGTCCGAGTAATAGGCCAGTTCCACTTGTGATCCTTACGGGAGCGATCTAGGGTCGGTAATGGTCGGTTCTCATTCGAGGGTATTACGAATCGGAGTGGTCGCGATGACGGACACCGCACAGCCCATAGCCACCGCGGACTGGGCGGCCTGGCAGGCCAGTTGGGACCGCCAGCAGGAGTGGTACATGCCGGACCGCGAGGAGCGGTTCCGCGTCATGCTCGACATGGTCGAGGCGCTCGTCGGCCCGAAGCCCCGGGTACTGGACCTCGCCTGCGGCACCGGCAGCATCTCGGACCGGCTGCTGAAGCGGCTGCCCGAAGCCGCCGGCACCGGCGTCGACCTCGACCCCGCGCTGCTGACCATCGCGCGCGGCTCCTTCGACGGCGACTCGCGCGTCGAGTTCGTCACCGCGGACCTCACCGACCCCGACTGGCCGGCCCGGCTCCCGTACGACAGTTACGACGCGATTCTCACCGCCACCGCCCTCCACTGGCTGCACAGCGAACCGCTGCGCACCCTGTACGGGCAGCTCGCGCACCTGGTCCGGGACGGCGGCGTCTTCATGAACGCCGACCACATGCCCGACGAGTCCACGCCCCGCATCAACGCGGCCGACCGCGCGCTGCGGCACGCCCGGCAGGAGCGGGCCAAGGCCGAGGGCGCGCTCGACTGGCGCGAATGGTGGGACGTCGTGGCCGCCGACCCGCTGCTCGCCGGGCCGACCGCCGAGCGGTTCGAGATCTACGGCGAGCACGCGGACGGCGACACCCCCTCGCTCGACTGGCACGTCCGTACGCTCCGCGAGGCCGGGTTCAGCGAGGCGCGGGCGGTGTGGCGCTCGCCCTCGGACGGCCTGGTGCTCGGCCTGAAGTGACCTCGGGGCCGATGACGGCCCCCCGCGCGACGGCGCCGGGCGGGTGCCCTCATGGCATCCGCCCGGCGCCGTTCGTACGGCCTGCTACCGCACCGGGCCCGTACGGGACCGGTCCTCTACGGCACCGGGCGCCCCTACAGCACCAGTCCCCTACGGCACCGAGCGCGCCCCTACAGCACCTTCGACAGGAACGACTTCGTCCGCTCGTGCCGCGGGTTCGTCAGCACCTCCCGCGGGTTGCCCGCCTCGACCACCGCCCCGTCGTCCATGAACACGACCGAGTCGCCGACCTCCCGTGCGAACCCCATCTCGTGCGTCACCACGATCATCGTCATGCCGTCCTCGGCCAGCGAGCGCATCACGTCCAGCACGTCGCCGACCAGCTCCGGGTCGAGCGCCGACGTCGGCTCGTCGAAGAGCATCAGCTTCGGCTCCATGGCTAGCGCCCGCGCGATGGCCACCCGCTGCTGCTGGCCGCCGGAGAGCTGCGCCGGGTAGTTCGCCGCCTTGTCGGCCAGCCCCACGCGGTCGAGCAGCCGCTCCGCCCGCTCCCGCGCCACGGCCTTGGCCTCCCGCTTCACCTGCACCGGGGCCTCCATGACGTTCTCGATCGCCGTCATGTGCGGGAACAGGTTGAAGCGCTGGAAGACCATGCCGATGTCGCGCCGCTTCGCCGCGACTTCGCGGTCCTTCAGCTCGTACAGCTTGTTGCCCTGCTGCCGGTAGCCGACCAGTTCGCCGTCGACCGACAGCCGGCCGGCGTTGACCTTCTCCAGGTGGTTGATGCACCGCAGGAAGGTGGACTTGCCGGAGCCGGACGGGCCGATCAGGCAGAACACCTCGCGGGGGGCGACCTCCAGGTCGATGCCCTTGAGTACGTGCGTCGGGCCGAAGGACTTGTGGACGCCTTCGGCCTTCACCATGGCGGTCATGCGTTCCCCCTCCGAGTGCCCAGCGAGAGCAGGTTGGTCCTGACCTTCTGCCACGGGGTCTGCGGCAGCTGGCGCAGGGAGCCGCGCGCGAAGCGCCGCTCCAGGTAGTACTGGCCGACGCTGAGCACACTGGTCATCACCAGGTACCAGGCCGCCGCCAGGAAGAGCATCTCCACCGTCGCGCCGGACGTCCGGCCGACGTTCGACGCCGCCTGCAACAGGTCGTAGTACTGCACGGCGATCACCAGCGACGTGGTCTTGAGCATGTTGATGAACTCATTGCCCGTCGGCGGCACGATCACCCGCATCGCCTGCGGCAGGACGACCCGGCGCAGCGTCTTGGCGTGGCTCATGCCCAGCGCCTGCGACGCCTCGGTCTGCCCCTCGTCCACCGACTGGATGCCGGCCCGGCAGATCTCGGCCATATAGGCCGCCTCGTTCAGGCCGAGCCCCAGCAGCGCGGCCAGGAACGGGGTCATGAAGGACGACCAGTAGTCCTTGTAGATCGGCCCGAGGTTGATGTACTCGAAGACCAGGCCCAGGTTGAACCAGACCAGCAGCTGCACATAGACCGGCGTACCGCGGAAGAACCAGATGTAGCCCCAGGCGATCGACGACGTCACCGGGTTCTTCGACAGCCGCATGACGGCCAGGATGACGCCGAGGACCACGCCGACGACCATCGCGCAGATCGTGATCCAGATGGTGTTGCCGACGCCCTTGAGGATGTCGGCGTCGAAGAAGTAGTCCGGGACCGCGCCCCAGTTCAGCTTCCCCTTGGCGAAGGCGTTGACGAGCAGGACCAGGAGAGCGACCGCGATGAGGGCCGATACCCAGCGCCCGTAGTGCCGTACCGGTACGGCCTTGATGGCCTCCGGCACGGCGGCGGGGGTGGGAGGAGGCGCGTCGGCCGGCTCCTCCGCCTTGTTGAGCTTGTCAGTCACGGGTGTCGCCTTTCAGCAGGACCTTTCGGCGGTGGCGGGGCTGGGATGGGCGGGCCTGGGCCGGTGCGCGGCCTATCGGCGGGGGCTGGGTTCACGCCGCGCTCCGCCGGGCTCGTGCCGCGGGCCGGACTCGTGCCGCGGGCGGCCGGGCCCGAGCCGCCCGGCCTGAGCCGCCCGGCCTGAGCCGCCCGGCCTGAGCCGCCCGGCCTGAGCCGCGGAGAGCGGAGAGTCGGGTTGTTCGCGCGGCGGACGGCCGGGCTCGCGCCCGAGCCGCCGCCGTCCGCGTCGACGTCCGGTCAGGAACCCGCGCCGCCGTTGACCTTGGCCTCCTTGAGCGCACCGGCGTCGACGCCCCACTTGGCGAGGATCTTCTGGTACTCGCCGTTCTTGATGATCGCGTCGAGCCCGGCCTTGATCGCGTCCCGCAGCTGCGTCTGGTCCTTGCTGAGCGCCATGCCGTACGGGGCCGCCTGGATCTGGTCGCCGACCATCTCGAAGTCCTTGCCGCCGCCCGAGGTCTTCACGGCGTACGCGGCCACCGGGAAGTCGCTGGAGCCCGCGTCCGCGCCGCCGCCGCGCAGCCGGGTCTGCGCCTGCACGTCATCGTCGAACGCCTCGATCTTGATCGGATTCGAGCCGCACTTCTTGGACTGCTCCTTGGCCTTGTCGTGCGAGACCGTGCCGCGCTGCACCACGATCTTCTTGCCGCACAGGTCGTCCCAGCCCTTGATGCCCTGCGTCTTGCCCTTGGACGTGTAGATCGAGACGCCGGCCGAGAAGTAGTCGACGAAGTCGACACCCTCGCCGACCTTCTTCTTGGTGTCGGGGTCCACGCCGGTCTGCCGGTCCTTGTTGTCCGTCATCGCCGACATCGCGACGTCGTACCGCTTGGAGCGCAGCCCGGCCAGCAGGGTGTCGAAGGTCGCGTTGCTGAACTTGAACTCGACGCCCAGCTGCTTGCCGATGGCCGCCGCGACGTCCGGGTCGATGCCGACGGTCTGGCCTTCCTGCTTGAACTCGACCGGCGGGTACGCGATGTCGGAGCCGACCTTGACGACGCCGGCGTCCTGGATCTGCTTGGGCAGCTTGTCGTGCAGCGGGGCCTTGGAGGCCGACGCCCGGTCGCTGCCGGACTTCTTCGTCTGATCGCCACAGCCCGTGAGCAGCAGGGCGCCGGCGACCGCGATCGCGCCGACAGCGGCCAAACGGCTCCTGGCGGCGGTCGGACGCGGGGTGGTGCTTGCGGTCATTGCTGGTTCCTCCTGCGAGTGGGGGAGTAGCCGAACTGGTCGGAGCACACACCATCGGGCCTCGCGACCTCGTGTGATTTGGGCATCTTGCCATCTGGACCGCGCCGATCGGGGGGCCTGCGATGTCAAAATCGGATAACGGGCTATTCCCGTGCGGCGGCCGGAGCGTTCGTGCGGAAGTCCCACCGCGCGGTACGCGGAGGGGAGATCTGTCTCACAGTCGGGTTGTCTCAATACGCGGGATGCTCGCCGTGGATGACGTGTTCTGTCCGTCTTGGATGCCACTTGCTCCCGCGCCCCGCGACCCTGGGTGACGTCGGGTGCGCTCCTGGCTCTGACCGAGCAGCGATCCGGCCCCGCTCCGGCCCCGCTCCGGCCTCGCTGCGGCCTTGACCCGGCCGTGGCCCACCCGCGACCCGGCCCTGATTCAGCCCCGAACCGGCCCTCCAACCGACCCCGAACCGACCCTGATTCAGCCCCGAACCGGCCCTCCAACCGGCCCCGAACAGTCCCCGAATCAGCCCGGACCGGTCCCCGATTCGGTCCAGGACCGGCCCTGACCTCGGCCCTTGGGGAATTACGCGGCCCCGCCCGGTGTCGTCCAAGTGACGAAAGCGACTCGTAACCGCTCGGGATCTTGCGCTAGAAAGGTGGGCTACACCCCTCACCCGGGGCTCAGGGCGCGCGTGCGGCGCGCCCGGCGTCCGTATCAGCCCCCGCGCGGCGGCCCATCCGCCGGCCGGGCCACGGACGCGGTGCCCGCCCGCTCCGCAACCTGGGGCGGTAACCCTCGACGAACAGATGACAAAGGGGTCAGAAGTGGCAGCGGAGATTGTGAATCCTCGCAGCGACAGCAGCGAAAGCAGGAACGGCGCCGACAGCAGTGCGGTCGGCCGCGACACCGGCGTCGATGGTGACGCCGGTACGGACAGCACCCGTGACGAACCGTTCGACGCGGCCTTCGCGCTGCACCGGGGCGGCAAGATGGCCATCCAGGCGACCGTGCCGGTGCGCGACCGGGAAGACCTGTCGCTCGCCTACACGCCCGGCGTGGCCAAGGTGTGCAGCGCCATCGCCGAAAAGCCCGAACTCGTCCACGACTACACCTGGAAGTCCCAGGTCGTGGCCGTCGTGACGGACGGCTCCGCGGTGCTCGGACTCGGGGACATCGGCCCCGAGGCGTCCCTCCCGGTGATGGAGGGCAAGGCCATCCTCTTCAAGCAGTTCGGCGGCGTCGACGCGATCCCGATCGCGCTCGCCACCCAGGACGTGGACGAGATCGTCGAGACCGTGGTGCGGCTCGCGCCGTCCTTCGGCGGCGTGAACCTGGAGGACATCTCCGCGCCCCGCTGCTTCGAGATCGAACGCAGGCTCCAGGAGCGGCTCGACGTCCCGGTCTTCCACGACGACCAGCACGGCACCGCCGTCGTCACGCTCGCGGCCCTGCGCAACGCCGCGCGGCTGACGGGCCGTTCGGTCGGCGAGCTGCGCGCGGTCATCTCGGGGGCGGGCGCGGCCGGGGTGGCCATCGCCAAGATCCTGACCGAGGCGGGCATCGGCGACGTCGCCGTCTGCGACCGCAAGGGCGTCGTCTCCGCCGACCGTACGGACCTCACCGAGGTCAAGCGCCAGGTCGCCGGCTTCACCAACAAGGCCGGCCTCCGGGGCTCCCTGGCCGACGCGCTCGACGGCGCGGACGTCTTCATCGGCGTCAGCGGCGGCACGGTGCCGGAGGAGGCGGTGGCCAAGATGGCGCCCGGCGCGTTCATCTTCGCGATGGCCAACCCGAACCCGGAGATCCACCCGGACGTCGCGCACAAGTACGCGGCCGCCGTCGTCGCGACGGGCCGCAGCGACTACCCGAACCAGATCAACAACGTCCTCGCCTTCCCCGGGATCTTCGCGGGCGCCCTCCAGGTCCGCGCCTCCCGGATCACCGAGGGCATGAAACTCGCGGCGGCCGAGGCGCTGGCCTCCGTCGTCGCCGACGACCTGAGCGCGGACTGCGTCATCCCGTCGCCCTTCGACGAGCGGGTCGCCCCGGCGGTCACGGCCGCCGTGGCCGCCGCGGCCCGAGCGGAGGGCGTCGCCCGCCGCTGACGGCCGTACTGGCCGTACTGGCCGTACGGGCTCGGGGGCCGTACGGCCGGTACTGGCCCGTGCCGGTCCGCGGGCCGTACGGGCATGTGGACCGTGAGGCGGAGTACGGGCCGGGGCGCGGTTGCGCACCCCGGCCCGTGGAGTTCAGTGGGTCTCATGGGCGTGCGGACACGCGGGGTGTGCCACGGGCCCGTAGCCGGACGCGCCCCCGGGCCTCACGGCCTACGGGCGTGCGGGCCCGTGCCCGTACGGAGCCACAGTCGTACGGGCTGACAGCCGTACGGGCCCACAGCCCCGCCCCTGTCCCCGTGCACGTAACGCGGGCTATGGGGGCGGCGACCGCGCCCCGCCGCGTAACGCCCTCCACGGGGGCGACCGGCCCGCCGCCCAGGCGATGGGCACTATCGCGGCGGCACCCGGCGTCCTAGGTTGGGATCATGTTCGCTGCCTATGCCGCCAAGATCGACCGCGACCAGCCGCTGAACGGCCTTCAGACGGGGGAGCGGCCCGACCCCGTCGTAGGGCGGGAGGGGTGGACGGTCGTCGATGTGAAGGCCGCCTCCCTCAACCACCACGACCTGTGGTCGCTGCGCGGTGTGGGGCTGGGCGAGGAGTCGCTGCCCATGATCCTCGGCTGCGACGCGGCCGGGACCGACGCCGACGGCAACGAGGTCGTCGTCCACTCGGTGATCGGTCAGACGGGCCACGGCGTGGGCCCGGACGAGCGGCGTTCGATCCTCACCGAGCGCTATCAGGGCACCTTCGCGGAGCGGGTCGCCGTGCCGGCCTGGAATGTGCTGCCCAAGCCCTCGGAGCTGTCCTTCGAGGAGGCCGCCTGCCTGCCCACGGCATGGCTGACGGCGTACCGGATGCTGTTCACGAACGCGGGCGTCCGGCCCGGCGACAGCGTGCTCGTACAGGGCGCGGGCGGCGGCGTGGCGACCGCCGCGATCGTGCTGGGGGCGGCGGCCGGGCTGCGCGTCTTCGCGACCAGCCGGGACGCGGCCAAGCGCGAGCGCGCGGTGGAGCTGGGCGCCGAGGGCGTGTACGAGCCGGGCGAGCGGCTGCCCCGGCGGGTGGACGCGGTGATCGAGACGGTCGGCGCCGCGACCTGGTCGCACTCGGTGAAGTCGCTCAGGCCGGGCGGCACCCTCGTCGTGTCGGGCGCGACCAGCGGACCGAACCCGCAGGCCGCCGAGCTGAACCGGATCTTCTTCCTGGAGTTGAAGATCGTCGGTTCGACGATGGGTTCCAAGGAGGAGCTGGCCGAGCTGCTGAGCTTCTGCGCGGCCAAGGGCGTACGGCCGGTGATCGATTCGGTGCTGCCGCTGGACCGGGCGCGGGAGGGGTTCGAGAAGATGGCGGGCGGCGACCTCTTCGGGAAGGTCGTGCTCACGGTCTGAGCCGCGCGCGGACGGACGGCCCCGGCGGATGACCGGCATCCCGGGGCGAACGACCACGGCCCGGTGCGAATGGCCTCGCCGGATGACGACGACCCGGTACGAATGACCCCGCCGGAAAACCGCCCGGACGACGAAGCGCCTTACCGCCCGTAACCCTCACTACGGTCTGTTACCGTTCAATACGGACCTACCCCGGTTGAAGTGGGTAATCCAGCATCAAATAGGGTGATCGGCCCTAGTGGTCGCAGCGACCAAGGGACTTCAGTCCTGCCCGAAAGTGGCTTTCGTCCGTGAAAGTCACCGGGGATGAAGCAGGTATCACTGGGTAGTTGCGCTATGAACCTGTCCCCGACCGAAAGCCGCCCGTGCCTGTTCAGCAAGAACTCGAAGCCCCGGCCGTGACCCGGCACCGCCCCCTCTTCCGCGCTGCCGCGCGCCGCTCGAACCCGCCGCTGCGCCGCACCGACATCACGGTCACGGACGAGACGGCGGTCAAGCGGGCGGTCAAGGCCGCGGCGCTGGGCAACGCCATGGAGTGGTTCGACTTCGGGATCTACAGCTATCTCGCGGTCACCATCGGCAAGGTCTTCTTCCCCTCGGGCAACGACACGGCGCAGCTGCTGTCCTCGTTCGCGACGTTCGCGGCGGCGTTCCTGGTGCGCCCGCTGGGCGGCATGGTCTTCGGGCCGCTGGGGGACCGGATCGGGCGCAAGAAGGTGCTGTCGCTCACGATGATCATGATGGCGTCGAGCACGCTCGCCATCGGACTGATCCCCGGCTACCAGTCGATCCACTTCTGGGCCCCGGTCCTGCTGATCGTCTTCCGCATGCTCCAGGGCTTCTCGACGGGCGGCGAGTACGGCGGCGCGTCCACCTTCATCGCGGAGTACGCGCCGGACCGGCGCCGCGGCTTCTTCGGCAGCTTCCTGGAGTTCGGCACCCTGATCGGCTACACGGCCGCCGCCGGGCTCATCACGGTCCTGACCGTGACGCTCTCCGACTCCTCGATGGAGTCGTGGGGCTGGCGCATCCCGTTCCTCGTCGCGGGCCCGATCGGCCTGGTCGGCCTGTACATGCGGCTCAAGCTCGACGAGACGCCGGCGTTCCAGAAGCTGGAGTCGGAGGGGGCGCTGGAGAACCGGGAGAGCACCCCGTTCCGGCAGATACTGACGACTCAGTGGCGGCCGATGGTGCTGTGCATCGCGCTGGTCGCGGCGTTCAACGTCACCGACTACATGCTGCTGTCGTACATGCCCACCTACCTGTCGAACAGCATCGGCTACGACTCCACCGACGCCCTCGTGTCGATCATCATCGTGATGGTGGTGCTGATGGCCGCGATCACCTTCGTCGGACGCCTCTCCGACCGCATCGGCCGCAAACCGGTCATGATGACCGGCTCGATCGGCTTCCTGGTGCTCTCCGTGCCCTGCTTCCTGCTGATCAAGATGGGCACCGTCGTCTCGGTCTTCGCGGGCCTGCTGATCCTGGGCCTGTGCCTGCTGCCGTACGTGAGCGTGATGTCGTCCTCGCTGCCCGCGCTCTTCCCCACGGACGTGCGCTACGGCTCCCTGTCGATCGCCTTCAACATCTCCGTCTCCCTCTTCGGCGGCACCACCCCGCTGGTCGTCGAGGGCCTGGTCAGCGGCACCGGCAACGACATGATGCCCGCGTACTACACGATGCTCGCGGCGCTGGTCGGCGTCATCGCCGTCGTGACCATGAAGGAGACCGCCCGCCGGCCGCTGCCGGGCTCGCCCCCGTCGGTGTCCACGGCGGAGGAGGCCGCGGAGCTGGTGGCCTCGTCGCGCGCGTAGCGCTGCTCCGACCTTGACTTCGGGCCCGTACGCATCATGCGTACGGGCCCGAAGCCGTCCCCCGTCTCCCCCGTCCCCCGTCAGCTCTCCCGCGTGCGCAGGAGGGCTTCGACGCGGGTCGCGGTCTTCGCCAGGTGGGCGCGGGACCGGGCCAGCTGGTCGGCTGTGATGCCGTGGTCGCGGGCCGCGTCGCGGATGTCGTCGCGGAAGCGGTCGAGGAGGCGGTCGAGGTCGCGGGCCGGGTGTTCGGAGGCGGCGTCGTCGGCGGTGGCCCACTCCGGCGCGGGCAGGTCCTCCGAGCCGTCGGCGTCCTTGTTCAGGTCCACGCGGTCGGTCGTGACGTCGGTGTCGGTGCCGGCGTCGGGCTTGGGGCGGCCGGGGGTCTGCTGGCCCGCCAGTGAGCCGAGTTCCTTCGCCAGCGCGCTGACGCCCTCAAGGATGCCGCTGGGCCAGTCGCCGTGGCGCGCGTGCTCGCGGACCTGCTCCTGTACGCGCTCCTTTATGCGCAGCACCTCGTCCCGCGCGTGGTCCTGGGCCTGCTTGGCCTGGCGGCGGGCCTGCTGGGCGTCCTGGCGGGCGCGGCGGCTCTCCTCCTTCGCCCGGCGGGCCTGCTCCTTCCACTCCTGCTTGGCCTGCTTGAACTCCTCCTTCGCGCGCTGCCACCCCTCCTTGTCGTTCCACATCCCGTCGAAGAAGTCGGACGCGTCGGGGAAGCCCATACGGGAGGAGCCGGCATCGGTGCCGGCGCCCGGGCCGGAGGGCTTGGCGCGGGTTTCGCGGGCCGCCTCGCGCATCTCGCGGCGCAGGTCGTTCGCCGAGCCGCGTACGTCCTCGCGGATCTCCGCGGCGAGTTCGGAGACCGACTCGCGGATCTCCAGCTCCAGCTCGGCCAGTTCGCCCTGCCGGTCGGCCAGTTCGGCGCGGCCCGCGCCGGTGATGGAGTAGACCTTGCGGCCGCCTTCCGTGGCGTGCGTGACCAGGCCCTCGGCCTCCAGCTTCGACAGCCGGGGGTAGACGGTGCCGGCGGACGGCGCGTACAAGCCCTGGAACCGTTCCTCCAGCAGACGGATCACCTCGTAGCCGTGGCGGGGGGCCTCGTCCAGGAGCTTGAGGAGGTAGAGGCGGAGTCGCCCGTGGGCGAAGACGGGGGGCATCAGAGGTCCTTCCGCTCGGTGGCCGCGCCGGTCGCGTCGGCGGTGCCGGCTTCGTCGGCGCCGTCCTCGGACGGCGGCCTGCGCAGCAGTGCCACCGAGCCCGAGACGGTGGTGACCTTGAGCGTGCCGCTGCCCGTGCCCAGCCGCCCGGTGATCCGCTTGGCGCCCCACTGGCCGCTGACCCGGAGGTCGTCGAAGGCGTTGGAGACGGCACCGCTGGCCGTGTTGGCGTCGATCTCCGTGTCGGCGGCGTGCGGCAGCCGTATGGCGACCTCGCCGGAGACCGTCGTCAGGTCGATGCGCGCGTCCTTGGTGCCGGGGGAGAGGTCGACGACCATGTCGCCGCTGACGGAGTCGGCCTTCACGCCGCCGCCTCCGCTCTCGATCAGGGTGAGGTCCCCGTTGACCGAGTTGAAGCGCAGGTCGCCCGTGAGGGCCTGGGCTTCGAGCCGGCCGGAGACGGTGTCGGCGCGGACCTCCCCGGTCAGGCCGACGAGCGTGGTGTCGCCGGTCACGCCGCGTACGTCCGTACGGCCCGACACCCCCGACACGACCGCGCTGGCCTCGACGACGCCGACCTCCACGCGGGCGTCCGTGGGCACGGTCAGCGTCACATGGGCGTTGCGCCGGCCCCCGCCGGGCGCGAACCACTTGAGGAAGTACTTCCAGGAGAGGTCGTCGTAGGTGACCGTGAGGTGGCCGTCCTGGTGGGTGACGGTCAGCGGCGGGCCCTCGATCGCCGACAGCTCCAGCCGCGCGGGGCCGCTGTCGCTCCCCACGACGTTGACCGTGCCGCCGACGAGTCGTACGTGGAGCGTGGTGACGGGTTCGTCGAAGGTGAGTTTCCGCGGTGCGTCGAGCGACCACTCCGATGGCGCTGGCATCCAGGGCCTCCCTGAGTCGATGGGCGACGCAATATATCGCGTCTCTGCAACACACGATATATCGCGGACTCGGGATGTCAAGTCAGGTGGCCCATGGATCGACGGGCGGTCGCGATATGGCTTGAGCCGGCGGCCGATGGCCCCTGCTCGGGACTGCCCGGCGCTACTCGTCGTCCTCGTCGTCCAGCCGCGCCAGCCACGTCGCCAGCCGCTCCACCGGCACCTCGAAGTCCGGGTTCAGATCGACGAACTCGCGCAGCCGCTCGGCCACCCAGCCGAGGGACACGTCCTCCTCGCCACGCCGGTTCTCCAGCTCCTCGATGCCGCGGTCGGTGAAGTACAAGAGTCGCTCCGAATGGTTCCGGGAAGTCCGGCGGGCCCGAGAAGGGCCCGCGGGATTCGAAAAGGTGTCGCGGGGCCCCGAAGAGGAATGCGCGAGGCCCCGTCCCACCAGGATATTGGCCCCGTGGCCGGGTCCGCCCGGCGGGCGCGGGGGGTGCGCTCGACACTGGCCGGGGATACCCTTGCCGGACTCAACAGGTAGGTCGAGAGGCCCAGTTGACGGGGGACGGCATGGCTGACGCGATCAAGCAGGTGGTACTGCCGGACGGCACGCCCGTCTGGGCGAGAATCTCGCTCGCCGAGGGGGCCGCCGGCAACTACACCCAGACGGGGTTCGGCGACGCCGTCGCCGCCAAGGTCGAAGGGCTCAACGAGCTGGTCAAGGGCGTCGCCGGCTCACTGCGCGAGGCCACCAGGCGGGCCCGGCCGGACGAGGTCACGGTCGAGTTCGGGATCGAGCTGACGGGCGGGCCGGGCAAGGTGTTCTCGCTGCTCGCCGCCGGGGAGTCGAAGGCCGCGATCAATGTGACCCTTACCTGGAAGGGAGGCTCGCTGGCCGCGCCCGACGGCGCAACCGGGGGGAGCGACGGCGCGTGACCGTTTCGTGGAACGCTCTCGCGCGTCGTGTCCAACGTGCCACGGTGCGCATCCATTCGAGCGCCGACGGGTATGCCGAAGGGGGGCTCCTCCCCGACGCCGACGAGCAGTCCGCATGGGGGAGCGGGTTCTTCGTGGCGCCCGGCTGGGTGCTCACCTGCGCTCACGTACTGCGACGGGAGGAGGGGGGCATCGGGATGGGTGAGGGCGGCACCGGCGTGCGCGAGGTCGGGCTGGTCTTCGACGGGCGCAGCACCGTCGGCGAGGTGCGGCACGCCCTGCACCGCCCCGAGGACGGCGTGGACATCGCCGTCATCCGCGCGTACGACGCCGAGCCGCACGTCTTCCTGCCGCTGTCCGAGGACACCGGCGACCCCGGCGACCAGATCCTGTTCTTCGGCTACTCCCGCGAGACCGGGCCGCTGCGCCCCATCAGCGTCGTCGGCACGATCGGCGGCACCGTGGCCGGCACCAGCGGCGAGAGCGCCAACGAGCAGTACCTGCTCGACGGCCTCACGGTCCCCCGCGGCATCTCCGGCGGGCCCGTCTACCACCGGGCGCGCGCCGAGGTCATCGGCATCGTCACCCACCAGGCCAACGGCCGGCGCGGCGGCCTCGCCTCCTCCCTCCTGCAACTGCGCGGCCTCTTCGCGGAAGGCGCGGGCGACCTCTACCACCTGCTGTGGCAGGCGCACGACCACGCCCACTACGCCCACCACTTCTGCCCCGCGCGGACCGACGGCGCCCTGCGCGGCATGGAGAGCTGGACGACCGTACGGAGGCGGGCCACGCCCGAGCACGGGCGGCCCGAAGGGGCCCTCGGCCACGCGCGGCGCACCGAGCTGCGCGGCCTGCTGGCCGCGGTGGAGCCGCCCGAGCACCCGCGCAGCGTCATCGCCGCCGTCGAGGCGGTGCGCGGCGACTGGATCGAGCCCGACACCACCCCGCACCTGTGGCGCGACGGACTGGACCTGCTGTACGACGTGCGCGGCAGGACCGCCCTGGAGGCGACGCTCCTCTACAGCGTCGCCGTCGCCGAACAGGACGCCCTGGAGGACTCCGAACCGCGCCGCCGGCTGCTGGCCTGGTACACCGACACCGCCCGCGAGGACGGCCTCCTCGACCGGCTCAGCGGCCCCCGCGAGGGGCTGCGCGCCTGGGGCGGCGCCGTCCGCGAGGAGCGCGCCGACACCGGCCTCGCGCCCCTGGTGCGGCTGGAGGTCTACGAGCTCTACTACCGGGCGGACGCGGGCCATTCGCGGGCGGTCCACTACGGCTGGACGCTGTACGGCAGCGACGGCGACGAGTTCGACACCGGCTTCCGCGACCAGGACGACAGCGGCGTGCTCCGTGAGGACCTCGCCGAACGGCTGCTCAGGCCGCTGGGCCGGGCCTTCGACTGGGCCGACCGGCCGGGCCGGCCCGCGGCCGTCGAAGTCCGGCTGCCGATCGGCCTGTTCGACCTCCCCGTGGACCACTGGACGGTGGCCGGGCGCGATCCGCTCGGCGCGCAGCGCCCGGTGACCGTACGCTGGGCGGAGCGGCCCGGGCCCGGGGAGCCGCCGCCCGGACGGCAGTCCGAGGAGGACAGCCCGCGGCGCGCCCACGAGCGCCGCTGGAAGGGCATAGCGGACGGCCCCCTGCGGCTGTACGCGCTGCACGGCGAGGACGGCGCGCTGCGCTCCACCATCACGCTGTCCGAGCTGCGCGAGGCGGACCCCAAGGCGGTGCCCGCCCTGTTCTGCCCGGCCGAGGGGCCGGTGACGGAGGAGATCCTGCTGCGGGTGGTGAGCGCCGGTCACGGAATCGCCGTATGGAACAGGGACGCCGCCTGGCGGTACGGGTGGCGGGAGTTCGAACGGCGTCTCGGCGGGGCACTCGCGTCCGTACCGCGGCCCGACGCGCTGCCGACGGCCCTGCACCGGCTCCGCGCCGGGGCCTACGCACGGGACCCGGAGGCGTTCTGGGCCGAGCACGTGGCACTGCTGTTCGACCCGGCTCCGGCCGCGGAAGCACCGCCCGAAGAGGAATATCTGTGGGAACCGCTGTGACGAGGAGCGAGACGTGAACGACTGGCTCATCTACCGGGGCACGGGCGAGCCGCACCGTCGGATCGACGAGCTCCCCGCCCCGCCGCCATGGCGCGACTTCGACGGCGGGCCCGAACTGGAGCCCGCCGACGCCCCCGACAGCTCCTCCAGCCGCCGGCTCGGGCCGGTCGGGGAGGCCGAGCTGTTCCGCCCGGAGGGCGAGGAGCTGGAGCTGATCAACGCGGCGCTCTATCTGCGCAGGCCGCTGCTGGTCACCGGCGACCCCGGCACCGGGAAGTCCACGCTGGCCCACGCCGTGGCCCGGGAGCTGGGCCTGGGCCGGGTGCTGCGATGGCCGATCGTGAGCCGGACGACCCTGACCGAGGGGCTGTACCAGTACGACGCCATAGCCCGCCTCCAGGACGTCCAGCTCGGCGGCGGGCCCGACCACGCGGTGGACGCGGCGGCGCCGCGCGGCATCGGCGGCTATATCCGGCTCGGCCCGCTCGGCACCGCCATGCTGCCCTTCGGCAGGCCCCGCGTGCTGCTCGTCGACGAGCTCGACAAGAGCGACATCGACCTGCCCAACGACCTCCTGAACATCCTGGAGGAGGGCGAGTTCCCCATCCCCGAGCTGGAGCGCATCGCCGACCGGGAGCCCGAGGTGGACGTGCTCACCGACGACGGGCGGCGGGTGCGGATCACCGGCGGCCGGGTCAGCTGCCGGGCCTTCCCCTTCGTCGTGCTCACCAGCAACGGCGAACGGGACTTCCCCGCCGCCCTGATGCGCCGCTGCATACACCTGCCGCTCGGCCGGCCCGACAAACACCGCCTCGCCGCCATGGTCCGCGCCCACTTCGGCGAGGCGGGAGTGGCCTCCGGCCAGGAGCTGATCAACGAGTTCCTGACCCGCTCCGCCACCGAGCTCGTCGCCGCCGACCAACTGCTCAACGCCATCTACCTGTCCAGCTACGCGACCAAGAGCACCGAGGACCTCGCCAAGACCCTCATGCGGCGGCTCGACCGGTCGAGGTGATGGATGTGCCTGCCGTGCCCGACGACCCCCTGGCCGATGTGATCGGCCTGCTGCGCGAGCACGGCCTCGACCCGTCCGCCGAGGACGTCGCCGACGGACTGTGGCTCGCCCACTACGTCACGCCACCCGCCGGCTCCGCCCCGCCGGAGCCGGCCCCCGACGCGCCGCGGTTCGCCGACGGCGCCGCCGAGCGCGGCGCGCGGCCGGGGGAGCAGCGGCCGCGCGAGTCGATGCCGCCCCCGGAGCCGACGGCCGCGGACGGCACCGACGGGCCGGACGACGTCGCCATCCACGCCGTCGGCGGCACGTCCGGGCGGAGCGCCCTAGGCGGGGTGCCCATCGCCGTACCGGCCGCCGCCACCCTGCCCAGCCTCCTCAAACTCCAGCGCGCCCTGCGCCCCTTGCAGCGCTACCGGCCCTCGGCGCCCGCCGTCCGGCACACCCTCGACGAGGGCGCCACCGCCGAGCGCAGCGCCCGCGCCGGGATGGTGCTGCCGGTCTTCAAGGCCGTGGAGCGGCGCGAGACGAGCCTCGCCCTGCTCATCGACGCCTCCCCCTCGATGGCCGTGTGGGACCGCACGCTGGAGGAGGTCCGGCAGGTCTGCGAGCAGCTCGGCGCGTTCCGCGACGTCCAGGTGCACCGGCTGCACGAGGTGCCCGGCGGCAAGCCGCTGATCGGCACCGGGCCGCGCGGCCGCGAACGGCTGCGCGCCGCCGACCAGTTGCGCGACCCCACCGGCCGCCGCCTCACCGTGCTCATCAGCGACTGCGTCGGCCCCCTGTGGCGCAGCGGCCAGGCGCACAAACTGCTGCACCGCTGGGGGCGGCAGGCCCCCGTCGCCGTGCTCCAGCCGCTGCCGCAGCGGCTGTGGTCGCGCACGAGGCTGCCCGTCGAGCCCGGCACCCTGCACCGCGACGAGGAGCCCGGCGCCCGGCTGCGGTTCGCCTCCGCGCGGCGCGGCCCGAGCTGGGACGGCGCCGCCGCCGACCCCGCCGCCGAAGGAGCGCTGCCCGTGCCCGTACTGCCGCCCACCGAAGCCGCGCTGGGCACCTGGGCGCGGCTGCTGTCCGGCACCGGGACGGCCGCCGCCCCCGGCGCGGTGGGCTGGGTGCGGGCCGACCAGGACGCCGCCGCGACCGTCGAGGGCGGCCCCCCGCAGCGCTCCCCGCGCGAGATCGTGCAGCGCTTCCGCTCGACCGCCTCCCCGGCCGCCGTGAAGCTCGCCGTGTACCTGGCGGCGGCCCCGCTGACACTGCCCGTCATGCAGCTGGTGCAGCGCACGATGCTGCCCCACTCCGGGCCCGCCGAGATGGCGGAGGTGCTGTTCAGCGGCATGCTGCGGCAGCTGACGGCGGCGGAGCCGGACGACGGGGAGCAGTGGTACGACTTCCACGACGGCGTGCGGAACGTCCTGTTGGGCCCGTTGCCGCGGGACGAGGCCACACTGGTGCTCAAGCACTGCTCCGAGTACGTGGCGCAGCGCTTCGGCACCGGGGCCCGCAACTTCCCGGCCGTCGCGGCGGCCCAGCTCACCGGCGTGCAGCGGGCCGGCGAGACGCACCTGGCGGCGCCGGAGGCCGCGCTGCCCGCCAGTGGCGCGCGCCGCCCCGAGGACCGGCTGCCCCGCCCCTTCGCGGAGGTCTCCTACCAGGTCCTCCAGCGCTATCTGCCGACCCGGCCCGCCGAGCCCGCGGCGCCGTCCCCCGCCGCGCCGCCCGGCGGGCGCGCCGAAGCGGTGCGCCGCGCCCGCGAGCAGTTCGCGCGCTACGAGGAACGGGGCGCGGTCGAATACCTGCTGGAGGCCGCCCGGCTGCTGCGCTACGCCGCCCAGTCCGCGGCCGGCCCGCTCCCCGAGGCGGAGGTGCTGCTCGCCGAGGTGCTGCTGCGGCTGTGGGAGGACCAGGGCGACCCCGGCGTGCTGCGGGAGGCGCAGGGGCCCGCGGCGGCCGCCGCCGCGCGCCCCGACGCCGGCCCGCGCGCCCACCGCGTGTTCGGCAAGGTCCTGCACGCCAGCGCCCGCGAGCTGATCTCCGCCAACGAACCCGCCGACGCCCGGCAGCTGCTGCGCGCCGCCGAACGGGAGCTGCGGCAGGCCGCGGCGCGCGACGGCGCCGTCGACCGGGCGGTCCTGGACGCCGCCCTCGAATGGTCCTGGGTGATGTGGGACCTGTGGCGGCAGACCGGCGAACACGCCTTCCTGGAGCGGGTGGTGGAGGAGCTGACGGAGCTGGTCGGCGACTCCTCCACCAGCCGCCGCCGGCTGGGCCCCCTCGACCTCCAGCTCGGCCGCGCGCTCCTCGCGCTGGCCGGCGCCCAGTCCGCGCCGGACGCCGCCCGCTTCCTGGCGCTCCAGGCGGTGCCGCCCCTGTCGGCGGCCGTCGAACTGCTCGAACCCGTCGAAGCCCACTTCCAGCTGTACGTACGGGCGCTGCTCGACTTCGCCGACGCCCTGCTGCTGGGCGGCGAGGCCGGGCACGAGCGGGTGCTGGCGGTGCTGGACCGCGCCCGGCGGCTCACCGAGGGAACGCCCGTGCAGGCCGAGGCGCTGACCCGTACCGCCCGCGTCCACCGGCAGCGGTGCGAGGTCTCCGGCGACCCCGCGGAGCTGGACCGGGCCGTGGGGCTGTACGCGGCGGCCCGCAAGGCGCTGCGCGCCGGCGACGCCGCCTACGCCGACGTGCTGACCGACTGGGGCGAGACCGCCCTGGAGCTGTCCCGCCTCGCGCCCGACCGGGCGGGCGCCTCCGCCGCCGTGCGCGTGCTGCGCGAGGCCCGCGCCGAGATGGTCGCCGACGACCCGCGGCTGAACCGGACGCTGCTGCTCCTCGGGCGGGCGCTGCTCCAGCGGTACGCCGACGAATGGGACGTCGTCGACCTGCGGGAGGGCGAGTTCATCCTCAGCCGGGCGGCGAGCGGCGCCGAGGACCCGATGCGGGCCGCCGAGGCCTGGTACGACCACGGGCGCGCCCAGGAGCTGCTCGGGCAGCCCGAGCGCGCGGCCGACAGCTACGAGTCCGCCGCGAGCGCCGCGCTGCTCGCCCGCGACGGCCTGTCCGGATCGGCCCGCCGGGCCGCCATGCGGCTCGCGGCGAGCGCCCTGCACCGCGGCGGCGAGGCGCTGCTCGCCGCCGGGCTGCCGGTGGCGGCGCAGCGCTCGTACCAGCGGTCGCTGTACTGGTGGGATCTGCTGCCGGCCGGGGACGGGGAGGGGCGCGCCGACACCGAGGAACGCCTCCGCCTGCTCGCAGAGGATCACCGGCCATGAGTTTCCGCGCGATGGCGAGTGGGCACATGTTCTCAGCTGGGCAACGCGCTTGTGAGGAGAGCAGGTTGACAGACGACGGCACCGACGTCCGTCCCCCGGGACCGGAGGACGGGGAAGGGGCCCTGCCCGATCTGACGGGCATCGACCTCGACGCGCTGCGCTCCCTGGACAGTCCGGCCCTGTCGACGGTGCTCGACGTGCTGGTGCGCCGCACGGTCGAGCCCACGGGCGTGCTCTGCGCCTTCCAGAACTCGTCCTGACCGGTGATCCAGGCCGCCCGGGGAGGGGCGGCCACGAGAGAGACGAGGGGGGAGGCCGACGATGGCGCACCAGCACGCGCCCTGGCCGTACGACCGGCTCGACGTGGCCGCGCTGCGCGCCCAGGGCGTGGCCCCCGTGCCGTTCCGCCAGTTCGTCCTCAAGGTGCACAGCCGCTGCAACCTCGCCTGCTCCTACTGCTACATCTACGAGGGCCCCGACGGCAGTTGGCGCGACCGCCCCGCCACCGTCTCGGCCCGTACCGTCGAGCGCACCGCCGAGCGCATCGCCGAGCACGCCCGCGCCCACCGGCTGCCCGCCGTCGAAGCCGTCCTGCACGGCGGCGAACCCCTGCTCACCGGCGTCGAACCGCTGCTGCGCCTGCGCGACGCCATCCGCGCCCGCCTCGACGCCGGCACCGAACTCACCACGACCACCCAGACCAACGCCACCCTCCTCACCGAGGAGCGCGTCACCCGCCTCGCCGACGCCCGCATCCGCGTCGGCGTCAGCCTCGACGGCGGGCTGCCCCGCCACAACCGGGCCCGCGTCGACCACGCCGGACGGCCCTCTTTCGACGCCGTCGCCCGCGGACTGCGGCTGCTCGCCGAGCGCCCCGACGCCTACGCCGGCATCCTGAGCACCGCCGACCCCGCCACCGACCCCGACGAGCTCTACGACTCCCTCCTCGCCTTCCGCCCGCCCGCCCTCGACTTCCTCCTCCCGCACGCCAACTGGTCGGCGCCGCCGCCGCACGCCGACCCGGCCGGCCGCCGGACCGCCTACGGCGACTGGCTCGCCCGGCTCTTCGACCGCTGGTGGGACGCGGGCCCCGGCGCGCCCCGGATCAGGCTCTTCGAGGAAGCCGTGCTGCTGCTCCTCGGCGCGCCCAGCGCCACCGAGGCCCTGGGCACCTCGCCCCTGGCCACCGTCGTCGTCGAGGCCGACGGCGCGATCGAGCAGGTCGACTCCCTGAAGTCCGCGTACGAGGGCGCCGCCGCCACCGGCCTCGACGTCTTCCGCCACCCCTTCGACGCGGCCCTCGACCACCCCGGCGTCGCCGCCCGCCAGCTCGGCGCCCGCGCCCTGTGCGACACCTGCCTCGCCTGCCCCGTCCAGCGCGTGTGCGGCGGCGGCAACTACGCCCACCGCTACCGCGCGGGCTCCGGGTTCCACCACCCCTCCGTCTACTGCGCCGACCTCCGGCGCCTCATCCGGCACGCGGCCCGCCGCCTCGAAGAGTCCGCGGGCCGCGCCCGGCACACCGCGGCGGCCCGATGACCCACCGGATGCCCGCACCGGTGCTGCGCGCCCTCGCCCGCACCCAGTGCCCGCCCGCCGCCGCCGAGCTGCTCACCGCCTCCCAGTACAGCAAGCGGCTCCTGCTGCTCCGCGCCCTCGCCGACGAGGCCGGCGGCGACCCGCGCTTCGACGCCCACTGGACCCTGCTGGCGGCGGCCGACCGCGCCGACCCCGGGGCCGCCCGCCAGGCCATCGGCTACCCCCTCGTCGGCGCCTGGGCCGCCCGTACGCTCCGCCTCGCGCACCGCCGCGACACGCCGCCGGCCGGCTTCGCGGACCAGCTCTCCGACGGCCTCGCGGCCATCGCCGCCGCCGCGGCCCTACGCGCCGGCGTGCCCTTCCGCGTCCGCCTGCCGCTGCGCCGCGGCACGCTCGTCCTGCCCTCCCTCGGCGCGGTCACCCACCCGACCGCCCGCGACGTGCTGATCGAGAGCGGCGGGGACGCGCCCTGCCCCGCCGGCTACCGCTGGCTGCCGCTCGCCCATCTGCCGCCCGCCGGGCCGCACTCCGCCCCCGTGGCCTTCGACGACCTCGACCCGCACTGCTCGCCCGACGGCGGCTCCGGCCCCGCCGTGGTGCCCGCCGGCCGCACCACCCCCGCCGAACAGGGGCGCTGGCACACCCTGTGGCGGGACGCCGCGGCGCTCCTGGAGCGCGCCGCGCCGGAGCGCGCCGCCGAGCTCTCCGCGCTGCTCGGCTGCGTCGTCCCGCTGCGGGCCCCGGCCAGCGGCCTGGTGGCCGCGACCATGCCGGACGCCTTCGGCGCGGCCTTCGCCTCCCGGCCCGCGACCGCGGTGGACCTGGCCACCACCCTGGCGCACGAGATCCAGCACTCGAAGCTCGCCGCGGTCCTCGACCTCGTGCCGCTGCACCGGGCCGGCCGCGAGGCGCGCCACTGGGCGCCCTGGCGCCCCGACCCGCGCCCGTTCGACGGTCTCTTGCAGGGCCTGTACGCGCACCTGGCCCTCGCCGACCTGTGGGGCCGTATCGCCGTGCTCCGCGGCCCGGGGGAGCGGGCCGCGTGGGACGCCCACGCACGCTGCTGGGCCCAGGCCGGAGCCGTCCTCCCCGGGTTCGTACAGGCGCCCGAACTCACCGACGAGGGAAGGGAATTCGCGCACGCCATGGCCGACGCGTACGCTCGGTCGCCCGCGTACCCCGGCGCGCTCGGGCCACGGGCGCGAGCCGCCGCCGAGGTGGCGGCGGCGCGGCGCGGCCGGATAGGACGGCGCACGGGCACGGCTCTGCGGTAAGACAGAGAGAAACACCGGGTGGGCGCCGGACGACCCCGCCGACCCGGCTGTCGCTTTCGCTCAGACACGAGGGGAACGGTCGGATGGCCGCACAGCGAGGACCCGGCGAGAGCGCCGGGTCACAGCAGTTCACCATCAGCTACGCGGGCTACAACCGGCCCTGGGCCGCGTGGATCAGCCACCGGCTGCAACGCCTCGGCCACCGGCCGGTGCTCCGCCGCTGGGACGGCTCGGTGGATCAGCCCCTGGAGAGCGCGCTGGCCGACCTGCTCGACCAGCCCGGCAAGACCCTGCTGATCCTCAGCGACTGGTACTTCTCGCTCGGCCCGCGCACCGAGGACGAGTGGAACGCCGCGCTGCACGCCGTCGTCGAGCCGCACACCGACCGGTTCGCCGCCGTGAGCGTGACGACCCGTCAACTTCCGAACGGCACCGGGCTGCTGGCCCCCGCCGACCTGTGGCGCATCGGCGCCGAGGAGAGTGAACGACGGGTGCTGGGCCGACTGGGGCTGCCGACCGAGGGCCCGTACATCGAGGACGAACGGCCCGGCACCCCCCGCTTCCCCGACGACCCGCCCGCGGTCTGGGGCCCGGTGCCGCGCCGCAACCCCCGCTTCACCGGCCGCGACACCCTGCTCAGCGCCCTCCACGACTGGTTCGAGGACGCCCCCAGCGGGGCCGCCGTCTGCGCCCTGCACGGCATGTCCGGCGTCGGCAAGACCCAGCTCGGCTCCGAGTACGCGCACCGCTTCGCCTCCGACTACGACCTGGTCTGGTGGGTGCCCGCGCACACCCGCGCCGCCATGCGCGAGGGCCTCGCCGCCCTCGCGCCCGCCCTCGGCCTCGTCGACGCCGGCAGCGAGTACGGCGAGCGCATCCGCGCCGTCCACGAGGCCCTGCGCATCGGCAGCCCGCACAGCCGCTGGCTCCTCGTCTTCGACGGCGCCGACGACCCCGCCGCCGTCGCCGACGCGGTGCCCTCCGGCCCCGGCCACGTACTGATCACCACCCGCAACCGCGACTGGGGCGGCCACGACGCCGAGCTGATGGACGTGCCCGTGTACGCGCGCGACGAGAGCGTCGCCTTCGTGCGCCGCCGCGCCGGCCGGCTCAGCCCCGCCGAGGCCCACCTCCTCGCCGCCGCCCTCGACGACCTGCCGCTCCTCCTCGACCAGACCGCCGGCTGGCTCGGCCAGTCCGCGATGCCCGTCGAGGAGTACGTGGCCCTGGTCAGCGGCTCCGTCTCGGACTCCGAGGACGTCCTGCAGACCTCGCCGTCCTACCCCGAGGCGTTCCCCAAGGCGTGGGACATACTGCTCAACACCCTGCGCGAGAACATGCAGGAGGCCGTCGACCTGCTCCGGCTGTGCGTCTTCTTCGCGCCCGGCCCCGTACCGCTGCGGCTGCTGCGCGAGATGGGCGCGGGACGGCTGCCCGAGCGGCTCAGCTGGCTGACCAGCGATACCTTGAAGTGGAACCGGGCGCTCAAGATCCTGATCCAGTACGCCGTCGTCCGCATCGAGTACCAGCAGGCCATCTCCGAGGACGCCGGCACCGGCGTCGAGACCGTCCAGATGCACCGCATGGTCCACGGCTTCGTCCGCGACACCATGTCCGACCGCGAGCACACCACCCTCTCCCGCGTCGTCCAGGAATCCCTCGCCGCCGCCGACCCCGGCCGCTCCTCCGACAGCCGGCTCTGGCCCCGCTACGCCGAACTCGTGCCGCACCTCGAATCCTGCGGCGCCCTCGACAGCGACGACCCCAAGGTCCAGCGGTTCGTCCTCAACTGCCTGCGCTACCTCTACCAGCGCGGCGAGTTCCGCACCGGCCTGGAACTGAGCGAGAAGGTCCGGGTGGCCTGGACCGCCCTCCTCGGCGCCGACCACGGCCAGCTCATCATCCTCAGCCACCACCAGGCCAACATGCTGCGGATGCTCGGCCGCTACCGGGAGGCGGAGGCGCTCAGCCGGACCGCCGTCGACCAGCTCAGCTCGCAGGACGAACCCGACGAGCTCGAACTCCTCAAGGCCATGAGCGGACTGGCCGCCAACGTGATGGCCCGCGGCCGCTACCCGGAGGCCCAGGGCCTCCTGGAGACCGTCTGGGAGCGCTACCGGGAACTGCTGGGCGACGACGAGCCCCGCACCCTGAGCTCCCGCAACAACGTCAACGTCGTGCTGCGCCTCCGCGGCAGGTACCAGGAAGCCCTCGACCTCGACCGCGACTCGCTCGAAGCGCACGAGCGGGTGCTGCGCACCCTGCACCCCAGCACGCTGGGCACGGCCCTCAACTACGCCTGGGGGCTGCGCCTCCTCGGCCGCTACACCGAGGCCACCTCCCGCCAGGAGCTCGGCGTCCGCCTGCACCTCCAGGTCCTCGGCCGCAACCACCCGCAGACCCTGATGGCCCAGCACAACCTGGCCATGTGCATGCGCCGCCAGGACATGGACCTCTCGGCCTCCGAAGCGCTGCTCGGCTCCACCCTGGAGCGCAGCGAGCGGGTCCTCGGCCGCGACAACCCCGGCTCGCTCCGCGTCGCCTGCGACTACGCCAGCCTGCTGCGCGCCATCGGCACCGACCTCGGCGACGCCCGCCGCCGCGCCGAGGACGTGGCAGCCCGGTACACCGCCGCCATGGGCGCGGAACACCCCTTCGCCATCGGCGCGTACGGCAACGTCGCGCTCGTACTGCGGGAGGCGGGCGAGCGACAGGAGGCGTTCGAGACGGCCGAACGGGCGCTGAGCCGCATGCGGGAGGCCATGGGCGAGGACCACCCCTGGACGCTGGGGTGCGCCCTCAACGCGGCGAGCTGCCGCAACCTCATCGGCCGGGTCGACGACGCGGCCGAACTCAGCCGCGACACCCTGGCCCGCGCCCGCCGCGTCCTGGGCGGCCAGCACCCGCTGACCCTCTCCTGCGAGGTCGGCCTCGCCGCCGACCTGCGCGGCCTCGGCCAGCGCGACGAGGCGGACAAGCTGGAGCACGACGCGCTCCAGCAGCTCTCCCGCACCCTCGGCGCCCAGCACCGCCACACGGTCGCGGCCCGCACCCGCATCCGCCCGTTCTGGGACTTCGAACCACAGCCCGTCTAACGGCGGCGGCTGCCTACGGGATCTACGGACCTACGGACGCCGAGAGGCCCGGCCCCGCGTGATGCGGGACCGGGCCTCTCGGACGTACTGGCGCCGGGGTCAGATGTCGAAGACCTCGTTGACCAGGGCCACCTGCTCGGCCTGGTGGCGCTTGTTGGAGCCGACCGCCGGCGACGAGCCGTGCGGGCGGGAGACCCGCCGCAGCCGCTCCGGGGCCGGGATGTCCGCGCCGACCGCCAGGTCGAGGTGGTCGATCAGGTTGAGCGCGACGAACGGCCACGCACCCTGGTTCGCCGGCTCCTCCTGGGCCCACACGAACTTCGCCGCGTTG
This sequence comes from Streptomyces sp. NPDC050610, assembly GCF_040654875.1. Lineage (NCBI taxonomy): Bacteria > Bacillati > Actinomycetota > Actinomycetes > Kitasatosporales > Streptomycetaceae > Streptomyces > Streptomyces sp. NPDC050610. The sequence continues at coordinate 43,331 of NZ_JBFAIV010000002.1, read as the reverse complement.
GAGTACCGGGCGATCTCGGCCTGCAGCTCCTCACCCGGCAGCGGGTAGAGGCGCTCGATGCGGACGATGGCGGTGTCGGTGAGACCGCGCTTGGTCCGCTCCTCGACGAGGTCGTAGTAGACCTTGCCCGAGCAGAAGACGACCTTGCGGACGTCCGCGGCGTTCACCGCGTCGTCGCCGATCACCGGCCGGAAGCTGCCGGTGGTGAACTCCTCCGCCTTGGACGTCGCCGCCTTCAGACGCAGCATCGACTTCGGGGTGAAGACGACGAGCGGCTTGTGGTGCGGGTTGTGCACCTGCCAGCGCAGCAGGTGGAAGTAGTTCGACGGCAGGGTCGGCATGGCGACCGTCATGTTGTTCTGCGCGCAGAGCTGGAGGTACCGCTCGATCCGGGCCGAGGAGTGGTCCGGGCCCTGGCCCTCGTAGCCGTGCGGCAGCAGCAGGGTGACCCCGGAGGTCTGGTTCCACTTCTGCTCGGCGGAGGAGATCAGCTCGTCGATGACGGTCTGCGCGCCGTTGGCGAAGTCGCCGAACTGCGCCTCCCACATGACCAGCGATTCCGGGCGGGCCAGCGAGTAGCCGTACTCGAAGCCCATCGCCGCGTACTCGCTGAGCAGCGAGTCGTAGACGTTGTAGCGGGCCTGGTCCTCGGAGAGGTAGAGCAGCGGCGTGTAGTCCTGGCCGGTCTCCCGGTCCACCAGCACCGCGTGGCGCTGGCCGAAGGTGCCGCGGCGGGAGTCCTGGCCGGCGAGCCGGACCGGGGTGCCCTCCATCAGCAGCGAGCCGATGGCGAGCGTCTCGCCGGTGCCCCAGTCGATCGTGCCCTCCTCGACCTGCGTCGCCCGGCGCTGCAGCTGCGGGAGCAGCCGCGGGTGCACGGTGACCCGGTCGGGGATGTTGACCTGGGACTCGGCGATCCGCTTGAGGACCTCCTGGGAGATCGCGGTCTTCACCGTCACCGGGAACTCCGCCTGCGGCTGCGGGACCTCGGCCGGGGCCGGGGCCGTGGTGGCCTCCCGGACCTCGGTGAAGACCTTCTCCAGCTGCCCCTGGAAGTCCTGGAGCGCCTGCTCGGCCTCTTCCAGGGTGATGTCGCCGCGACCGATGAGGGACTCGGTGTAGAGCTTGCGCACCGAGCGCTTCTTGTCGATCACGTGGTACATCAGCGGCTGCGTGAACTCGGGGTTGTCGGTCTCGTTGTGACCGCGACGCCGGTAGCAGATCAGGTCGATCACGACGTCCTTGTTGAACGCCTGGCGGTACTCGAAGGCGAGCCGCGCGACGCGCACCACGGCCTCCGGGTCGTCGCCGTTCACGTGGAAGATCGGCGCCTCGATCATGCGGGCCACGTCGGTGGCGTACATGGAGGAGCGGGCCGACTCCGGCGCGGCGGTGAAGCCGACCTGGTTGTTGATGACGATGTGCACCGTGCCGCCGGTGCGGTAGCCGCGCAGCTGCGACATGTTCAGCGTCTCGGCCACCACGCCCTGGCCCGCGAAGGCCGCGTCGCCGTGCAGCAGGACCGGCAGGACCGTGAAGTCCGTGCCGCCCTTGCCGATGACGTCCTGCTTGGCGCGGGAGATGCCTTCGACCACCGGGTCGACGGTCTCCAGGTGCGAGGGGTTGGCGGCCAGCGAGACCTGGATCTGCTCGCCGTCCAGACCGGTGAAGGTGCCCTCGGCGCCCAGGTGGTACTTCACGTCGCCGGAGCCGTGCATCGACTTCGGGTCGAGGTTGCCCTCGAACTCGCGGAAGATCTGCGCGTACGACTTGCCGACGATGTTGGCGAGGACGTTCAGCCGGCCGCGGTGGGCCATGCCGATGACGACCTCGTCGAGGCGCGACTCGGCGGCCGAGTCGATGACCGCGTCGAGCAGCGGGATGACGGACTCGCCGCCCTCCAGCGAGAACCGCTTCTGGCCGACGTACTTCGTCTGCAGGAACGTCTCGAACGCCTCGGCGGAGTTCAGCCGGCGCAGGATGCGCAGCTGCTCGTCACGCTCGGGCTTGGAGTGACCGCGCTCCACGCGGTCCTGGATCCACTTGCGCTCCTTGGGGTCCTGGATGTGCATGAACTCGATGCCGGTGGTGCGGCAGTACGAGTCGCGGAGCACGCCCAGGATGTCGCGCAGCTTCATCATCGACTTGCCGGCGAAGCCGCCGACCGCGAACTCGCGCTCCAGGTCCCACAGCGTCAGCCCGTGCTCGATGATGTCGAGGTCCGGGTGCTTGCGCTGGCGGTACTCCAGCGGGTCGGTGTCGGCCATGACGTGGCCGCGGACCCGGTAGGAGTGGATCAGGTCGAAGACGCGCGCGGCCTTGGTGACGTCGTTCTCGTGCGAGACGTCGATGTCGCGGAGCCAGCGGACCGGCTCGTACGGGATGCGCAGCGCCTTGAAGATCTCGTCGAAGAACTCGTTCTCGCCGAGCAGCAGCTGGTTCATGATCCGCAGGAACTCGCCGGAGGCGGCGCCCTGGATCACCCGGTGGTCGTACGTCGAGGTCAGCGTCATGACCTTGGAGATGCCCAGCTTGTTCAGGGCGTCCTGGGAGGTGCCCTGGAACTCGGCGGGGTAGTCCATCGCGCCGACGCCGAGGATCAGGCCCTGGCCGGGCATCAGGCGCGGCACGGAGTGCACGGTGCCGATGCCGCCGGGGTTGGTCAGCGACGCGGTGACGCCGGTGAAGTCGTCCATCGTCAGCTTGTTCGCGCGGGCGCGGCGGACGATGTCCTCGTACGCCTGCCAGAACTCGAAGAAGTTGAGCGTCTCCGCCTTCTTGATCCCCGCGACTACGAGCTGGCGGTCGCCGTTGGGCTTGACCAGGTCGATGGCGAGACCGAGGTTGACGTGCTCGGGCTTGACGAGGGTCGGCTTGCCGTCCTTCTCCGCGAAGGAGTGGTTCATCGACGGCATCAGCTTCAGCGCCTGCACCATGGCGTAGCCGATGAGGTGCGTGAAGGAGACCTTGCCACCCCGGGCGCGCTTGAGGTGGTTGTTGATCACGATGCGGTTGTCGAAGAGCAGCTTCACCGGGACCGCGCGCACGGACGTGGCCGTGGGCAGCTCCAGCGAGGCGTTCATGTTCTTCGCGACCGCCGCGGCGGGACCCCGCAGCGGGACGTACTCGGTGCCCTCGGGCGCCGCGGCCGCCGGCTTCGCGGCGGGCTTCGCCGGGGCCGGGGCGGGCTTGGCCGCCGGGCTCGGGGCGGCGGCCGCCGGAGCGGCCTTCACCGGCTGCGGAGCGGCCTGCGCGGCGGCCGGTGGGGCGGTGGTGGGGGCCGGAGTGTCGGCTCCCGTGACGCCCTGCGGCGGCTGGGCCGCCGGGGCGCCCGGCTTGTAGTCGGCGAAGAAGTCCCACCAGGCTCGGTCGACCGAGTTCGGGTCCTGGAGGTACTGCTGGTAGATCTCGTCGACGAGCCACTCATTGGGGCCGAAGACATCGGCTGGGCTCTTGCCCGGCCCGTTCTCTTCGGTCGAGATGCTCGAGGTGTTGGGGGACTGTGGCGACACGGCGGCAACCGCCCTCTTCCGCTTCCTAAGGTGGTGGACAGCGGGAATAAAGGCTACGCCTCTTGGGACCTTGCTTGCAGGCCACACGGGCCAGTCGTCGCGCAAGTCACATTGTTGGGTTGGTTTCGGGGCATGACTTGGCGGGAAACACACGGAGTTTCGCTGCCCTTGCGGTCCCCAAGGCTCTCCGAGGGTTCGGGTGATAGCGCCCACAACCCTCGAATGTGTGCTTCCAACGTCGACCCTACGTCAACTCGCCGGGCGAGGCGTTCCCGGAAGAGTGACCTGGATGCGGCACCCACGGGGGGATTCGGCCACCCCTATCCGGCCACCGTGCAGATCGACCGCCCAGCGCGCGATGGCCAGCCCCAGCCCCGTGCCGCCGTCGGTGCCCGGACCCTGCTGACCCGAGCCGCCCCGGTTGAAGCGCTCGAAGACCCGGTGCCGCTCGGACTCCGGGATGCCCGGCCCCTCGTCGATCACCTCCAGCGCCAGCGTCTCCTCGCCCTCGCCGCGCCGCGCGCGGACCGTGACCCGGCCGCGCTGCGGACTGTGCTTGACCGCGTTGTCGACCAGATTGGCCACCACCTGGTGCAGCCGCTCCACGTCCGCGTACGCGGTCAGCTCCGGCGGAGATACGTCCAGGTGGAGATGGACGTCCTTACGGGTGTGCGGCGCGGAACCGCTGCCGTTGGCCATGCTGGCCTCCTTCAGCACGCCCGCCAGGTACGGCCAGACCTCGAAGCGCCGCGAGCGCAGCGGCACGACGCCGTTGTCCAGCCGGGACAGGTCCAGCAGCTGCTCCACGAGCCGGCCCAGCCGCTGCGTCTGGCGCAGCGCGATCCGCATCGTCTCCGGGTCCGCCTCCGAGACGCCGTCGACGACGTTCTCCAGCACCGCGCGCAGCCCCGCGATCGGGGTGCGCAGCTCGTGCGAGACGTTGGCGACCAGCTCCTTGCGGTGGGTGTCCACGGCCTCCAGATCGGCGGCCATGTGGTTGAAGGCGGTGGCCAGGTCGCCGAACTCGTCGCGCCGGTCGGCCCGTACCCGCCGGGTGTAGTCGCCGTGCGCCATGGCCCCGGTGACCTCGGTCATCTCGTCCAGCGGCGCGGTCAGCCCCTGCGCCACGAACTGGGTGATCAGCAGCGAGGCGATGATCGAGAAGACGGTGATGATGCGCAGCTCGGTCGCGGAGTGGATCGCGACGAAGACCAGCAGGGTGGTGATGGTCACCGACCCTATGACGAGCGCGCCGAGCGCGGCCTTCACCGACCGGTACGGGTCCAGCGGCCGCAGCGCTTCCCACACCCGGCCCCAGGCGCCCGTGCGCTTGGTCTGCTCGGTCCCGCTCATGGGGCGCCACCACGGGTCGAACCGGTCGAACCGCATGTCGCGTGGCGGCCGTCCGTGCCCTGGCCGATCACGTAGCGGTCGAACCCGTCTCGGCCGGTCACGTCGCGGCCGGGCGGCTGCCGGTACGTACGGCCGGCCGCCCCCTCGCCGCTCATGCGGCCCGTCATGCCGCCGGGGTCTCCAGCGCGTAGCCCACACCGTGAACCGTGCGGATGCGCTCGGCCCCGATCTTCCGGCGCAGCGCCTTGATGTGGCTGTCCACGGTCCGCGTCCCGGAGGCGTCGGCCCAGTCCCACACCTCCGCCAGCAGCTGCTCGCGGGAGAGCACCGCGCGGGGCGTGTTGGCGAGGCAGACCAGCAGGTCGAACTCGGTGGGCGTCAGATGCACGTCGATGCCGCGCACCCGCACCCGGCGCTGCGCGTGGTCGATCTCCAGCTCGCCCAGGCGCAGGATGCCGCTGCGCGGCGTGTGCGCGGCCATCGCCGCCCGCTCCACCCGGCGCAGCAGCACGTGCACCCGCGCCGCCAGCTCCCGCATCGAGAACGGCTTGGTCATGTAGTCGTCCGCGCCGACCCCGAGCCCGACCAGCATGTCCGTCTCGTCGTCGCGGGCGGTCAGCATCAGGACGGGCACCGGCCGCTGCGCCTGGACCCGGCGGCAGACCTCCAGGCCGTCGAAGCCGGGCAGCATGATGTCCAGCACGAGCGCGTCGGGCTGCCACGCCTCGGCCGTCTCCACGGCGGCGGGGCCGTCGCCCGCGGTCTGTACCTGGAACCCTTCGGCGCGCAGCCGGGCCGCGATGGCGTCGACTATCGTCTGGTCGTCCTCGACCACCAGCACCCTGCGCTGTGCGCCCGGACTGGCCGCGGCGCCGCCCGGGCTGATGTGTGTCTGCTCCATGCGCCCCGCCCTTAGCGTCTTTCCGTGCCCGGTCGTGCTTGGTCACGCCTGGCTCCTGCGTGCCTGGTCGCCTCTACGCAAAGCAGAGTACGGGCAGGTGGCAAGGGACGGCTACGCGCCCTGAACCGCCAGGTGGACCACGTCCGGTACGCCTCGGGCAACTGCGATCTCTTCCGTCCGTACACCCGTGAACCCGGCATTCCGGAGAGCCTCGTCGAAGGCCGGGGACGGCTGCGCGGACCAGACGGCGAGCACGCCGCCGGGGTTCAGCCGGGCGCGGCAGGCGGCCAGCCCGGCGGGGGAGTAGAGGCCGCCGTTGTCCTCGGTGACGGTCCAGTCGGGGCCGTTGTCGATGTCCAGGCAGAGCGCGTCGTAGATGTGCGGGGCGTCACGCACGTACGCGACGAGGTCGGTGTGCAGGATCTCGGTCCGGGGGTCGGCGAGCGCCTCGGCGGAGACCGCGGCGAGCGGCCCGGCGCGGTGCCAGTCGATGACGGCCGCCTCGCGCTCGACCACCGCGATCCGGCCCCAGCGCCGCTCGGCGGCGGCCCGCGCGAGGGAGAAGCCGACGCCGAGGCCGCCGATCAGGAGGGCGGGCGCCGGCCGCTCGGGCGGCAGCGCGGCGAGGGCCGCGTCGATCAGCAGCCGCTCGGAGCGGCCGTCCGAGGTGTCCATCAGGAAGCAGCCGTTGGCGATGATCTCGTAGACGTCGCCGGCCGGACCGCCCGCTCCGCCGCCCGGCCCGGACCGGCCCACGGACGCCGGGCGCCGCCTGAGCACCACTTCGCCGTACGGGCCCTCGCGGCGCTCCAAGGTGACGGGGGCGTCGGTGACGTCGTACTGCGGCGACATGGCGCGGGACCTCCGGATGGCTCGGCGGTGAACGAGGGGGAAAGGTGTGGAGACGGGACGCCTCGTACTCATTTTCGGTTGCCTATTGTGACAGGAGTCACTGACAGGGGTTGATTCCCCGGTCGACGCTGCACCTTAATGTTCTGGGAGCGACCGAGGGACACGGCCGCCCGGAGGGAAGGGGCCCGACCGCCGTGACCTTGGTGGACGCTGCCGATGTGCCGGTTGTCACCCAGCCCGAGGCCGCGCGCCCGCTCGCGCCGACGTGGCTGAGACGGGCCCTCGAAGCGCGCCCCTGGGGGATTCTGCCGACCCCGCTCGGCACCCCGTTCACCTTCGTTTACGCCCTCGTCCTGATGGCCACCGCCGCGTACGCCGACTACGGCGACCAGGAGACCGTGAGCCGGCTGCTCCGCGACTCCAGCACCGACGTCGCGCACCTCTCGGACCGGCCGCTGCTCGTGCTCGTCGCGAGCGCGCTGTGGGTCGCGGGCGGGCTCCAGTCGGCGTACGGGGTCGCCTTCCTCTTCATCCTCACGGCCCTCGAACGGCGCGTCGGCGGCCTGCGCACCGTGGGCGTCTTCCTCCTCGGCCACGTCGTCGCGACGCTGGCCACGGAGCTTCCGGTGGCCTGGGGCGTCGCCATGGGCGAGCTGCCGACGGCCTCCCTGCACCGCCTCGACTACGGGATCAGCTTCGGGCTGATGGCGTGTACGGGCGCGCTCGCCGGGCTGCTGCCGCCCTGGGCCCGGTGGACGCTGCTGGGGTCGGCGGGGCTGCTGTGCGCCCGTGACCTGCTGGAGTACCTCGACCCGCTCTCCGCCTGGGGCCATCCGCTGGCCGGCCTGGTCGGCATCGCCTGCTGGCCCGCCATCCGGCAGCGGGTACGGGCGAGGGAACGCGAACGGGAACGGGCGATGACGCGGCTCTGAGGGCTCCTGGGCGCGTAAAAGCTCTGAAGGGAACGGGCGCGGGCTGGGAGAATGGGGGGCCGCCCCGACGGGCGGCGCCCGCCTCGTATCAGGAGCTCACGCACGTTGTCCGACGCCGACCGCGCACAACCGACCACCGGGCCCGCCGGTTCCGCCGACGATGCCGACGCGCTCGGCCTGCGCTCCGACTGCGCCAGCTGCTTCGGGCTGTGCTGCGTCGCGCTGCCCTTCGCGGCCTCGGCGGACTTCGCGATCGACAAGGACGCCGGCAAGCCCTGCCGCAACCTTCAGTCGGACTTCCGCTGCGGCATCCACGCCGACCTGCGGCAGCGCGGCTTCTCGGGCTGCACCGTCTTCGACTGCTTCGGCGCGGGCCAGAAGGTCTCCCAGGTCACCTTCGGCGGCCGGGACTGGCGGCAGGCGCCGGACACCGCGCGCCCGATGTTCGACGTGTTCCCCGTCATGCGGCAGCTCCACGAACTCCTGTGGTACCTCGCCGAAGCGCTGTCCCTGCCGCAGGCCCGTTCCCTCCACGGCGAACTGCGCGACGCCCTGCGCCGGACCGAGCGGCTCACCGGCGGCAGCGCCGAGGAGCTGGCGGAGCTGGACGTGGCGGCGCACCGGGGCGAGGTCAACGCGCTGCTGCTGCGGACGAGCGAGCTGGTACGGGCCGGTGTCGCGGGGCGCAAGAAGAAGAACCATCGGGGCGCCGACCTCATCGGCGCCCGGCTCCGCGGCGCGGACCTGCGGGGCGCCAACCTGCGCGGCGCCTACCTCATCGCCGCCGACCTGGGCGGCGCCGACTTGCGCGCGGCCGACCTGATCGGCGCCGACCTCCGCGACGCCGATCTGCGCGGCGCGGACCTCACCGGCAGCATCTTCCTCACCCAGGCCCAGCTCAACGCGGCCAAGGGCGACGCCGCCACCCAGCTGCCCGGGGCGCTGACGCGGCCGGGGCACTGGAGCTGATCCGCTCGGCGCCCGGCATTACGCCCGGCGGGAAGAGCCCGTACCGCGCTTATTGAAGGTTCACGGTCAACCTGGTTGGCTTCTCCGGCATCCGACCGCCGGGAGTGCCGCCCATGCGAGCCTTCGGACCTTTCGCCGCCAGAGCCGTGGGGATCGCCTGCGTCCTCGTTCTCGCGGGCCTCGCCCCCGACGCGGCTCCAGTCCCGGCCGTACGAGCGGACGCGGCTCCTGCCCCCGGCTCCGGGATACCGCCGCTCACCGACGACCGCGGCCGGGCCGTCACGCTGCGCGGCTGGAACGTCGAGGACAAGGCCCATCGCGGCCCCGACGCGCTGACCGCCGTCACCGAGAAGCACTTCCGCGACCTGCGCGGCCAGGGCTTCGACTTCGCCCGCCTGCTGATCTTCTGGGACGACCTGGAGCCGGACCCCGGCCGGTACAGCGAGCGCTACCTCCGCAGGATCGGGCGGATTCTGGACTGGGCGGAGAAGTACCGCGTCCACGTCCTCCTCGACGCGCACCAGGATGTTTTCGGCCCGGCCTTCGGGCACCGCGGCATCCCCCGCTGGGCGACGCGCACCGACGGGCTGCCCTTCACCCCGAACCCCGGCGACTGGTTCTCGGAGTACTTCCAGCCCGCCGTGCAGCGCGCCTTCACCCACCTCTACGAGGACGCGGACCTCCGGCGCGCCCAGGCCCGTATGTGGCGCGTCCTCGCCGGCCGGTTCGGCGGCCACCCGGCCGTACTCGGCTACGACCTCGTCAACGAGCCGATGGGCGAGCCGCGGGCGGGCGAGGACCTGCCGACGGCGGCCCGCCGGATCGAGGCCGGGCAGCTCACGCCCATGTACCGCCGCCTCGCCCGCGCGATCCGCCGCGTCGACCGCCGCACCTGGCTGTTCGTGGAGCCCACTCCGGTCGTCGGCGAGGGCGTCCCGACCGGGCTCGGCGGGATCGGGGACCCGAGGGTGGTGTACGCCCCGCACTTCTACGGCACGGCGATGGAGGCGGGCGGCGACTACGACCCGGCGGCGGGCTGGATCGAGGCGTACGAGGCGGCCGTCACCGGCTATCCGAAGCGGTACGGCGTCCCGGTGGTGATCGGCGAATGGGGGCCGCCCGACGGAGGTCTCCCGCACATGAACCAGTTCTACCGGGACGCCCTCGCCTCGATGGCCCGCTACAGCTCCGGCTGGGCGGGCTATGTGTGGTGTTACGGCGGCGGCTACTGCGCTCTCGACGCCGCGGGCCGGTTCCGCCCGAACAAGGACCGGACCGCCGCCCCGTACGCCGCCGCGGTCGCGGGCCGGGTGCGCGGGGAGGCGTACGGCCCCGAGAGCCGCCGCTACCGCCTCACGTACACCGCCGGCTCCCCGGCGCCCACCGAGATCTCCCTGCCGCCGGACCCGCGGGGCTGGCGGATCGCGGTGGCGGGCCGGGCCTGGAGCGACGCGCGCGCGGTGGCGCGGGGGCGGTCGGCGGTGGTGCGGGTACGGGCGCTGCCGGGGGCGCGGGTGGCGGTGACGGCGCGGCCGGGGTGACGTAGCGGCGGGGCGGGCCGATGTGACAGCATCAGTCCATGCTGACATCAGTCGAAGCTGATCTGCTCCAGGTCCTGTCCTCCCCGCTCAGGCTCCGGATCGTGACGCTGCTCGCCCGCGAGACGCTGTGCACCACGCACCTGGTCGAGGAGACCGGCGCCCGCCAGACCAACCTCTCCAACCACCTCAGAGTGCTGCGCGAGGCAGGCGTCGTGGACACCGAGCCGTGCGGCAACTACACGTACTACCGGCTGCGGCCGCAGGTCGTCGAGGCGCTGGCCGGTTCCTTCGCGGAGCTGGCCGCCGCCGCGCGCGAGACCGCGGCCGCCGACCGCAGGAGGCCGTGCCCGTGACCCGCGCCGACCCCGCCGCGACCGCTCAAGGCCGTACGGACGCCCCGCCCGCGTCCCCGGTCGCCGCGCGGCTCTCCACGCTCGACCGCTTCCTCGCGGTCTGGATTCTGCTGGCCATGGGGCTCGGACTGGGCCTGGGCCGGCTGGTCCCCGGCCTGAACGACGCCCTCGCGGCGGTCGAGATCGGCGGGGTCTCGCTGCCGATCGCCGTCGGCCTGCTGGTCATGATGTACCCGGTCCTCGCGAAGGTCCGCTACGACCGGCTCGACGCGGTCACCGGCGACAAGAAGCTGATGGTCTCCTCACTGGCCGTCAACTGGCTGCTCGGGCCCGCCGTGATGTTCGCGCTGGCCTGGCTCTTCCTGCCGGACCTGCCCGAGTACCGCACCGGCCTGATCATCGTCGGCCTCGCCCGGTGCATCGCGATGGTCATCATCTGGAACGACCTGGCCTGCGGCGACCGCGAGGCCGCCGCCGTGCTCGTCGCCCTGAACTCCGTCTTCCAGGTCGTCGCCTTCGGCCTGCTCGGCTGGTTCTACCTCGACCTGCTGCCCGGCTGGCTGGGCCTCGGCGACGGCCATCGCCTGGACATCTCCATGGGGAAGATCGCCCTGAACGTCGTCGTCTTCCTCGGCGTCCCCCTGGTCGCCGGGTTCCTCACCCGCCGGCTGGGGGAGCGGCGGATGGGCCGGGAGCGGTACGAGGCGAAGCTGCTGCCGAGGATCGGCCCCTGGGCGCTGTACGGGCTGCTGTTCACCATCGTCGTCCTCTTCGCCCTCCAGGGGCGGACGATCACCTCGCAGCCGCTGGACGTCGCCCGCATCGCGCTGCCGCTGCTCGCCTACTTCGCGCTCATGTGGTTCGGCACGTTCGCCCTCGGCAAGGGGCTCGGCCTCCCGTACGACCGCACGGCGACCCTCGCGTTCACCGCCGCGGGCAACAACTTCGAACTCGCCATCGCGGTCGCCATCGCGACCTTCGGCGTCACCTCCGGCCAGGCCCTCTCCGGGGTCGTCGGCCCGCTCATCGAGGTGCCGGTGCTGATCGCGCTGGTCTACGTGTCCCTGGCCTGGCGGCGGAAGTTCGGCGCCGGGGCGGCGTGAGACGCCCGCCCGGCGGCCGGTCCGGGCCGCGCGCCGGGCCCGTTCCGGCCGGACGCCGGCCGGATGCCCGAAGGACGTCGGAAGGATGCCGGCGGTATCCCGTGACGACGGGTTGCCGGATGCGGCCGGGCTCCGTAACGATGCCCTATGAGCCTGACGACCGAAGGCCGCGCCCCGGGACCGGTGCGTTTCTATCTCGCCTGCGACCGCGGGGGCTGCACGGAGCGGGTCACCTTCGACCTGGTGATCTCCGAACCACCACCGGACGAGGAGCTGGATCTCACCAACTTCCTGCTCCATGAGGCCAAGCAGGCGGTTCCGCACATCGCCGAGCTGGGCTGGATCTTCATTCAGGGCGGCGAGGGCTACTGGTGCCCGACCTGCTCGACGCCGTCCCGCGGACCGGCGGCCGGGGCCTCCTGAGGGGCGGACGAGCACGACAACAGCGGTACGGGCGGACCGGGCCGGACGGACTGCCACGCCGGGCGGCCCGGCCCGTACCGCCGCGGCGCGCCCGTCCGTACCGCTGCGCTGCATCCGCCCGTCCGTATCGCCGCATTAATCACCCGTGCCCGGCGGGCGCGGAATCAGAGGCCGATGACGACCTTCCCCAGGCCCGCGGCCCGCTCGAAGTAGGAGAACGCCTCCGGCGCGGCGGCGAACGGGAAGACGCGGTCGATGACGGGCCGCAGCCGGTGCTGACCGATGACCCGGTTCATCCGCTCGAAGTCGCTCCGGCTGCCGACGACGACGGTCCGCAGCGCCGCGCCGCGCCGGAAGAACCGCGTCAGGTCCATGCCGCCGCCCGACGCGAGATTGCCGACGAGGGAGATCCGGCCGCCGTCGGCGAGGGCGTCGACCGACTGGGCGATCGTTCCGGCCCCGCCGATCTCCACGACGAGATCGACGCCGCGCCCGCCGGCGAGCGCCCGTACCCGTGCGCCCCACTCGGGCGTACGGGCGTAGTCGACGACGTCGGACGCGCCGAGGGCCTTCAGGCGTTCGGCCTTCTCCGCGCTGGACGTCGTGGCCAGCACGCGCGCCCCGGCCAGGCGGGCGAATTGGAGCGCGAAGACGGACACCCCGCCCGAGCCCTGGACGAGCAGTGTGTCGCCCGGTCCGATACCGCTGACGGCCGACCACGCCGTGAGCGCGGCGCACGGGAGGGTAGCCGCCTCCTCGTAGGAGAGGTGGTCGGGCACGCCGACCACGCTCTGTTCGTCGACGGCGATGTACTCGGTGAGCCACCCGTCGCGCTGCACGCCGTACAGCTCGCCCCAGCCGGGGAACGGCCCGTAGAGCCAGTCCGGGTGGAAGCTGCTCATGACGCGGTCGCCGGCCCGGAACCGCGAGACGCCGTCCCCGACCGCCGCCACGACGCCCGCGCCGTCGGAGACCGGTACGCGCCCCGGCGGCACCGGGGCCGAGTACGTACCGCTGACGATGAGCCGGTCCCGCGCGTTGAGCGCGGCGGCCTTCACCCGTACGAGCAACTGCCCGGCGGCCGGGACGGGCACGGGCCGCTCCACGGGGACGACCGGGGCGCCGGGGCCGCCGCTCACCTCGAACGCGCGCATGGACTGCTCTTCTCCGGCTGCACCGGCGGCTGTAGCTCTCACGCCTTCACGCTAGGGCCGGGCGGCTGGACGGAAAGTACCATCGAGTCCAGGATTCGGTGCCGATCGTCCAGGAGGTGGGAGTGGACCCGATCGACGACCTCCTCGCCACGATGAAGATCGAGGACGCCCGGTACGTGCGGATAGCGGCCCGCGCCCCCTGGGGCATCTCGTTCCCTCCCCGGCACCTCGCCCGGCTGGTGCTCATCTCCAGCGGCTCGTGCCTGCTGACCGCGGACGTCCTCGACGGCCCGCGGCGGCTGACGGCCGATGACTGCTTCCTGGTGCGGGCGGGGATCGGCTTCACGCTCCAGGACGAGCGCGGCAGGCCGGTCGTCGACTGTGCGGACGTCTTCGCCCACGCCCCCGGCGCCGTGGCGCGCGCCGGGGGCGACGGCGCGCTGACGGAGATCGTCTCCAGCCGGTTCGCCTTCGACGCCGTGGCGGCCGAGCTGCTGTTCACCCTCCTGCCGCCGCTGTTCCGGCTGAGCCTGGACGATACGGCCGGCCGCCTGCTCCGCTCCACGTTCGACCTCATCGCCGCGGAGGGCGCGACCGGCCGGATCGGCGCGGGCTTCGTCATGAGCCGCCTGTCCGACGTGCTGTTCGTCCAGGCGCTGCGGGCCTGCTGCGCGGAGTTCGGCGGCGGCGCGGTCGGCTGGCTCGCCGCGCTGCGGGACCCGCGGCTGGCCCCGGTCATGCGCGAGATGCACGAGGACCTGGCCCACCCCTGGACGGTCGAGGCCCTGGCCCGTATGGCGGGCATGTCCCGCTCGGCGTTCGCCGTCCTGTTCAAGGAGAAGGCGGGGGACACCCCGCTGGGCTACCTCACGGCGTGGCGCATGTACCGCGTGAAGACCCTGCTCCGCGAGACGCCGCTGAGCGTCCAGGAGATCGCGGTCAGGGTCGGCTACGACACGGGCAGCGCCCTGAGCCGCGCGTTCCTGCGCAGGGAAGGCATGGCTCCGGGCGCCTGGCGCCAGGTGAGGGGCCGCCCCTCCGGGACCGGGGAAGCCTGACGCCGTCGGCTCGGGGCGGGTTCGGACACGGCTTTTACGGGCTCGTACGCGCCCCCCCGGTGCTGCCGCGCGCTAGTCGAGGTTCTGGTGCGTCAGGACGTACTGGGCGGTGTGGAGGAGGGGCTGGTTGTGGCGGAAGGAGTGGGCGCGGAGCCGGGCGAGGGCGTCGTCCGGGAGGAGACCGTATTTGGCGGCGAGGATGCCGGCGGCGATGTGGACGGTGGGCGGGTAGCCCTGGGGGCCGCGCTGGACCGGGCGGTCCCGGCCGGCGAGCAGGTGTGGGTGTTCGTCGACGGCGAGGAGGGCGATGATGCGGGCGTAGGCGACGGCCCGGGCCCGCTGGTCCGGGGTGAAGGGCGTGGGGGTGCTGCGGTAGAGGTCCAGGGCGCCGACGACCAGGCTGCCGAGGCTCAGGGGCAGGGCCATGACGCTGCGGGCGTCCTGTTCGCAGGCGATGGGGGCGTAGGCGGGCCAGCGGGCGTGCGCTTGGCGCAGATCCGTGACGTCGACGGGCTCACGGTGGAGGTAGGCGTCGATGCACGGGCCTTCGCCGGTGACCAGTTGGGCGTCCTCCACCAGGTGGGCCCGTTCGTCGGTGGCGCCCGCCAGCAGGCGCAGTTCCCCGGAGGTGATCAGCGTGGTGCCGGCGAAGTCGGCGTCCAGGTCGTCGGCGCAGGTCCGGCAGGCACTGGCGAGGGTGAAGCCGCTGGTGAAGACGGCGGCGCTGAGCCGCTGCCACGCCGCGGCGTGATGGTCGTGGTCCATGAGCGTGTCCCTGCTGCGGGGTGAGCGCCGGGCGGGGAACGCAGCGGAACACGTCCTTCCGCCGGGGGCTGGGGCGGATACCGGGCCGGGTAGCGGGTTCAGGGGTGCTGGACGGCCGAGATGTCGAGGGTGCCGTCTATGAGCTGTCGGCACAGCTCCGTCAGGGGCATCCGATGAGCACGGGCGTGGCGGCGCAGAGCGTCGAAGGCGCCGTCGAGGTCGGTGTGCCGGCGCTCGGCGAGTATGCCCTTGGCCTGTTCGACGCAGATGCGGCTGGACAGGGCGGCCCGCAACTGGGCCCGCTCGACGTCGCCGTAGACGATGGTGCGCTGCTGGAGGATGGCGATGGTCGCCACGTCCGCGAGGGCGCGCGCCACCCGTGCGTCGGTCGGGCTGAGGTCCTTCTCGCGGGTGTCGAAGAGGTTCATGGCGCCCACGACCTGCTGGCGCAGCCGCATGGGCAGGGCGTGCGTGGTGGTGAAGCCGGTCCGGCGGGCACGGGCGGCGAAGCGGGGGAACGCCGCGCTCTGGACGGGGGAGCCGAGACTGATGTTGAGGCGGGCGGCGCCGCTGCGATAGCACTCCACGCACGGCCCCTGCTCGGTCTGGAGGGCGAACAGCTCCAGCAGCCGGGTGTGCTCGTCGGAGGCGGCGATCACCTGGAGTCCGCCCTCGGGGTCGGCGAGCATGACACCCACGGCCGCCACATCCAGCAACTCGTTGCAGTGGTCGCACAGTTGGTGCAGGAACTCGATCAGGTCGAAGTCGTCGACCAGCGTGTCCACGGCCTCCACCATCGCCGCCAGCAGTTGTTCCTCACGTGTCATGGTCCGTCAGTCCCTTCACCGGCAGCGGCGGCCGGCCCGTCTCCATCGTCTCGAAAGCTCAGCCTGCGGGCCACCACGTCCTCGGCGACCTCCGACACCCGGCGCCCGTGGCGGAAGGCGTGGGCCCGCAGCCGCAGCAGCGCCTGCGCCACGGGCACCCCGGCCTGCACGCTGATCATGCCGCTGGCCTGGTGGACGGCGGCCCGGTAGAAGTCCGAGCCCCCTTCCGCCGACGCGAAGGCGTCCCAGCGCGGCCCGCCCTCCAGGAGGACGGCGGTCAGCGCGTTGGCCACCAGCCACGCGCCGGTCGTCGTGGCCTCCGCCGGCGGGCCCGGCGCCGCGCGTTGCAGGGTCAGGGTGCCCAGGCAGGCCGAACCCACGTGCAGCGGGAAGCAGAAGACGGCCCCGATCCCCAGCGCCGCGGCCTCGGGCAGCAGCATGGGCCACCGGTCGGCCGGGACCCGCGACATGTCCGGCACCAGCACCGGCGCGCAGCGTACGCCCACTTCCGGCCCCGGGCCCTGGCCCAGCGTGAACTGCTGCTCCTCCAGCCGCGCGCTGGCGCCGTCGGAGCACCACAGCACTTCGCTCGAACCGCTGTCCGTCAGTACGGAGACGGCGACGCCGTCCACGGCCAGCGCCCGGGCGCACACCGCCGGATCGACGCCGACCAGCCCCGTATCGGCGCCGGACGGGGCCAGATGCCCCAGTACGGCAGCCAGGTCGCGGTCGGCGCCCACCTGCCCACCTCCCGCACAGCCGGGTCCGGCAGCCGCCCCGCGGCGCGGAACGACGTTTTCGGCGGCTCAATTCTAGGGACTTTCCCGCCCCTTCCGCCCTCTTCCGCCCTTCTTCCGCTCACTTGCCGACGTCGACCCGAGGGGACGGGCCCGCAGCCGCGGACGGGCCATGCCGGGCCGGGGGACGGAAGTCGCCGGAAAACGCCGGAGGGCGAGAGAGACGGTCACCGGCCGCCGGTAAGCACGGTGACGTAAGCACGGTGAGACGCCGGGCGGAAGCGTAGGGTGGAGGAGCAGCCGGCCGAGGCGACGTTGCTCATCCACCACTCCTGGCACTGGCTTCCGGTCAGGGCAGCATCGGCGGCAGACGCCGGAGATCGGAACGCACCCATGTGTGCCCACCGCACCGCACGCCCGCCCATCCGCGCACGGAGCCCGCGGTGACCGGCCCCCGCGCCGAAGCCGTCGCCCTCGCCGGCGCCTATGCGGGCCGGCCCCACCCGGCCCGGCGCCTCGGCGAGGCCTGCCGCACGTCCCTGCACGACGCCTACTCGGTGGGCCTGACGCTGACGGCCGACACCGCCCTGGCCCAGCGGGTCTCCCTGTGCGCCGTCGGCCCGCTCGCGGACCGCGGCGAGACCCTGCAGATCAACCTCGGCGAAGGCCCCTGCGTACAGGCCCTGAGCCAGGGCGCGCCGGTGCTCGCCGACGATCTCGACGACCCGCACGCCACCGGCCAGTGGGCCGGCTACGCCCAGCAGGCCAGGGCCCACCGCATCCGCGCCGCCTTCGCCCTGCCCGCCCGCAACGGCCTCGGCCCCGCGCGGCGGGCCGGACTCGTCCTCACCCTCTACCGCGACCGGCCCGGCCCGGCGTCCCCCGGCGACCTGCACACCGCCCAGCTGCACACCGACGCCGCGGAACTGCTGCTCCTGACCGCGCCCCTGCCCGGCGGGGACGACCTCACCGACGCCTGGCTGCTGCCCGTCGACGCCGTCGTCCACCAGGCCATCGGCATGATCAGCTACCGCCACGCCCTCAGCACCGGCCAGGCCCTCGCCCTCCTGCGCACCCACGCCCACGCCGCGGACGCCGACCTGACCGCCCTCGCCCGCGCCATCGTCCACGAGAACCTGCGCCTCCCCGGCCGGCCGGGCACCGGCCCCGTCGACGCCTGAGCGGTCCCTTCCCGCCGATGAAGTGACGCTCCGGCCCGCACGGCTCCCGCGCGGTCACGGCTCCCGCGCAGTGACGTTCCACCTCGCACGTATCCCGCGCAGTGGCGCTCCACCTCGCTCGGCTCCCGCGAAGTGACGCTTCGGCCTGCGCGGATTCAGCCGTCCCGTGCGCGCCTGTCCCGTGCGGTCGAACGCTGTGGCGGGCTGGGTATGGCGACCAGCGCAGCGAAAGGTGTTCCTTCGCAGGCCGCGCCGGGGTTGTGCGGACCCGCCTCGCGTCGTCGACCAAGGCGGCTCGATCTCCGTTCCCCGGCAGACTCCGCTCAGGGCCGGGCGGCCGACCACTGCCTGAACGAAGCAGGCAGCGCTGCCAGGACATCGCTCTCCTGCGGGGCCCACCCCAACGCGTCCCGGGCGGTGGAGGAGTCGATGACCTCGTCACGGTCGAACACCCGGTACACCGGCTTCTCGTCCTCGATCGAGGCGAAGGCCGGAGCGTCGGTGCTGCCGGCCGCCCGGGCAGCGGCTTCGACGACGGCCAGCGGGGCCACGGGATGTGCGTCGGCCAGCAGGTAGGCGCGCCCATCATGTTCCTCGGGCGCACGCAGCACAGCCGTGTACGCACGCGCCAGGTCCTCGACGTGAATCCAGGACCACACCTTGTCCCGCCGCCCCCGGTGCACCGGCCCGGAGGACCGGGCCTCGCGGAACCAGTCCCCGACGATCGAACTGCGCGCATCACCGCCGTGCACCATCCCGGGGCGCAGCACGGTGTGCGGCAGCCCGGTACCGCGCAGTTCGGCTTCCAGCCGCGCACGTCGATTGCCGTCGTCGACGGGGGTCTGAGGCGTCAGCACCGCGTGGGCGTGCTCACCGTAGACCGAGCAGCCGGTCGTATACACCAGATGCCGGCGGCCACCGGCGTCGGCGAGAGCGCCGAACAGAGCACGATCGGCGCCGACGGGGTCATCCGCATCGAAGGCGGTATGGACCACGGCGTCCGCACTGGCGAGTATCCCGTCGAGCACGGCACGGTCCGCGAGACGCCCGCGCAGCGGCCGGACACCGAGGTCCCGCAGCCCCCGCACCCTGTCCGAGTCCGGATCCCGCGTGAGGGCATCGACCTCATGCCCCGCCCCGGCCAGAGCGACCGCGACAGCATGGCCGACATAGCCGGTCGCCCCAGTGATCAGTACACGCATCCCCCGAGGCTAACGCGTACCCCGGCTGTGGGGGTGGCCGGGACTGTGTCGCACGGCGGTTGCGGCTTTCGACGTCACAGGGCAGCGCCTGTCCGATCCGATTGAGGGCTGCATCGCTCGGTGGTGATGACGAGCGAGGTGAAGGACAACTTGTACGAGCAGTCCTGCGATTGGTCAGTATGATTTTGCCTCTTCGGTGGCCATGTGTGATCGGCAGGGGCCATGGCTGGAGCCGCTACCGCGCCAGTAGCCATGTGGCGAGCGTGGACAGCGCAGTGGGTACCGTGTACGGCAGCCAGCGGGGGAGCCGCGCGATGCGTAGCCGTAGGTACAGGACGTCCTCCACGCGCACCTCCAGGGTGGTGCACGGCCTCCGGATCTGGGCGCGGTGCGCAGACCGACTCATGAGGCATCCGCCTGCTGGGCGTACCAGCGGCGCTGGTAGCCCCGCCATCTGCGGCGCCGGCGCTCGCGCAGCTCTGGCGCTGTGAGTGCCACCCACCGTTCCAGCCAGAGGTTCACTGCCTGCTCATCCTCGCCGCAGGCACGCACGATCGCGATCATCAGTTCCTGCGGGAGGCCGCGATCCCCTCGGAGGGCTGCGCTGACGGCGGACGGCGACCAGCCGCTGTGTCGAGCCACCTCCCGCCTCGACACCGAGCGCTTCTGCAAGAGGGCGGCGAGGGCCACCAGGAGGTCGGCGTGCTCGTGCAAGCCGCCGGGGGGCCCTCCCTCCCAGCGTGCTGCGGCTCTGGCCCGATGGATCCGACGGGTGAAATCGTCCACCTCCCGCCACAGGTCCTGGGCCTGCTCATGCCATAGCTGGCGTGGGCCGATCCTGGCACCATCGAGGGCCCCGATCATCGCGATCAGTACAGGCCACGTCGGTTGCGAGCGCCCAGAGAGCGCACGGGAGATCACCGACCGGTCGTATCCCACCCGCCTCGCCATCGCGCCCCGGCTGATTCTGCGGTGCCCCATCTGCCCCAGGATCAGCTCGGCCAGCCTGCGCCGCCGCTTTGCCCGCCGCCTGCGCATGCTCCGGATGTCCACTGTCACGCCCTCCTGATCGGCTCCGTCTCTGGCCAGCAGAGTGCGGGGGCTCGCAGGGTGCTGTCGAACGTCCGTGAGATCCGTGGCTACAGACTCTCGCGCGCGCTCCTTTCGTGGCAGAGCCCCTGGTCCGCTGCACCTGGGCAGATCAGCAGGGTGCAGCCGATT
The DNA here is from genome assembly GCF_040654875.1 of Streptomyces sp. NPDC050610. Lineage (NCBI taxonomy): Bacteria > Bacillati > Actinomycetota > Actinomycetes > Kitasatosporales > Streptomycetaceae > Streptomyces > Streptomyces sp. NPDC050610. Next base: position 23,247 of record NZ_JBFAIV010000002.1, on the reverse strand, counting down.
TCCTGTGCGCGCTGTCGCTTACGATGCCGTCCGCGATCCTCCGTCTCCTTCGGCCCGCAGTTCTGCGCAAGATCCAACTGAGCTATGCAGCCACAAGTGCCAGGCCAACCTGGCAGATGCAAGGTCAGCCGCTACAGGGCAGCGCCCGCTGTCCTGTGCGACTGATCTCTGCATCCGGCAAGGTTGTGGCCTGGGAGAGGCAGAGTGATTTGGGTCGCCGGTGGAGCGATCTCTGCAGATCTACTTTGCATTTTGCGGGGACTGGCGCAACCCAGTGAAGGCGTCGGCGGCACTTCCCAGGGTGAGTGCCGCCGATGCCTTGAGTGGGTCAGAGGAACAGAGCAAGCACACCCGCGATGGAGCCGAGAACCGTGATGACGGTGGCGATGGCGGCCCAGATCTTCCTCTTGGTCCGGGGGGAGCGCTGATCTGCTGCTTCCTTGCCGACGCCGACCTTGCTCTCGCTGTTGTCTTTGGCGATGGCGGAGGTGATGTTGACGTGTGACCCGGCGCCGTTGATGACCACGTGGACGGAGTTGGCGGACGGTGCCGACTCGTTGCTGTCAGCCGTGCGGCTGGTCGGCTCCAGCGGCGACGTTGCATCATGGAGGGGGGAACACTCGGGGCGACGCTGCACTTCGGGGTTGCTCACTGGTGTTCTCCAACTGTCAGGTAGTTACTGGCGGTAGTGCCGCACCGTTCCTTCCGGCGCCAACCAGGGGCGGAGCGGTGCGGCATGCAGGAGCTTGGCGCTGTCAAGACGCCTTCGACTGCACGTTGGAATGGCCGTCGGCCGTCGATCCCGACCGCGGTGTGGCGTATCCCAGGCCGCGCGGCGTGAACGGAGCCAGAAGGGAGTAGACGGGCCTGGAAGCCAAGCCGGTCCGGGTCTTGAGCGTGTCGAACGGCTCGTCCTCGACATGCGCAAGAACGCCCTTGTCCTGGAGTTCCGTGAGCCCCCTGCCAGCAGTGTCGGCAGAGATGCCGTACCAACTCGGCATCCGATCCTGGGGGAGTGTGAATCGTTCCTTGCGCTGGCTGAGAGTGATCAGCAGCATGGCCTTGCCCGGTAGGCTCAGGGACTCGTTCAGGCTGTGGTCCCAGTACTCGTAGGGCAGTTGGAAGTACGGGTCCCCGCCGCTGCTGCTGGGCGGCGTGTAGGGGGTATCCGAACCGTCCTCGCGGAGCTTGATGATGGTGGCCTTCCCCTTCTCACCCCTCTTCCTCTCGATCAGCTTCAGGTTGAGGAGTGCCTTCCAGGCCCTGGAGACGGTAGTTGGCCCGGCCGTCTCGTCGTAGTTGCCCACCGAGCGGGCCCACGTAGTCGCCCACTCAGTGACGTCGAAGTCGCCGCCGCTTGTGACGGCACTGACCAGCAGGTAGAGGTCGAGCGCCCGCGGCTGGGACTTGCGGACGAGCTCGCAGAGCTGGCCTGGGGTAGGGGTCCCCTTGGGGCCCTTCTGCAGGAACTCCCTGCGGATGGGGACGGTGCGGTTGGGGCGTGATGAGCGCTCCAGGAGGAGGCGGATGGTGTCCCGCTGGGGCAGTGTTCCCGGCTGAGCTGGAGAGGTTGCTGGAGTGCTTGCCGTCGTCATATGGCCATGCTGCCACAGTTCGTGACGGGACCTCAGTGACTGAGCGGCGCGACTGGGCACACCGACTCATCACTTCAGCGGGTGCCTTAGGAATCCATCTATGAAAACTGTTAGGAACACAGCTAGGAAGACATGTGAGGACTAGTTGTAGGTGACGATTTGTGGGGTGGTTCTCGGCGGCTGGCTGACCGGCAACGTATGAGGTGTCTGCTTGAACGGGGCCGACTCGACTTCTTCAACTGCGAGACCTATCGGCCCCGGCGGACTGCTGTCTCGGCACTTCGAGGTCGGATGGTCAGCGGCCCGCTTTCTGCTCCACTCGCTCGCGGGCTGTCTGGTCGAGGAGTTGCTGGTCGGTGCGCTTGCTATGCCAGATGGCTCCTTCGATCCGTTCGTAGTCCTGGGCCCAGGCGCGGTCGATGACGGGGCGGATGTGGTTGTGCCGGAGCAGGGCGGATCCGGCCTTGCGGTTCCGGCTGAACCAGAGCGCGCTCTTCTCGTGCCGCTTGAGGCTGCCGCCGTGGAGAGGTGGGAGGAGGCACTGGGCCCTGGCTGGGCTGTACGTGTTCGTCGGAGAGGACGGCGGTCGCCAGGAGTCGACGGTGGCCCAGTGCGCTATGGCGTCGCCGAGCTCGGGCTTGTCGGTGTAGGGGTAGCTGATGCGGCGACTGATCTCGTCGAGGAAGCGGAGCTGGTCGAGGAGAGTCCCGCCCGCGCGGTGGCGCCAGTGGGGCGACGTGATGAGCGTGGCCAGGCCGACGGCTTCGGGATAGACCGCGGCGAACAGCTTCGAGGTGCTGTAAGTGCGGAAGGCGGTCGTCTCGTCGTCGGGTATGAGGACGCGGGCCCGTGCGTCCCAGGTGTGCCAGACGTGCCGGCGGTCCTCGGGCGGGCGGACAGTGTCCCAGATGTGCCCGCAGAAACTGAAGGCGGTCAGTACCGCGTCGTAGGTGGCGGCCCAGCCATGGCGACGCAGCAGCCGTAGGTGACGGCGCTGGGAGTGAACGATGGCCGGGATCTCGTCGAGGTCGGCCGCGGGCTGGTTGACGTCGGGCGGTCCGATCCAGGTGCGGTGGCGCAGGCAGACGTAGCGGTGGTGCGGCAGGAGCCGGGTCACCTTTCCGCCGGCATGTTGGGCGTCGCAGCGGTGGCAGCCGGTCTGCGGCTGGTGGCGGAACATCGCCCACTCGGGTTGTGGGTCGCGCAGTTCCGGCAGGGCTCCGGCGAGGGCGTGAACGCTCCGGCCGGTGAGGGCGGCGAGCCGTTCGGGGACGACGACGCGGCGCATGCCGCCGGACTTCTCCCGCTCGGTGACCTGGGTCCAGAGGCCGTTGACGTCCAGGCCGTGGAGGGTGGCCAGGCGGCTGATGTAGGAGGCGGCGATCTCGTGCCGGGCGGGCGGGACGGGGTCGGGCAGAGTACGCACGAGCATCAGGCCGCGCGCCTCCGGCGGGAGGGGGGCTTGGCCGGTGCGGTGAGTTGCTCGGACTGCTCGGCGGCGAAGTCGATCGGGACCAGGGCGAGCAGGTCCTGCGTGATGCGTTCGCTCTCGTCCTCGACGGCGAGGACGGCGGCGCCGCGGATGAGCTGGGAGAGACTGCCGATCATGCCGCCGGTGCGGTGGAAGATGTACTCGCTCAACTCGGCGAGCGTGCCAGGCTCGTGGCGGTGCAGCCGGAGCATAGATTCCAGGGTGGCGACCAGCGCCCGCCAGGTGCCGTGGTCCTGGTCGGTGGCGTGGGAGAACGGGGCGGCGGGGATGACGACGAAACGACCGGCGATCTGCCGTCCCCGGGTGCCGGCGAACAGGCCCCGGGACTCGATATCGATGCCCGCGTAGGCGAAGGTGGCGGGCAGCCGTTCCGCGAAGTACTTCAACTGGTCGGATGCTTCAGCCCCGGACCGCGTTGCCAGGTTCAGGTTGTGCAGCTCGTCGACGAGTACGAGGTCGGCATGGACATGGGCGGCCGTCGCACAGACCGCGTCCACGATGTCGGTGACGTTGGCCCGGGTGGGGAAGGACAGGCCGAAGAAGCGGGCGAACTCCATCGCGAGCATCTTCGGTGTGGCCGCTGGCGGGACGGTGACATAGACGACCGGGAGCCGGTGACGATCCCGCGGGTGCTGCTTGCGGATGGCCAGCTCGTGAGCCCGCCCCAACTGCGTGAGCGCGGTCGTCTTCCCAGTGCCGGAGGCTCCGGAGAGGATCACGCCGCGGCGGGCGGAGATCTGGTTGCGGTTGAGCTGAATCAGCAGCCGGGACGTGGCGATGACCTTGCGGATGGTCGGAGTGTTCACCATCGGCAGGTCGGCGTGATACTCCCGGCGCCGTTCATCCTCACCAAGACGCTCGGACCGGCTCAGCGCCGCCCGCTCGGCGGCGGTCAGCAGCCGGGGCGGGACCGGCTCGCGCCCGACGAAGTGCCGCCAGCCCTCCTTGGTGGTCAGCGGGCTGTCCGGCGGAGCCTGGTCGGCCATGTCCGTGTCCGGGGTGCGGGCAGGGGAGGGCTTGCTCATAGCCACCTTTCGGCTTCGGCGTGGGCATCGAAGACCCCGAAGGGCACCACCGTCGCGGACGGCTGGACCTCGGGCTCCGGTTCGGATGCGGCATCGGAGTCGATCGCGGGGGCCGCGGCGGGCGCATGGACGGCGGCCGCCACCCGGGTGCGGCCCACGACCTTGGCCGTGCGCTTGTCCGGCCCGTGCTCGGCACGGGTCAGCAACTCGTCCAGCACGCGGGCGACGACCGCCTCGCTGGTGTCATCGAGACCGGCCTCGGCGGCCAGACGGCGGGCGTGGCTCCAGGTGAAGTCCGCGAACGGGGCGTTGACCAGCGGCAGATGGACCCACGGAACGGCGATCCAGCCCTGCTGGGTGCGTACGAATACCCGGGACAGGTCGTAGGGGTCGTAATGCACCTCCCAGAGCCCGCGCTTGGCCGAATGGCCGGAGTGCTGGCGCCGGTGCGGCCCCAGGTCCGCGCTGTCGTAGGTGCGGTAGCTGATCTTTATGCCGTAGTCGTTGACCGCCCGCCAGGCCACCGGCAGCAGCTCCAGGTAGTCCTCGCCTCGCAGCACCAGAGGAAGATAGCCGCAGGCCGCGACCAGCGAGGCGTACTTGTCGTTCGGCGACATCGCCTGCTTCGGCCGATAAGGGTCGCGCAGACTGTCGTGCCGTCTGGCCTGCCACCCGGCCAGAAGCCACTCGTCAAGAAGGTCCTGGAGCTCGGGGAGCGTCCAGACGGCCTGGTCCTCGACCTTCTCGCCGCGGCGGGAGACGTTCGCTCCGGTGTAGCCGGCGAGATGCTGAGTGAACAGCGAGTTGATCGCGGAAAAGGTGGCCTCCACGATGGCCTTGTCGGTAGGCGTGCGTGGTCTTGATCTTTGGACGGAGACCCCGAGACGGTTGCAGGCCCGGATGAAGGTGTCGGAGATGAACACCTTCCCGCCGTCGATGACGACGGTGTCCGGCACGATCACCGGCTTCGCGGCGGCCTGTTCCATCCGCGCGTCCACGTCCAGCAGCCGCAGGTGCGGCATCCGTGAAGCAGCCATCCGCAGCGAGGCTGACCAGCCCGGCCGCATCGGCTCGGGCACCAGCATCCGGGCCAGCAGCAGCGAGGCGTCCACCGCCTTCGTGCCCACCGGCCGCAGCACCGCAGCACAGATCGTGCGGGTCGCGACATCGACCGCGATCGTCAAGTCCGCGCGGGCGGTCAGCCCTGAATCGAGCACCACCATCACATCCAGCGGGGTGGAGTCGATCTGCACCTGTTCCCCGGGCCGGTCCGCGAACGTCGGCGTGAACGGCCCCTCGGGCCGGTTCCCCGCCTGCCGCCGAGTGACCGCCGAACCGAAGGTGTGCTTCCCCGTGGAAAGCACATCGACGAGCTTGTAGAAGGTGCTCTTGCTCGGCAGCGGCACCACCCCCTCGCCGTGGGCGGCCTCCACCATCTTGACCACCCGGCGGATGAGCCGGGACCGGGTCCCCGTCGACGTGTTCGTCTCCGCGTCCAGGGCCTCACAGATCGCCGTGACCAGCCGGGCATCCGCCCGTCCCGTCGTCTCCCACGTCCGCGTCGCCCGCTGGTCGACCAGTCCCCAAACCCCCTGCTGAACGTAACGTGACCTGCGGGCCTGCATCGTGCGCAGACTCACCCCCAACTCGTCCGCCTTCGCCGCGATCCGCTCCATCAGCGAACGCAGGGCCGGGTCGTACTCGGGCCGCGGCCGTATGCCCGGACTGGCACCAAGAGGCAGACCCGTCTCGACCTCCACCATGTGCCGTTCCCACTCGTGTGCCGCCGACCGCACCGCTTCCGGCAGCGCCGCCAGCAGACCCGAAGGCTCCAGCGCCGGCAGCGGATCCGAGCCGGTCACCGCGAAGTCCGGCGACGCCATCAGATACGACGCCAGCACCACCGACTCCACCCCGCCCTGCGAGCGCAGCCGCACCGACGCCCCCGCCAGGCCCACCACCTGGTGGTTCCCGCCGTCATAAGTGATCCAGTCCCCGGGCCGCAGCACGGGGACATTCCGTCCGGCCGTCACCGAACCGCCCCTGGCGACACCAGCGTCCCGGCGTGCAGCGGCACCGACACATCCACCACCAGCTCGTGCGACCACAGCAGATGGAACAGCACCGGCAACACCGCGACCGGATCCCCCACCGCCGCGGCCCCGTCCATCAGCGCCAGCGGCTCGGCGAACACCTCCCGCAGCCCGGAGGCAACCGGCTCCACCCGGTGCCGGGGCGTGCGGTAGCCCGCCAGCCACCGCACATTGCGCACCACGACCGCATCCGGCGCCCCCACCAGCCGAAACTCCCACCCCACCTGGGCGCAGGTCGCCCGAGTCTCCTCAAACTTCGCCCAGTCCCGCGACCCCCGGCGATCCACCGGACGGCAGTCGACCACGGTCGCGCCGCCGTCGTCCCGGCGGGCAAAGTAGTCCGGCGCATGCGAGACGCCCCTGCCCGTCTCCGAGGCCCAGAACAGCCAGAACGGCTGCGAGGAGATCCCCACCACGGCCGGGTCGAAGTCCAGCAACATCACATGATCGCGCTCCAGCCAGGACTCGTACCCGATGTGCCCGCCCACCGTCGACGACCACCACAGCCCCGGCAGATGCCGCTGTCCCTTGTACGGCTTGAACCTACGTACCGGCGCAGCATCCTCGAACCGCACCGCCCACACATCCGCCAGCGGGCGCCGAAGCTCCGACCCGCCCGCGTCGATGTACCCGACCTCGAACCCCACCCGCGGCGGCCCCGGCACACCGCCGGGCACCACCCCTAACGCACTGACCACGTTCTGCTAACTCCGCCCCTCGACGCAAGGTAACTCTGACCTACGCAAGATCGGATGCAGAGTAAAGCTGGAATGTGCAGAGTTCGGCACCACAGGACAGCCCGCCGTGATCGCTCACAGCGAACACCCGCCGGGGAACAACAGGAGCCTCATATGCATTGAGTCCATATAGCTCAACTTGCCTGCTGAAGGGAAGATCATGGCTTCGACGTCCACACCGCTCACCCTCCCTGTGCTGCCCCTCGACGACGAGGTCGTGCTGCCCGGCATGGTGGTGCCGCTCGACCTCTCCGACACCGACGTACGGGCCGCCGTGGAGGCCGCGCAGGCCGCCGCGCGGTCCAGCGGCTCCGGCGGCGGGAAGCCGAAGGTGCTGCTGGTGCCGCGCGTCGACGGGACGTATGCCGCCGTCGGCACGCTCGGCACCGTCGAGCAGGTCGGGCGGCTCTCCGACGGGGACCCCGGCGCGTTGATCCGCGGCGTCCACCGCGTGCGGATCGGGGCCGGGACCACCGGGCCCGGGGCGGCGCTCTGGGTGGAGGGCGTCCAGATCGAGGAGAGCGCTCCCGACGCGCCCGTGCCCGGCGCCGTCGCCGAGTTGATGAAGGAGTACAAGGCCCTCGCCACCAGCTGGCTCCGCAAGCGGGGCGCCTGGCAGGTCGTGGACCGGGTGCAGCAGATCGACGATGTCTCTCAGCTCGCCGACAACTCCGGATATTCCCCGTTCCTCTCCGTCCAGCAGCGCGTCGAGCTGCTGGAGACCGCCGACCCGGTGGCGCGGCTGCGGCTCGCCGTGTCCTGGCTCAGCGATCACCTCGCCGAGCAGGACGTCGCCGAGTCCATCGCGAAGGACGTCCAGGAGGGCGTCGACAAGCAGCAGCGCGAGTTCCTGCTCCGCCGCCAGCTGGAGGCCGTGCGCAAGGAGCTGTCCGAGCTCAACGGCGAATCCCAGTCGGATGCGGCCGAGGGCGACGACTACCGGGCCCGCGTCGAGGCCGCCGAGCTGCCCGACGACGTCCGCAAGGCCGCCCTCAAGGAGGTCGACAAGCTGGAGCGGTCCTCCGACCAGAGCCCTGAGGGGTCCTGGATCAGGACCTGGCTGGACACCGTTCTCGAACTGCCGTGGAACGAGCGGACGGAGGACGCGTACGACATCGCCGGGGCCAAGGGCGTCCTGGACGCCGACCACGCCGGGCTGGAGGACGTCAAGGAGCGGATCACCGAGTACCTCGCGGTCCGCAAGCGCCGCGCGGACCGGGGCCTCGGGCTCGTCGGCGGGCGGCGCGGCGGCGCGGTGCTCGCGCTCGTGGGCCCGCCGGGCGTCGGAAAAACCAGTTTGGGCGAAAGTGTCGCCCGTGCCATGGGGCGCAAGTTCGTCCGCGTCGCCCTCGGCGGCGTCCGCGACGAGGCCGAGATCCGCGGCCACCGCCGTACGTACGTGGGCGCGCTGCCCGGCCGGATCGTACGGGCCGTCAAGGAGGCCGGGTCCATGAACCCCGTCGTCCTGCTCGACGAGATCGACAAGGTCGGCTCCGACTTCCGGGGCGACCCGGCCGCCGCCCTCCTCGAAGTCCTCGACCCGGCGCAGAACCACACCTTCCGCGACCACTACCTGGAGGTCGAACTCGACCTGTCCGACGTCGTCTTCCTCGCCACCGCCAACGTCCTCGAAGCCATCCCGGAGGCCCTGCTCGACCGCATGGAGCTGGTCCGGCTCGACGGCTACACCGAGGACGAGAAGGTCACCATCGCCCGCGACCACCTCCTCAAGCGGCAGTTGGAGCGCGCGGGGCTGGGCGACGACGAGGTGGTGCTGGAGGACGAGGCGCTGCGCAAGCTCGCCGGCGAGTACACCCGGGAGGCGGGCGTACGGAACCTGGAGCGCTCCATCGCGCGGCTGCTGCGCAAGGTCGCGGCCCAGCACGAACTCGGCGAGCGGGAGCTGCCGTTCACCGTCGGCGCGGGCGAACTGCGCGGCCTGATCGGGCGGCCGCACCACACCCCCGAGTCGGCCCAGGACCCGGCCGAGCGGCGCACCGCCGTGCCCGGCGTGGTCACCGGTCTCGCCGTGACCGGCGCGGGCGGCGACGTCCTGTACGTCGAGGCGTCGCTCGCCGACGCCGAGACGGGCGGCGCGGGGCTGACGCTGACCGGGCAGCTCGGCGACGTCATGAAGGAGTCCGCGCAGATCGCGCTCTCCTTCCTGCGCTCGCACGGCGCCGAACTGGAGCTGCCCGTCGGCGACTTGAAGGAGCGCGGCGTCCACCTGCACGTACCGGCGGGGGCCGTGCCGAAGGACGGGCCGAGCGCGGGCGTCACCATGACCACCGCGCTGGCCTCGCTGCTCTCCGGCCGCCAGGTCCGCCCGGACGTGGCGATGACCGGCGAGGTGTCGCTGACCGGGCGGGTGCTGCCCATCGGCGGCGTCAAGCAGAAGCTGCTCGCCGCGCACCGGGCCGGTATCACCACGGTGGTCATCCCCAAGCGCAACGAGCCGGACCTCGACGACGTACCCGCCGAGATCCTCGACCGGCTCGACGTGCACCCGGTCTCGGACGTCCGCCAGGTCCTGGAACTGGCGCTTCAGCCCGCCGCGGCGGCCGCGACGGGTACGGAGGTCCCGGTCGCGGCGTGACGGGCCGTGACGGACGCGAACGGGCCGCCCGGTGGAACCGGCCCCTCCGCCCAGGTCGCCCAGGCGGCCCGGGGGAGGGGCCGGTTCCGTGTGCGCGGCCCGCGCCGCGTACGGGCCGTTCCCGTCAGTGAGCCGCCGTCAGCTCCCGCTCCGCCTCGGCCAGGCGGCGCAGCTCCTTCTTGTCCGGCTTCCCCACGTCCGTCAGCGGCAGCGTGTCCATGAAGGCGATGTGCGCCGGCTCGTACATCGCGCCGCGCTCCTCGCGCACCATGTCCCGCAGCTCCTGACCGTCGACCTCATGGCCCGGCGCCGGCACCACGACGGCGTGCACGCGCTCCATGCGGTCGGCGTCCCGGACGCCGAAGACGGCGCTCTGCAGGACCCGCGGATGCGAGTTGAGCAGGTCCTCCAGCTCGGTCGTGTACACATGGCCGCCGACCACGACGATCATGTCCTTGAGCCGGTCGACGATGGTCAGATACCCCTCGTCGTCCAGGAACCCGATGTCGCCGGTGTGCAGCCAGCCGTCCCGCAGCACCTCCGCCGTCAGCTCGGGCTGCTTCCAGTAGCCCTCCATGAGCTGGGAGGAGCGGACGCAGACCTCGCCGTGCTCGCCGTGCGGCAGGTCTCGGCCGTCCTCGTCGCGGATCGCGACCTCGACGCCGTCCATCACCTTCCCGGCGGAGCGCAGCCGGTCCGGGCGGTCGGGGTCGTGGTCCTCGGTGCCGAGGATGCTGATGCCGCCGGCCTCGTTCTGGCCGTATCCCTGGACCAGCACGGGGCCGAAGCGCCGGATGGCGTCGGCGATCCGGGCGGGCGACGACTGGCAGCCGCCGTAGACCAGGTTGCGCAGGCTGGAGGTGTCGGTGCGGGCCGCGTCCGGGTGGTCCATCATCCGGTAGAGCAGCGGCGGCAGCATGAACAGCTGCGTGATCCGCTCGCGCTCGATCGCGGCGAGCACGGCCGCGGGGTCGAAGTCGTCCTGTAGTACCACGGTGCCGCCGCCGGTCAGGGTGGCGTCGGCCATCATGCCCGCGGCGTGCGCGAGGGTGGTGCACGCCAGCTGCCGGTGCGAGTCCTCCAGATCCAGCGTCGCGGAACGGAACCAGCGGCCCTGCCCGTAGGTGGTGCAGATGCCCTTGGGGTGGCCGGTGGTGCCGCCGGTGTGCCGGATGGTGGCCACGTCCTCGGGCCGCGCCTGGCTGGGGAACGGGTCGGCGGGCTGGGCGGCGGCCAGCTCCAGCAGGTCGGCGCCGGTCGCCGCCGGACCCAGCGTCAGGACCGTTTCCACCGGGGCCTGTGCGACCACCTCCGCGGCCCGGTCGGTGAGGCGCGGGTCGACGAGCAGTGCGCGGGTCTCGACGTCGCGCACGATGACCGCCTGGGACTCGGCGGAGAGCTTGTTGTAGAGGTGGTTGACGCGGCAGCCGAGCAGACCGGCGGCGTAGCGGGCGGCCACGGTCTCCGGCAGGTTGCCGCTGAGCAGCGTCACGGTCTCGCCGCGGGCCACGCCTTGGGCGTCCAGCGCCCGCGCCATGCGGTGGACGAGTTCGGTGAACTCCCCGGCGCTGATCCGGCGTTCCCCGTGGACCAGGGCCTCGCGGTCGGGGGTGTTGGTCAGGGCTTCAAGGATTTCCTCCACGTATGTGCGAAATGTGGGGTCGGCGTTGGACATTGAGGGTTCCTCCCGTAGCCGGAGCGCTGGTCGGCGCGGTCCGGCGGCGTTTCACGCAGGCGTTTTTGCCCCTATTGTTAGTTGCCTATGGCAACTAAAATCATGGTATCCGTAATCGCGCCCTGACTCCAAGTCGGCACATGTGTCCGATAACAGCCCCCAACCCACCCCGCCCCATTGATAGTCCGACTCATCACAGGTTGCATATCGCTGCCCAGAGATGTTCCGGCGGTCAGGTACGTACGGGAGGGGAACCTTGCGTAAGTCCAGAGCACGTACAGGAAGATCGAGAGCCGGCGGGGCCGGCGGCATGACGGGAGTGGCGGCGCTGATCGGCGCCGCCGCTCTTGTCGTGACCGCGGTCCCCGCCCAGGCGGCCGCACCGCGACAGGCGCCCGGGGCCGAGGTGATCCCCGGTACGGGCACCGAGACTCCGGCGCTGGTGTCCGGCATTCACGAGGCCGCCGACGGCGCGGGCAGCGCGGCCGACGCGGCGCGCGCCCACCTCGCCGGCAAGGAGAGCCGCTACCGGATCGCCGACCCGCGGCGCGACCTCGCGCCCGCCCAGTCGGTGCGCAGCGGCGCGGACGAGACCGTACGGCTTCAGCAGAAGCACCACGGCGTCGACGTGCTCGGCGGCCAGTACGTCGTGCGCATGGAGCGCCAGGGCGGCAAACGGACCGTCACCGGCACCTCCGGCAAGTACTTCACCGGGCTGAAGGCCGACACGAAGGCGACGGTCTCCCAGGAGACCGCCGTCCGGCGGGCGGTCACGGCGACGGCCCGTCAGCTCGGCGGCGCCAAGCTCGACAAGGGCGACATCGCCCCGGCCAAGGGCGTCCGCACCGCGTCGGCCAAGGCGCTGACCGGCACCTCCCGCGGCCTCGTCGTGCTGCCCAAGGGCGAGGGGATGCTCGCGCACCACGTCACCGTGCACGGTACGAATCCGGCCACCGGTGAGCCGGTTCAGCGCGAGGTCTATGTCGACGCGAAGGCGGGATTCCCGCTTCTTCAGTACAGCAGTATCAAGACGTTCGGCACGTCGGCGAATAAAACAGCCAAAGCGCTCAAGTCGGCCAAGACGCGGGCGAACGGCGGAAAGGCGACGGCCGGCGCCCCCGCCGTCGACTTCCCCGGCACGACCGGATCGGGCGTCAAGTACGACGGCAGCGCCGTGTCGCTCGGGCTCTACAAGGACGCGTCCCGCAACGAGTACACGATGAACGACTACTCGCGGATGTGGGGCACCAGCAAGAACCTGGTCTCCACCTGGGACGTGCGCGGCAAGGACGTCAGCGAGGTCTCCGGGCGGTGGCCCGCCGGCATCAAGGAGTTCGGCTCCCCTACCCCGGCCTTCGGCGCGGACGCCACCGAGGCGGGCGCCGTCGACGCCCACTGGGCGGCCGGCAAGGTCTACGACTACTACAAGAAGGTGCACGGCCGGGACAGCCTCGACGGGCGCGGCGGCACCATCAACTCGCTCGTCGGCGTCACCCAGTACGGCCTGCCGTACATCAACGCCTTCTGGGACGGCACCAAGATGGTGTACGGCCAGGGCGACGACGAGTACAAGACGCTCTCCGCCGACCTCGACGTGGTCGGCCACGAGATGACCCACGGCGTCGTCGAGAACAGCGCGAACCTCGTCTACGCCGGGCAGTCCGGCGCGCTGAACGAGGGCATAGCCGACTACTTCGGCAACGCCATCGACGTCGACTCGGCCGGCATGGCGATGGACGACCCGGACTCCGGGCTGCTGGGCGAGCACCTCTGCCGCACCAAGACCCCGCGCGAGTGCGCCTTCCGCGACCTCAACGACGGGCACACCACGTCCAAGAACTTCCTGGGCGTCGGTTTCGCCACCGACAACGGCGGCGTCCACCTCAACTCGACGATCTTCTCCGGCGCGCTGTGGGACATCCGCGAGGACGTCGGCCGGGTGCTCGCCGACAAGATCGTGTACAAGGCGCTGACCGCGTACATGACGCCGCTCGACGGCTTCACCGAGGGGCGCAACGCGGTGCTCGCGGCCGCCAAGGACCTCAAGGTCTCGGCCAAGGACCTGAACGCCGTCAAGCGGTCGTTCAACGCCCATGGCATCGTGCCCGGTTGGGAGAACGCCCTCGGCGTCGACTCCGACCAGCTCCTCGGCAAGCTCAACACCGCCGGTACGGGCGTGGGCGCGGGCGGCGGCTGGTGGGTCACGTCCAAGTCGAACGACGACGGTTCCGAGCCGTACTCGGTCTACGCGGGCCGCGCCGACGGCTCCGGCCACCCCAAGCTCATCAGCCCCAACGACGGGCGCTTCCACGTCTACCCGGCGACCGACGGCAAGACCGTGGTCTGGGCGGCCTACGGCACGACCAGCCTGGACATCCTGTCCCGGCCGCTGGCGGGCGGCCCGATCAAGAAGCTCTACACCAGCACCACCGACGTCTCCGGCCTGCGGGTCGAGGCCGGCGTGGTGGCCTTCGAGTCCATGGACCCGTTCGGCGGCCGGCACGTCGGCTACCTGCGGCCCGGCGACCGGGAGCCGACCTACGTGGACGGCGGCAAGTACCAGCTGGGCTCGGCGCTGCCGTCGATCCACGGCGGCCGGATCGCGTACGCCAAGCTCTACCCCGAGGCGGGCACGTACAAGCTGGGCACCGAGGTGCTCGACCTCAAGTCCGGCAAGACGACCCTGATGGGGCAGCTCGGCGCCCCCGAGGGCATCGGCCAGACCGGCATCAACGGCTCCGGCGTCTACTGGCTGGCGGACGAGGTGGCCACGGACGAGGGGCAGATGGCGGTGCGCCGCGCGAACCCCGACGGCACCGGGGCGGCCGACATCAGCAAGGAGACGGGCCCGAACGCCCTCTTCCCCTTCGACCTGACGGTCTCCGAGGAGGCGGTGACGGTCAACACGGTGCTGCCCGACACGGAGTACCGCAACGAGACGCTGCCCAAGCTCTGGCAGCTCTCGCTCGACGGGAAGGCCAGGAACCGGGTCTCCTGCAACCGCGGCGAGCAGAGTTCGCCCGTGGCGGCGGGCGGCAAGCAGGTGGTGTGGATCGACGGCACCACCGGCTACACCGATCTCGTCACGCGCACCCGCCCGGCGGGGCTGTGCGGCTGACATCACCGCCTGATGTGAGCGGCTGAGCGAGCGAGCGGGCCCCCGGCACCGATGCCCGGGGGCCCGCCCTCGTGTGTACGGACGCGTCCGCCCGTACACGTCCAGGGGGCGCCCGCCCTCGTCCGGCCGGTCGCCGTCAGCCGTTGGCGAGCGCCTGGAGCCGGTCGTACGCTCCGTTGAAGACACTGTGGTCGCCGACGGTCGGGCCCGTCGAGGTGTACTGCCACATCGTGTAGAAGCCCCATCCGGCGGGGAGTTCGCCGACCGAGGGGCCGTAGCGGGGAATCCACAGCGGATCGGCGGCGCCGAACCCGGCGTAGTTGCCGGTGCACGCCTTCCACCAGCTGGTCGAGGTGTAGATCACCGGATCGCGGCCGGTCTTCGCCTTATAGGCGTTGAAGAAGTCGCGGACCCAGTCGACCATCGCGCTCGCGCTCTTGCCGTAACAGGCCGCGCCGTACGGGTTGTACTCCATGTCGAGCGCGCCGGGCAGCGTCTTGCCGTCCCGCGACCAGCCGCCGCCGTGGGCGAGGAAGTGGGCGGCCTGCGCCGCTCCGGAGGAGGTGTCGGGGGTGGCGAAGTGGTACGCGCCGCGGATCATGCCGGCGCTGTACGAGCCGTTGTACTGCTGCGCGAAGTAGGGGTTGGTGTAGCCGGTGGACTCGGTCGCCTTGACGTAGGCCCAGCGGACGCCGCTGTTCCACAGGGTCTGCCAGTTGACGTTGCCGTTGTGGCTGGAGACGTCCACGCCCTCGACGGAGGCGCTGAGGCGGGGCCGCGGGACGTGGCCGGCGCGTGCGTGGGGCTCGTGGGAGGGGAGGGTCGAGCCCATCCAGTCGCGGTCCGGGTGGGACGGCTCGGAGCCGCGGTCCGGGCGGGCGGTCCGGGCGCCGTCCGCGGCTGCGGCCGTCGCGGGCAGCGCCAGGAGGGAGAGCAGGAGGGCGAGGGCGGAGCAGAGGGAGACGAGAGCGAAGGGGCTCCCGGCCGGCGCGCGGAGTCCGCGGCGGGCCGGACCGGATCTGTGCTCGGGCATGCGTGCCTCCGAGGGACTCAGTGGGGGATGTCCTCATACATCATGACTTGTTCCCGCCCTTTGCCGGTGTAGAAACCATGGGTTGGAGTGGCCATGACAGGCCAGACGCTACGGGCGCGGAAGGGTGCGGCGATAGAGGGGCCGGGTGCTGCCGTTGGTCTAATCCTGCGAAATACTGGCCAAGCTGCGGCGATACGACCGCGGTGAGCGGAAAGTTTCAGACCTGAACAGCTGGAGAGGGCGCTGACGTGCACAACACCGGGACCCCGCCGCCCGCGGAGGGCGGCGACCGCACCGTTGCCGGAAGCGCGGACGACCGCGCGTTCCTCGCCCTGGAGCGCGAGTTGGCGGTCTTCCTGCGCCGGGCCCGCGCCTCCTCGGGCGAGATGGCCAGGGAAGTCCACCCCGAACTGGAGGCCGCCGCCTACGGACTCCTGGTCCGGCTCCAGGAGTGCGGCCCCCAGCGCGCCACCGACCTCGCCGCCTACTTCGGCGTCGGCAAGGCCACCATGAGCCGCCAACTGCGCGCCCTGGACGAGCTGGGCCTCGTCACCCGCGCCCCCGACCCGGCCGACGGCCGCGCCTCGCTCCTCTCCCTCACCGAGGAGGGCCGCGCCCGCTTCACGCGCGTACGGGACGCCCGCCGCGCGCAGTACGTGCGCAGGCTCGCCGACTGGGACCGTGCGGAAATCGCCGAACTGGCCCGGCTGCTGCACCAGTTCAACGCCCGCGCGGAAGCCTGACCTCCGGCGCGCCCGTCGGCGGAGCCCGGCAGGTCAGGGCTCGATGAAGGCGGCGGCCGCGTCGTCGTGGCGCTTCCAGCGGCGGAACGCCCCGCCGTCCGGATCGGTGTTCTCCACCGCCCGCACCCGGTCGATCAGCGCGTCCGGCCCCTCCTTGCGCAGCACCGCCAGACAGTCCTGCCAGCTCCCCTCGCCGAACATCTCCACCCAGCGCGACGCCCCGTCGGTGAGCGCGGTCAGGGCCCGTACGTCCGTACGCGGCGCCGTCCCGGTCACCGCGCGGGCGACCACGGCGGGGTCGGCCGCGGCGGTGAAGAACCCGCCCTCGGCGTTGCGCTGGTCGTCCGTCACCGGCCCGAGGGCGGCCAGCGCGTCGATGCGGTCGTCGAGGACGGGGTCCACCGAGCCGTCCGGGCGCTCGATGAGCAGTACGGAATCGGACAGAACCAGATGTTCGACGCGTTCCGCGTCCCAGCGGGCCGCGACGACGGTTGCCTGAGGGGTGCGGACGTGAGAAAGGTCACAGCTCTCGCGGTGGGCGTCGGCGGTCCGGACGATCGCCTCGGCCAGGCACTCAGTGAGCGTCAGTTCCCGGCGCGAGGCGCACAGTTCGAGCAGCGAGCCGCCCAGCCGGGACGCGAACCAGGGGACGCCGTGCGTGCAGCCGGTGTCGGTCGGCGGCGGCGTCACGCCGTCCAGCAGCACTATTGCTCCACCTTGTCCACCTGCGGGCAGCGCCACCGACACGAAGTCCTCATTGGGGCGTTGGGGATCTCCGGGCCGGGTGGCGAGTTCGATGCGCATCCGGCCAGTCTGCCGGAGGCCGCACGCGGACGCGCGGCGCGGGTCGCGCGGGGCGCGGCCGGGACCCGCCCGAGCCGGGAGCGGCATCCTCGGGGCGGCCGGCGAATCGGCGGCCGGGCGCCCGGCAGGGCTCTGAGCTGCGGGCGGGCATCCTTCCAGGCCCCCAAGAGGTTTTCCAGCCGGCCCCCTTCCCAGGGCCGCACAGGCCCCGCACAGAAGTTGAGGGTCAGCTTCTGGTTGATGTTCACTCCTTGGAGTGGCTGGGGAGGCGATGGGCACCCACCCTTGATCCGGGCTGAAAGGGTCAAAAGTCGAAATCGGCACCAGGGGTGGTCCGCGCCGTTGACCGAACCGTCGTCACCTCCTGGCACCACATAGGGACAGGCGAGCGAAGATTGTGAGCACCGGTGCGGAAAAAGCGGCTTCGGGGCGGTACACACGAGCAGCAGACGACGGTCGCGCGACGGCGCACCGCGCGCGTACGTAACCGACTGGTCGTCTCCGTCGCGGTCGCGGCCGTCGCCGTGCTCGGCGCGGGCGTCCCCGGCATACTCGGCGCCGTCGACGACCTCCACGACGCGCAGCACCTCGTGGACCTCTCCCAAGCCAACAGAGGCGCCGTCGCCCTCGCCCACTCCCTGGCCGACGAGCGCGACTCGATGACCCAGTTCGTCGCCGCCGGCCGCGCCACGGGCACCGGCGGCGTCACCGAGAGCCAGCGCGCCCGCGTCGACCGGCAGGTCGCCGAGTACCGCGGCCAGGCCCCCGGTCCCGTACGCGCCCTGCTCGACGCGCTCCCCAAGACCCGCCAGCAGGCCCTGACCGGCCCAGGCAAGGCCGTCGACACCTTCGACGCCTACACCAAGACCGTCCAGGCCCTGCACGGCGTCGCCGACACCCTCGCGCAGCAGCTCCCGGCCCGCGCCGGCATCGGCTCCGCCGCCGCCCTGCCGCCGCTCGGCCGGGCCGTCGAAGAGGCGTCGGCCACCCGCGGCCTGCTCCTCGGCGCGCTCTCCGCGCACGGCCCCGCGCAGAACCAGCTCACCGCCGCAGCCCAGCGGACCGAGATCCGCGAGAAGTCCGCGGCCGCCGACTTCGAGCAGCTCGCCCCCGCCACCGCCCGCGACTCCTACAGCGCCACCGTCAACGGCCCCGACGTCACCACGGCCGACAACTACCTCGCCCGCCTCACCGCCCGCTCCGAACTCTCCGCGGCCGACCGCGACCTCTCCAAAAGCGACGTCGAATCCGCCCTCACCGCCCGCATCGACCGGATGCGCGGCGTCGAATCGGCGCTCGCCGGCAGCGAGACCACCCGGCTGGAGAAGCTCCGGGACGACGACGTCACCGCCCTTGAGCTGGACGCCGCGCTGCTCGCCCTCTGCTTCCTCGTCGCCGTCGGCGCCACCGCCCAGGCCGCCCGCTCCATGACCCGCCCGCTCGCCGCCCTGCGGCTCGGCGCCCGGCGCGTCGCCGCCGACCCGGCGGGGGAGCGGCCCGTCGCCTTCAAGGGGCGCGACGACGAGTTCGCCGAGGTCGTACGGTCCGTCAACACGCTGCACGAGACTGCCGCGGGCCAGCGGGAGCGCATCACCCAGCTGGAGGGCGAACGGACCCGGCTCATCGGCGCCCGCCAGGCCCTCGCCGACGAACGCACGGAGCTCCAGGCCCAGCAGGCGCGGCTGCGCGAGCGGATCGCCGCGCTGACCGGCACCGTGCACGGCACGTACGTCAACCTCTCGCTGCGCACCCTCGGCCTCGTCGAGCGGCAGTTGGCCGTCATCGAGACCATGGAGGCCAACGAGCAGGACCCCGAGCGGCTGGAGACGCTCTTCAAGCTCGACCACCTCGCCACCCGCATGCGCCGCCACAGCGAGAACCTGCTGGTCCTGGCGGGCGCGGAGCACGGCTCGGGACACCCCGGCAATGTGCCGCTGCTGGACGTGCTGCGCGCCTCCATCAGCGAGATCGAGAAGTACGAGCGGGTGCAGATCCAGGCCCTGCCGCCGCACGCGCAGGTCACCGGCTTCGCGGCCGACGACACCAGCCACCTGGTCGCGGAGCTCCTGGAGAACGCGACGGCGTTCTCGCCGCCCGACGCCCGGGTGCAGCTCTCCGGCTGGCTGCTGGAGAGCGGCGACGTCATGCTCTCCGTACAGGACGAGGGCATCGGCATGCCGGGCGAGCGGCTGGCCGCCGTCAACGCCCTGCTGACCGCGGCCGACCCGCAGGAGGCGCACACCGCGGACGGCGAGCAGACGCTCGGCCTCGGGCTCTACGTGGTGGCGCAGCTCGCCTCCCGGCACGGCGTGCGGGTGCAGCTGCGGACCCAGCAGCAGGGCGGCATGACCGCGGTCGTCGTCCTCCCGAAGGCGCTCCTGCCCACCGGGCCCTCGGGGCTGGGACCGGCGCCGGTCGTGCCGGGCGGCGCCGGGGCTCCGGCGGTCCAATTGCCCGGCTCGATAGCGGAAGCCAACTCCAACGCGCTCCCGGGCAACGCCGCGCGCACCGGCGAGACGCTCGCCGCGGGCGGGCCGGGGACGCGCGGGGACGGTCCGGAGCACGGCACGCCGCCGGCCGAACCGGCCGCGGTGCCGCGCCAGAACACCGGCCCGGAGCGGCAGCCCACACCGGGCCCGGCCGCCGAGGCGAACCCGATCGGACCGTGGGAACCGGCGCCGGCGCGACCGTCGCCGGACCAGGGCCGTACCCCAGGCCGGGATCGCGAGAGCCAAGCCCGCGACCAAGGCCGGGACCGGGACCGGGATCAAGACCGCGACCAGGAGGGCCAAGGCCAAGGCCGCGACCAGACCCCGGCCCAGAGCCCCGACACGCCCGAATCCGCCCCGCCCGAGCGGAAAGCCGACCCGGACCCCCTCATCGAGGCGGCCGAGCGCACCATCCAGCTCGCCGCCATCCCCGACCCGCAGCAGCCGCCGGCCGGCCGACACGCCCGGCGGTCCGGCGAGACCTCCTCCGGCGCGGAAACCACCCCACCGGACGCGTCCGAGCGGCCCGTACGAGCCGTGCCGGACGCGCCGACCGGGGCCGTGCCGCCGCCCGTCACCGGCCAGGTCGCGAGCGCGTACGCGCCCGGCCCCGACGAGCACGCGAGGCCCGCGGCCGACCTGCCGCACCCCGCCGGGGCGGCCCGGCTGCGCCCCGCCGAATCCGTCCCCGCCGACCCGTTCGCCGACCCCTTCGCCGACCCGTTCGCGGATGAAGCCGATCAGCGGACCACGGGCAAGGGCCTCCCCAAGCGCACCCCGCGGACCGTGACACTCCAGGGCTCCGCACCACGTCAGGGCAGGGGAGTCGACGCGGAGGCGCTGCGGCGTCAGCTCGGCGGCTTCCAGCAGGGGGCGCGGGACGGACGCCGGGACGCCGAGGCCGAGATCACGGCGGGGATGAAGATGCGGAACACTGACCATCAGCAAGCGGGGGCGCTGGATGAGGATGGCACTGCCGAGGAGGCACGCGATTGAATGCGCCGAGTACGTACGGGCTGAGCACCGAGGCCCGTAACCTGCACTGGCTGCTGGAGAACCTGGTCGAAGAGGTGCCGGGCGTACGGTCGGTGGCCGTCGTCTCCTCGGACGGCCTGATGCTGCTCTCCTCCGACCCGGAGCAGAGCGCCGCGGCCCCCGGCCCGGCGGCGCACGAGGGGCCCCGGGGCTCCAGCGCCGACCTCGCCACGATCGTCTCGGGCCTCGGCAGCCTGACGACGGGCGCCGCCAAGCTCATGGAAGCCGGCATCGTCAAACAGACGATGGTGGCCATGGACGAGGGCAGCCTGTTCGTCATGGCGATCAGCGACGGTTCGCTGCTCGGCGTGCAGGCCGCCCCCGACTGCGACATGAACATCGTCGCCTACCACATGGCGCTCTTCGTGGGCCGGGCCGGTCATGTCCTCACCCCTGAACTCCGCAGCGAGCTGCGGAAGTCGATGGAGCCAAGGCAGGCAGAACAGTGACCTCCGCACGCCGATTGCCCGTCCGCGGTTCGGACAAGAAACCCGCGCGGGTACGCCCGTACTCGCTCACCGGCGGACGGACCCGCTTCGGACACGTCCTGCTCGTTGAGACCTTCGTGGCGGCGCTGGACGCCGCCGAGGAGCGGCGGGAGCTCGAATCCGGCGGCCTCAACTCGCGGGTCATGCCCGAGATGCGGGCCATCGTCGAGCTGTGCCGCCGGATGCGCTCGGTCGCCGAGATCTCCGCGCTGCTCAAGATGCCGCTCGGCGTCGTGCGCGTGCTCGTCAGCGACCTGGCCGACCAAGGAAAGATCCGCGTCTACGGCACCGGGCACGGCACCGGCCAGCCCGACCGCGCGCTGCTGGAAAGGGTGTTGAGTGGACTTCGCAGACTCTGACACGGTGATGGCCTCGCCGGCCGCCGAGGAGGGGTTGCAGAGCTGGCAGACGGACCGTACCCGGGCGCCGGTCGCCACGAAGATAGTCGTGGCCGGCGGGTTCGGCGTCGGCAAGACGACGTTCGTGGGCACGGTCTCGGAGATCACCCCGCTCAGGACCGAGGCCGTGATGACCGCGGCCAGCGAGGACGTCGACGACCTGGCGGCGACGCCGGAGAAGACCATGACCACGGTCGCCATGGACTTCGGCCGGATCACGCTCGACGACGACCTGGTGCTCTACCTCTTCGGCACGCCCGGCCAGAAGCGCTTCTGGTTCATGTGGGACGACCTGGTGCGCGGCGCGATCGGCGCGGTGGTGATGGCCGACACCCGGCGGCTGGAGGACTGCTTCCCCGCGCTCGACTACTTCGAGAGCTGCGGGCTGCCGTACATCGTCGCGGTCAACCACTTCGAGGGCACGACCCGTTACGAGGAGGAGGACGTGCGCGACGCGCTCTCCGTGCCTCCGCGCGTACCTGTTGTGATCATGGATGCCCGCAGACGTATCACGGTGGTCGAATCGCTGCTGGCCATGGTCGGCCACGCGCACGACGTCACCCCCGAATAAGAGCTGGAGAACCATGCGGAAGATACTCGTCGTAGGAGCCGGCCAGTCCGGCCTCCAACTGGCCCTCGGCTTGCAGTCGCAGGGCTACGAGGTCACCTTGATGTCCAACCGCACCGCCGACGAGGTCCGCACCGGCCGGGTCATGTCCACCCAGTGCATGTTCCACACGGCGCTCCAGCACGAGCGCGACCTCCAGATCAACTTCTGGGAGAGCCAGGCCCCCCGCATCAAGGGCCTCGGCGTCTCCGTCGCGGCCCCCGACTCCTCGCGCGCCGTCGACTGGGTCGGCATGCTGGACGGGTACGCGCAGTCGGTCGACCAGCGGGTGAAGATGGCCGGCTGGATGGAGACCTTCGCGCAGCGCGGCGGGCAGCTCGTCATCCACGGCGCGGCAGTCTCCGACCTCGACTTCTTCGCCCGCCGCTACGACCTGGTGCTGGTCTCCGCGGGCAAGGGCGAGCTGGTGTCGATGTTCGGCCGGGACGCCTCGCGCTCCCCGTACGCCGCGCCGCAGCGCGCGCTGGCCGTCGCCTATGTGCACGGCATGGGGCCGCGCCCCGAGCACCCCGGCTTCGACGCGGTCCGCTGCAACCTGGTGCCCGGCGTCGGCGAACTGTTCGTCATGCCGACGCTCACCAACTCCGGCCGGGCCGACATCCTCTTCTGGGAGGGCGTGCCCGGCGGCCCGCTCGACGTCTTCCAGGGCATAAAGGACCCCGACGAGCACCTCGCGGTCACCCTTGAGCTGCTGGAGCGGTACCTGCCCTGGGAGTACGCGCGGGCCACCAAGGTCGAGCTGACCGACGCCAACGGCACGCTGGCCGGGCGCTACGCCCCGACGGTGCGCCACCCCATCGGGCGGCTGCCCAGCGGCGGCCTGGTCCTCGGCGTCGGGGACGTGGTCGTGGCCAACGACCCGATCACCGGGCAGGGCTCCAACTCGGCGTCCAAATGCGCGGCCTCGTACCTCGCCTCGATCGTCGAGCGGGGCGACGAGCCCTTCGACGAGCAGTGGATGCAGGCCGCGTTCGACCGCTACTGGCACACGGCGCGGCACGTCACGAAGTGGACCAACGCGATGCTGGCCCCGCCGCCGGAGCACGTCCTGAACATCATCGGCGCGGCGGGGAAGTTCCAGCCGATAGCGGACCGTTTCGCCAACGGCTTCAACGACCCGTCGGACTTCGAGAACTTCTTCTACGAGCCGGCCAAGGCGGAGGCGTACCTGGGCGAGATCGCGGCCCGGGTCTGACATACGAGATCTGACACACAAGAGGGGTGCGGCCGCTCCTGATATCTGCGCATTTCACCGCTACACCAGGAATTCCGATCTCCCCTACCGAACTCTAGCCTGC